>DATMXS010000394.1:0-62815 GCA_035561355.1 Bryobacteraceae bacterium | reverse complement strand
CGGCGGAGACATGTACCGGTCCGCGGTGCTGCCATCAACTCCTTCGGGCGTCTGCTCCTCGACGCCTCCGGCCGCGCCCGCGTCGATCGCTGTTGTGCGTCCGCACGCGGGTGGAACGGCTTCGAGAGTTTTGGATTTTCTGGAGCGTCCGTTCCGTCCCGAGGTGCCGCCGCGCTTCCAAGAAGCGGGCGAGAGCGGGATCCGGATGGCCGACTTGGCGCCGTTTGAAAGGCGCTCGCTTCACGGCTTTGCGGCGTCTTTCCTGCCCACCTTGCCCGCTCCGCCGATTAGAGGTGCGGGCATCCAGGTTCCGAGGTCGGACCTTCCGGGCGCGTTGGCACAGACGCTCCCTCCGCCGAGTGTGACGCCAATTTCTGCACCGGCAACACCAATGCAGATCGCCTCGTCAGCGCGTAGCGCGGAAAGCGGTTTCAGCGCGGCGGTGCAACTGCTCTCGCCCGGTGCGGCCGCCTGGCCGGCCCGCACTCTCGCGCCCGGGGGCTTGCTGCCCTACGCATTCGGGCCTGTCAGCATGCGCCACACGGCGGAGGCAGCCGCAGCAGAGATGCCGCTGCGCGTCCCGCAGGTTTCGCACCTGCGTGTGCAGTCCACTTATACGGGCCTGAGAAACGCTGGCGTGCTGCCTGTGACGGGCCGTGCAGTCAACCACGGTACTAGCCGGTTCGGGGAGCAGTGGATCATTCCGCCCGCCGCGGCGATCGAGTTCAGTCGCGTGGCAACGAATTCGACCGTCGGCCCGAGGCTCACACCCGCGCGCGCTGTGATCGCGAACGTGCGACTCACGCCGGTTCACTGGGGAGATCAGCCGCGTCCGCTGTTCGAGGCGCCGGGTTTGGCGGCAGTAACTATGATGCCCGCCACGACAGTGTCCGCAGGGCCCGCCGTAGGTGCAGTGTCACTGATGCGCCTGCCTATGCCTGCCGTGCAGGAGATGTCCGGAGGCCCGAGGCCCGCTCTGTGTGCCAAGGAGTTGCGCGGCCCGGCGGCGGTGGCGGTGCTGAAACGAACCGCTCCACTGCCGTGGCCCGGATACCCAGTCTTCAGTTTCACGGGATACGAAGCATTGGATTTTGATGACGACAACACATGCGTGCTGGCCGGCGCCGTTGAGCCCGGCCCGCTCGCTCCGGTTCTGCCGCGAGGGCTTACCTCAGCTCCACAGGTGCGCGTGATCGGACCCTGCGAGCCGCTGGTCTGTGTGGTGGAAGCCGCAGAAGGCAGCCAGCCGGCGATCCGGCCCGGGACGATGGTGGCTTTCACGCTCGAACCTGAATTGGTCGTGATGCCGGCTAGCGTCTCCCCGGAGATGGAACAGGAGGCCTACGCGATTGCCGCAGGTGAAAGCGTTCAACCGAGGCTGGCGTCACGCGGCGGGTTGAGGTTGTTCCGATGACGCCGCGGCGGACCGAGGGTCGTGCAAAGAGAAACCGGGGCGCCGCGGCGTGCATTCTGACCGGGGTGGTCCTTCTGCTTTGCGCCATCGGCCTTACGATGACGCCGGCCGGCGACAGTGCATTCCGGCTGCTGCAAAGTCGCGCCGCAATTGTAGTGCACGCCGATTTCGCACAGCCGACCGAAGGTTGGTTCGGGGCACGCGACTGGAGCCGGGCCTGGACCCGTGAGCGCAAGGCCATGCGCATCGGTCAACTTGCGCTGTACCGGCCTTCGCTGGGTCTCGAGGATTACGATTTCGAATTCGTCGGCCAGTTGGATCGGAGCCTGGCGTGGGTGTTCCGGGCGTCCGATCTGCGCAGCTACTACATGACCCGGTTGATCGCCGAAGCGCAGTCCGGCGAACTCGTACTGGAACGCTCCGCCGTCGTGGCAGGGGAGGAATCCCACCGTGTGCAGGTGCCCGTTCGTGACCGCTTCGACGTCAGCCGGCCCGTTCGGATCTCCGTCGAGGTGAGGGGTAGCGATTTCCGGACGTCCATTGACGGCCACGTGGTGGATTTCTTTCATGACGACCTGCTGTCGGTGGGCGGCGTAGGCTTTACCGGCGAACCGGACGATAGGCCGCGGCTTTATTGGATGCGCGTACGCCACCACGACGACCTTATAGGGAAGTTCTGCGCATGGCTGACGCCGGCTGGGGCTTCCGGTGCTTAAGTTTTCAGTAGGTTCTGGTGAACGGATGGCAGCAGTATCCCGGCGGCGCGGGCCCAGAGGCCCCCAGGCCGCAGGGCACTTCGACAAACGAGGTTGGTGACGTATGACTCCTAGGAAACCGATGGCCGCCGGGCCGGTCGAATTTGTCCCGCGAACCGACAGTCCAAAGACCTCCCGCTTCTACGCTCGCGCAGCTTCACTGCACATGAGCGGCAAGTCCGAGGAGGCGCTCCGCGAGTTGCAGCGCGCCATTGCGAAGGGCGAAACGACCGCGGAAATCTACTCGGCCATGGCGCAGATCCAGTTCGAACTGGGCCAGTTCGAGGGCGCCGTCAACAGCTACCGGGAATTCGGTGAGCTGGACCCGAAGAATGCCAACGGCTGGTTCTATCTCGGCCTGTGCCTCGAGAAAATGGGACATTGGCAGGAGGCGTCAGACAACTTCCAGAAGGCGCTCGAAGTAAACCCGGAGCGGACAGACGCCTTCCTCGGGCTCGGAATCGCTCACCTGCATCTGAAACAATCCCGAGTGGCGCTAAACGCCTTCGAACGGTGTCTTGCATTCGATCCGGACAACGAGACTGCCGAGTTTGGGAAGGCCGTCGCGCTCCAGATCGAGGGTCGGTACGATGACGCTTCCGAGCTGTACAAGAAAGTTTTGAAGCGTGACGCCGCACACGAGGATGCACTCGCCAACCTGGTCTCGTTGGGCATGGCGAAGCGGGACTGGGATACCGTGCGGCTCTACGCAGAGAAGCTCCTGGACGCAAAGCCGGGCTCGCCCGCCGCTCTCGAAGGGCTGGCCGCCTGGGGTGCCGCGCGCGGCGATTACGACCTCACGGCGAAATTCTGCACGCTGCTGGTGGATGCCGTGCCGGACCACTACGAGGGCTGGTTCAACCTGGCGCTCGCACACCAGAAGGCGAACCGGATGCAGCAGGCTTCCGATGCGTATCTCGAAGCCATCAAGGTGAAGCCGAACTCCGCGCAGGCATACACGAACCTGGGCATTGTGCGGCAGGAACTCGGGGCGCTGAAGGAAGCGCGCGAGGCTTACCAGCAGGCAGTCAAGCACGACCCGGGCGCGACGAACGCGCTGTGGAACCTGGCGCTCGTGCTGGAGCAATCGGGCGATCAGGACGAGGCGGAAAAGGCCTATCAGAAGGTGCTCGACAAAGACGGCGACAACGCCGAGGCACGCTTCCGCCTGGGCTATGTGCGGATGCAGAAGGCCGATTACCGCGGCAGCGCGGAGGCTTTCGAGGGTTGCCTGAAGAAACGCAAGGATTGGATCGAGGCGCAGATGAACCTCGGCCTCGCGTACTGGAAGATGGGCGACAGGGAACTGGCGCAGTTGGCCTATGAGCAGGCACTCAACTCGGATCCGAAGTCGCTCGAAGCTCTCCGCGGACTTGCGGCGCTAGCGCTGGAGCGTTCCGACATGGAGCAGGCGCTCGAGTACCACGGAAGGCTCATCGACCTGGGCGAACGGTCGCCCGAGCTGCTCTACAATACGGCGCTTCTGCTGCAGAAGTCCGGGCAGTCGGATGAAGCTGTGCGGTTGTATAAAGAGGCGTTGTCCGAGAATCCCGAGTTCGCCGAAGCGCTCGTGAATCTCGGTCACGTGCTGAAGTCGCTTGGCCGCGAAGACGAGGCACGGAGTTGCTGGAGCCGAGCACTCGAATCGAAGCCGGAACTCGCACGCGGATATTTCGAACCGGTCAAAGCGTAAGCTAAGTCGCCATCATGGGGCGCACCCTCTCCGGATGCGCCCCGCACATTCCTTACTTCGTTCCCAGAACGGCGAAGTCCTCGAACAGTCCGTACGACTCGAATTCGTAGCCCGTACCGGCCGGTGCTTCCTTGGGCGCGTTCCGCCAACTCCACGGTGTCACGATGCCGCGATTCGCCTTCCCGTGGTGCGGCCCGAGCAGGTTTTTGAGCGAGCCGTAGACCACCACCTCCACGCGATTCTTCCCGCCCGCGACCAGCGGGGTGATGTCCAACTCGTATGGCTGCCAGGCGATGACGCCTGCGGGTTTCCCGTTGACGCGCACCTCCGCCAGTGTGCCTTGCCACTTGCCAAGCCGGACGGCGTAACTTCCGCCAGCCTCCAGATTCATATCGCGCGCGTACGAGACCCGGTCCGAGAAAAACGGGTTTCCCTGGTCCTTCCATGCGCCTGCCGAAAGCGTGGAAGGACGCACCAGTGTGAATCCAGTAGCCGAAGTTTCAAGCCCGAAATCGCCCAGGATGTAAATGGGCTGAAGCTCGTGGTGTACGGACATGGGCCGCGCCGTAAGCACGACTTCGTTGGCGCCGGGGACGGAGTGAGCGCCGATATCGTAGATGCCGAATCCGACATCCAGCCACCACTCGCCTTCGCGCGCAGTCACCGGTTTGCCGTTGACGGTGACATTCCAGAGTGCGGGGCGCTCGACAACGGCGCGCAGGCTCCTGAGGGGTGCATCTGGCGAGGCGTCGAAGTGGAAGGCGGCGGCGAAGCCGGAATCGGCGGGGAAGTGATCGCGATCCACTATCGCGGTCTTGTACTGAACGGCAGTCATCCAGGGGTTGCCTTCAACAAACCCGTAGTGCTTGAAAACTTTGTCCTGCGCGACGTAGTAGTGCAGGTTCCGTTCGGTAGCGCCGGCGAGCGTGAGGTCGCAGTAGTCGAGAGTGAGGGCGTTCGGGCCGATGCGCTTCACCATTGTCGGACCCTGGGCGGCGATCACGCTTTGTGAGCGGTTGACCGGCTTTTTCGACGGTCGAGAGGCCGCCGGACCGCTGTAAAGCAGCACGCTGCCGCCGGGCGCGAGTGTAATCGGGCGTGCGGCGTCGAACGGCTCCACCGCGCCGGTGAACAGGTCCATTCGCATTGCGGCGCCGCGCAAATCAACCGTGGCCGTGGCTGGCGCCTCGAGGCTCGAGTTGACGATGAACAGCAACTCGCCGTCGGCCACCTGTCGGCGCTGATGATGGACGGCGCCGCCCACAGCCGAAAACCTCGGGTTCGCAGGCACCGCATCGGTCCGCTGCCATTGGGAGGCGAACTGCGCGGCCATGCGCGTCGCAGCATCGCTCGCCGCGCCATCCACGCGCGCGGGTGGCTGGGCGAATGCGAGCAGGTTTCCGCCGTTCTTAAGATAAGAGTCCAGCAGTTTGAGCGTGGCACTCTCGATGTTCTCCATCGCGGGCGGCAGCACGACGAGGTCATAGGCGCGCTTGCCGACCGAGAGCTTCGCGCCGGCCGCTGCGCCGTGTTCGCGAATCAGGTATTCACTGCCCAGGTCGTACTCCACCTGCGCGGCTTCCAGGCGGTTGATGAACGCTGTGAACGCACCGTTGATCTCGGACATCTTCGCACCATCGCCGTCGTAGAGCCAGGCCGTGGTGGTCGGTTCCAGTACGAGGATGCGGTTCACCTGTTCGCCTGTCGAGAGCGCCAGCGAGAGGCGGCCGAGATAGTCGCCGAGCACTTTGTAATGCTCCCACCACGGCTCGTGATAGGTGAATGACTGCGGGTAATCGTGCTTCCGTTCGCCGGCCAGTGTTTGAAACGCCAGATGCTGGTTCACGAAGTTGACGCCGAGCGCAGCTTGCCAATCCCCGAGCCGCTTCATGTCTTCGAACCGCAGTTCCCAGCCCGCGCCTCCATAGGTTTCGCTCAGTGTGCGCCGCCGGCCGATCTGGTTCGCGACGCTCGCCAGTTCGCGAACCGCGCGCGCATTGCCGAATTGCCCGCCGGTGTCAGAGAACTGATTGAACAGCATGTCGATGGCGGGCACGTCGTGGTAAGAGTACATCGCCATGCTGTCGGGGCCGTTCGAAGGATTCGGCCACTCGTGCTCCCAGTAATGGCCGGTCCACTGCAAGCCCCTGGATTGCGCGTATTTCTGCCACGGCTTGCTCCAGCGCCCGGTGAAGAGTTCGAGTAGGACGGCATGGTAATCATGGCGGACCTTGCGCCAGTCGCCGACAGGTTCGAGGAGGGCGGGGAGGAGCGGCTTCAGATCGTAGCCGCGGCGCTGGAGGAACTGCGCAAAGAGGTCGGGAGTCCACCGAACCTCGTCGCGGCTTTGGGGGGCGCCGATGTGCGGTTCGTCCGTGAAGATGCCGGGAACGCTCTTACCGAGGTCTGCGCCGAGCGTCTTCTCATACCCGCGCATGGTCAGCTCGATGAATTTTTCCGTGACACCCGGACGGATCAGGTCAACGTATGAGTAACCGCCGTGCCACGCCCGCTTCGGATAGAACGTGAGTTCGAACGCGTAGTAATCACCCGGACCGGTTTCGGTCGCCGCGGCCTCGATGAAGCGCTCGCCTTCACGCTTGAGGATGATGGGATATTGCTTCGTGGGATCGAGCTTCAGGGCGTTCATCTTGCGAAGGCGAAGGCCCTGCCCTTCGTTGTAGGACTCGGGCATCTCCGCAGGAACGTGGCCGCCTGCGAACCCGCTGGGGTACGAGTTCTCGTCATAGAGCCAGATCTCCAGCCCGAGTTGCTTACCCTTGTCCACGGTGTAGCGGACAAGCTGGAACCAGCGGTCGGACAGGTAGGACGTGACGAGCCCCGGACGCGGGTGAATGAACACGCCGCCTGCGCCCTGCGCTTTGAAGTTCGCAAGCTCGCGATCGATATCCGCCTCAGTCACGTCGCCGTTCCAAACCATAAACGGCATGGAGCGGAACTCCGCGGGCGGGTTTGCGAACAGCTTGCGCAGGCCGGCAAAGGTGTCTACGTTGCCGGCCTGCGCGCCGAGCGCAAGCAGAAGAAACGGTAGGAGAGTCTTCAAGGCCATCGCATGTTGTTGTACTGGACAGCATGGCCGGAGTCAAGCGGCTACTGCGGCGTGGGTGACGCCTTGGCTTTGTCGAGCGCTTCCTTCTGGAGCCGCTTTTCCAGCTCCTCCGCTTGTTTCTCACGAAGCTCGAGGCGTCCCGCGGCGGCGGGCCGGTTCGTGTTGCGCATCAGTTCCGCGTAATTGTGCAGAGTGATCCGGAGCAGATCGGGGTGCGCCGGATCTTTCGGCGCGGCGGTTTCCTTGGATTTCGCGGAAGCCAGTTTCAACTTGGCAACGGGAGCGGTCACCACGGGCGGTTCGAGCACGGTCAGTGCCACTTTATAAAGCGGTTCCGCATCGACGGTGCGCTCCTGCGCCGCGATGATCAGGGCGAGGTTATTCAGGTTGGTGACCGATTGCCGGTCGCGGATCCACAGCGCGGAGCTATATGCGCTCTCCGCTTCGTCGTACTTCTTCTGTGACGCGCAGGCGTGCCCGATCCGGTCCATCACGCTGGCAAGGTTCGGATGCCCCGCTCCGAGTTGGAAGCTCCAGAGTTCGAGCGCGCGGCGATAGGCGCCTTCCGCATCGGCAAAGCGGTCGACTTGCGTCCACACGGCGGCGAGGTTCTCGAGCGCGGGCGCAATCTCCGGGTTAAGCGGCCCGAGCGAGAGCTCGCGCACCGCGACGGAGCGCCGGAAGATGGGCTCGGCGTCCGTCCAGCGCTTCTCCTTCGAGTAGAGCAGGCCGAGTTCGTCGAGCGGGCCGGCAACGCTCGAATGGAAAGCGCCGTTAGCGCGTTCCAGAATGCTGATCGCTGATAAAAACATAGGTTCGGCGGAGGCGGGGCGCTTTTCCGCGACGTGATGGCGCGCGAGGCGAATCACGTCTGCCGCGACCTCGGGATGACCCGGCCCTCGCACTGTCGAGCGGATCCTGATGATGCGCTCGAGGTTCGCGACCACTTCGGGATCGGACTTGATGATTTGAAGTGGGCGGCTCAGATTGAGGATCGCCGGGATAACTTCGATGGCGTCTTGACCGTGCGCCTGCTCCATAATCGCGAGCGAGCGCTGGAACGGCGCCACGGCTTCCTTCATTTTCGCCTGCGAGTAGAGCGACCAAGCCGCTCCATCGAGTAGCGGAATGAGCTTCGGACTCGTCTCGCCGTCGATCCGTTCGCGGATAGCGAGTGCGTTCTTGTAGAGTCCTTCCGCCTCGCTGTACCGGCCGGTTGCGCGGGCCAGGTCCGCCATATCGCCCATGCTGACCGAGAGATGGTCGCCATCTTCGAACCGGTGCGCAAGGGCGAACGCACGGCCGATCAGCGTTTGGGCCTCCTCGAAGCGCCCGCGCTCAAATGCCTGGCGCCCCGCTGTGCGAGTCTGTTCCCACCGGGTTTCGATATCTTCCTTAAGAGGCTCCTGCGTTTGGGCCAGGGACGGGCCGGAAAACACTAGAGCCGCGCAGATCGTCCCAAAAACGGACACCGCTGTCCGGAAATTCGAATCAGGTACGCAGGAAAGCGACGTTTTCCGCATCATGGCGCAAGACTATGCACGCCTGGTGCCATCAAGAGCGTGTGCTACCAGCTATCCTGACCGTTGTGACTGCCGCTCGCATCTTCGATCTCCGTTCCGCGCTTACAGCGCTGGCCACGCATCCCGAACATCTGGTTAGTACGAGCGAGCCGATCCATCCGCACCTCGAGCTTGCGGGCGTGTACCGCCACGTTGGCGCAGGTACGCCCGCGCCTCCGCCGACCCTGATCGGCCCCGCGATGCTCTTTGAAAACGTCACCGGGTATCCCGGCGTACGCACGCTCGCGGGCCTTTTCGCGAGCCGCGACCGCACCGCCATCCTACTGGAGAGCACTCGGGACAGGCTGCCGTTTCGCCTGCTCGATGCGTATCGGAACGCGGTAGCGCCGGTAGTGATCGATGACGCTCCATGCCAGGAGGTGATTCACGCGGCGCCGCTTGACCTACTGAGCATACTGCCGGTTGCGACTAACACCGCGAGTGACGCCGGACCGTTCATCACCATGGGCTTGCTCCGCGCCGAGGATCCCGAAACCGGCGAGGCGGACGTCACCATCCACCGCTTCTGCGTGCAGGGTTCGGACCGTCTGAGCGTCTACTTCGTTCCCGGCCGCCACATCGATGCGTTTCGCGCCAAGGCCGAGGCCGCCGGACGCGCATTGCCCGTCTCGATCAACATCGGGCTCGATCCCGCTATCTACGTTGCCGCGTGTTTCGAGCCACCCACGACTCCGCTCGGCTTCGATGAGCTCAGCATCGCGGGTGCGTTGCGCGGACAGGCCGTTGAATTGACACCCTGCGTCTCGGTGAACGCCAAAGCCATTGCGCGCGCGGAGATTGTGATCGAGGGCGAAATTCTTCCTGGCGAGCGTGTCGCGGAAGACGCGCTGACCGGGGCAGGCTGGGCGATGCCTGAATTTCCTGGCTACCTCGGCCGGGCGCAGGGCGCGGTGCCCGTGATGCAGGTGAAGGCGATCACACACCGCATGAACCCGATCTACCAGACCCTGGTGGGCCCGGGCGCCGAGCACACCAATCTGGTCGGCATTCCGGTGGAAGCAAGCATCCTTCGGCTGGTCGAGAACGCAATGCCGGGACGACTGATCAACGCGTATGCGCACCCCTCCGGGGGAGGGAAGTACATCGCGATTCTTCAGTTCCGGAAGGCCGCGCCGTCCGATGAAGGACGCCAGCGCCAGGCCGCGCTCACCGCCTTCGCAGCGTTCCCGGAACTGAAGCACGTGATCCTGGTAGACGAGGACGTGGACCTCTTCGACACCGACGACGTGCTCTGGGCCATGACGACGCGATATCAGGGAGATCGCAGCACGGTATTCATTCCGGACGTCCGGTGCCACCCGCTCGATCCCTCCCAGTCGCCCGATTTCAGCCCGTTCCTGAGCGCCGAAGGGACGTCCTGCAAGACGATCTTCGATTGCACCGTGCCGTACGCGCTCAAGGACCGGTTCCGCCGTCCGGAGTTCGCGGGAGTGGATCTGCGGCGCTGGTTCCCGAACGGTCTCACGGCGGGTCCCCGGCTGTAATCAGCGGTCCCAGCGGAGCCCGATTCGCCACAGTCGCGGCGCGCCCGTCAGCGGCGTGGGCGTGCGGCCTGCAAGATAGACGCGATCCAACACATTCTCGACAGCGGCGAACGCGGCCAGCGTACTCGTGAGAGATTGCCTTCCATATAGCTGTACGGTGGCGAAGCCCGGCAGCAGGAAATTCCGAGTGTTGCGCTCATCCTCAAACTGCGACGCATAACCGCGGACCCCGGCCCACAGCCACGTGCCTCCGCGCGTGTAGCCGAGCCGGGCCGAACCCTGGTGGCGTGGCACTTGGGGAACGCGTTCCCCCGTGCGGAAGCGGGAATCGACGAACAGGTAGCCGAGTTCGCCCGTCACCGAGCGCCATCTCGATGACGCGTCGAATTCAATACCGCGCGCGAGGGCGGCCGCAGCGTTCTGCCTCTGCCGCAGAATGGCGTTCGGAGTCGCGCTGAGTGTGACGTTCGTAATTAGATCCGTGATGGAGTTGCGGAACAGAGTCACGGACAGGCGGCGCCTTTCACCTGTCACATCGAGGCCCGTTTCGATACCCCAAAGCCGTTCAGGCCTGAGTAACGGATTCGCTTGCGTCAGTGCGTTGCCAACGCGGAACTCGCGGTGCAACTCGTTGAGGGTCGGCGCGCGGAAGCCGCGGTACCCAGAGAACCGCGCGCGCAGAAAGCCGCGTCCCGCCGAGACGCCGGCGCTCGGGCTGAAGAAGTTGTGGCCCAGCCCGGTGAACTGCTGCCGAGCGCCCAGGGTAAAGCGCGCCGGTCCCGCCGCAACCCCTGCCTGAACGAATGCGCCCTTCTGCGTCAGTGCGCCGCCCGAGACACGCAGCCCCGCCGTGGTGGACGTATCCCGGCTGTAGCCTTCCGTTCGGGCGGCATCGGCGCCGGCAAGCAGATCGTATCCAGACCCCCGATGCGTCCATAACGCCGCCCCTCCCGTCGATTCCGCCGGCACGCTCTGGATCGAAGTCGGCCGCTCGCCGCTGCGATTCGCAAACACGGCAGAAAACGTGCTTCGAAACTCTTCGCGCGAGTGCCACGCATACGCGGAAACGCCATCGTCGCGCCACTCGCGCGCCCAATGCGCGGCCAGCGTGCCAAGGCCGGTCGAGTTCCGCTGGAGCGGCGTGCCGTTCTCACGCTCTTCCGCCAGCACGTCCAGCTTCAAGTACACGCGGTCTATGGCGGAGAACCAGTCCACGCGCGCAACGCCCGCGACGAACCGGGCCAGCACGGGGCGATCGACTGTGCCGCGGTTCTGCTCCGGGACCACGTAGTAGCCATCCGTCGTGAACGCGCGGGCGTGAGCCGAAGCCGCCCACCGGCTCCAAAGGTTCGATGCCCCGCCGGAGAGTTCGTGCGAGTTGCGATTGCCGCCCTCATAGGCTGCATTGAACCGCAGCCCCTCGGGTTCGCGAGAGAACAAAGAGACTACGCCGCCCATGGCGCGATCGCCGAACGCGCTGGTCGAAACGCCGCGCAGGATTTCAACGCGGTCCACCTCGTAGGGAGGCACGCGGGTCCAGTACACCCACCCCCCGAATGGATCGTTCAACGGTACACCGTCCCACAGGACCAGCGTCCTGCTGGCTCCTGAGGGGCCGATGCCGCGCAGCGATACACCCTGGGTGGTGGGGTGGGCCGCCAGGCTCGAAGTCCGCCGGAACAGGCTGAAGCCGGGCACGTCGCGAAGGCGGTCGTCGAGGTTTACGCCCGGCGTGCGCTCGATCTGTTCGCGCGGGATGCGCTCAACGGAAGCCGGCGCGTCCGTCTCGATGCGATCCACCACGGTGATCGAAGTTCTAACCGGCTCGGCCTGCGGGTTCTGCGCTCCCAGGTTCGAGGAAAGCGCCAGGGCGAACAATGCGAGCTTGGCCCCAGCCGGCGAGCGCCGCCGCTTCCGCGTCGCCCGCGGTGAATACCACCTGGTAACTGTCGTCATCCTGTGGCCCACTCGTGAGCTTCCCCCTGCGCGGCTCCACTGTAGCGAGGTACTTCAGAATTGCGTACACATCGCCCATCTCCGGGACGGAGATGTCCCATTCCTGCGTGCGAAAACAAATCCTGCCGCCCCGCGATCCGATCGACCACGCGAGGTAAGCGCAGGCGTCCACGGCCTGCTCGAACCAGTTGTACTTGTCGCCCGGCACGTCGAGGTCAAGAAAGATCTCGATTACGCGGTCCTGCTCGCGGGCAAACTCGCGAACCTGCAGCTCGCCTGTATGCGCGCTGGCTTTCCAGTCCACGTGGCGCGCACTCTCGAGCACTTCGTACGGACGTATGCGGTAGAAGTCGTGGCCGCGCCCGCGCACCTGCGACTCCATTTCGCCGCGCACCGCCGCCAGCAGGTCCTCGAACCCGGGCTGCGGATCGATGCACGGATAGACCAGGACGTCGCGCCGCAGCGTTACGTCGGCGCGCTTTTCCAGGAAGCCGAACGGGAAGCTGGTGGTGAACTGGAACCCATTCTCGCGGTAAATGCCCCGCCTTTGGAATAGGACTTCGACGATCTCGTCGAGTGTCGCGCCGCCGGGAATCACGGGGAAGTAGAGCGTGGTGAGGACGCTATCTTCTGACCCGCTCAGGTGTACCGAGAATGACGGCAGCCACGCCTTCGTGTTCCGTACGACAATGCGCCCGCCCAGCTTGCGACGCGCGGCGACGTGATCGGGCAGCACGAAGTCGAGTTCCAGGCCGGCGAGCGAGAGGCGGCTGACAAGCCCTGAGATCAGCATCGTCGAGAGCATTGCGGCCAGGATCAGGAAGAGGAGGTTGTTCGCCGACACGAGTGCCGACAGGCCCACGAGCAGCGCGGCCACCGTGAACAGGACACCGCCAAAGGTGACCGGCTGCCGCGAGGCTCGCTTCAGAAGTGATCGCCACTGCCACGCGACTCTGCGCATCCCTTGCTCAAATCATGTCACAATCTCTAGTTTCCATGCCAAGCAATGCCACTACGAAGCCGGCGCTGCGGCGAACGCTGACGCTCTGGGATCTCATCATTTACGGAATCGTTCTCGTGCAGCCGACGGCCCCGATGCCGCTCTTCGGCATTGTGTACGACAAGGCCGGCGGTCATGTCGTCACGGCGGTCATGATTGCGATGACCGCGATGCTGTTGACCGCGGTCAGCTACGGGCGAATGGCGCGGGCTTACCCGAGCGCAGGTTCGGCATTCACCTACGTAGGCAAGGAACTGCATCCCTCGCTCGGGTTCGTCACGGGGTGGAGCATGGCAATGGATTACGTGATGAACCCGATCATCTGTACCATCTGGTGTGCGCAGGCGGTAGTCAACGATCGGCTGCTGCGCGGCGTGCTTCCGCAGATGCCGGCGTGGGTCTGGGTGATCTTTTTCGCTTTGTTGTTCACGACACTGAACCTGAGGGGTATCGAAACGTCGGCGCGGGTAACAAAGATCATGGCGTCGGCCATGGGCGCGGTGGTGCTGATCTTTCTGGTTGCGGCGGCGAAGTACCTGCTTGCGAACGGGCCGGCGGTGGAATCCTACACGCAACCGTTCTACGATCCGAACACTTTCAGGCTGCCGCTGGTGCTGACGGGTACGTCTCTGGCGGCACTGACGTATATGGGATTCGACGGGATCTCCACCCTTTCGGAAGAGGTGCAGAACCCGCGCCGGAACATCATGCTCGCAACCGTTTTGACGTGCCTGATCACCGGTCTGCTCTCGTCCATCGAGGTGTATGCCGCACAGGTCGTGTGGCCTGCGGGCAAGCCGTTCGAGAACGTGGAAACCGCGTACCCGTTCGTGGCCGAGTTCATAGCGGGTCCCTGGCTGTTCAGTCTGGTGAACCTGACGCTTCTGGTGGCGAGCATCGGCTCCGGGATGGGTGGGCAGCTCGCCTCTGCGCGGCTTCTCTACGGCATGGGCCGGGGCAACGCGATTCCGCAGAAGTTCTTTGGCGCAATCGATCCGAAGCGCTCCATCCCGCGTAATAACGTGCTGTTCACCGGCGCACTGGTTCTCGCCGGCGGACTTACTCTGACGTACGATTTCGGTGCACAAATGGTGAACTTCGGCGCGTTTATCGGCTTCATGGGGGTGAACGCCGCGGCTATCAGGCACTATTATTTCAGGGCGGAACACAAGCACTTCCTTACGCAATTTCTGCCGCCTGCGCTGGGTTTCGCGGTCTGCCTTCTAATCTGGCTGAACCTCGAGACACCGGCGAAGCTTTGGGGCGGGTCGTGGATGCTGGCCGGCGTACTATACGGCGCCTGGAGAACCGGATGGTTCCGGAAGAACCTCGCCAGCTTCGAATCACCGGCAGAATAGCCGGCCCGGACACTCAGACGGACATTTTCGAGTCTGGCTACAATCGAAGTCTATGGTGCGTGTACTCGTATTCGCTTTGGCGCTTTCGGGCGCGGCGTTTGCGGCCGACTTCGAGCCGCTCTTCAACGGTAAGGATCTCACGGGCTGGAAGCATGTCGGGCCCGGCCGCTTCGTCATCGAGGACGGCATGATGAAGACCGAGGGTGGCATGGGCCTTCTTTATTACGAGAAGGAGAAGGTCGGCAACGCAACCCTGCGCGTGGTCTTCAAGACTGCGTCCCCGAACGCCAATTCCGGCGTCGTAATCCGCCTGCCGGAGCCACCGCCCGACCCATGGTACGGAGTGCACAACGGATACGAGGTGCAGATCGATGCCGGCGGTGACGAGTGGCACACCACCGGCGCCATCTATTCCCTCAGCAAAGTTTCGAAGCGCGCGCAGAAGCCCGCGGGCGAGTGGAACACGCTCGACATCCAGATCAAAGGCCAGGTGACCACCATATCGCTGAATGGCGAACAGGTGAACGAGTTCCGCGGCGATCAGGAAGTACCGCCGCGCAAGATGTGGTACGAACCCGTCCGCGGACCCCGGCCCGACGCGGGCTACATCGGCCTGCAGAACCACGACGGCCGTTCCATCGTCTACTTCAAGGAAGTGAGTGTCAAAAAATAGCGCGGTTCTCCTTTTCGCGCTCGTGTTGTTTGGCGCCGGGTGCCGCAGCACGCCGAAATGGGCGCGTGTGGACCCGGCGCTAGCGACACTCATTCCGCCCGGCACAGTCTTGATGGCTGGCATCCGTGTCGATCGCCTCAAGGAAACTCCAGCCTGGAAGCAGCACGTCGCCGAACGCAGCATCCCGCTGCTCGACGAAGCAGCCCGCGAGACCGGCCTCGACCTTCGCCACGACCTTTGGGAAGTGGCGATCGTTTCCGACGGTTCAGCAACTGCTGCCCTGGCCCGAGGGAAGTTCGCCGAGCAGGGAATGGAGCCTCGCGTTTCACCTCAGGCCCGGCGAATGCCGTACAAAGGACACACGCTGCTGGGCACGGACCGGGCCGCTGTCGTGCTGCTGAATCCGACCACGGTGGTGGCGGGCAGGCCCTCGTCCCTGATGTGGATCATCGACGAGCGGGGCAAATCCACAGGGCCGCCGGCGCCGCTGGCGGAACTGCTGCAAACTATCCCCTGGGAGAATCAGGTCTGGGTGGTCGCGAGCGGCGGAACGGTGAACATGCCCGGCAATGCCGCGAACCTCGCACGCATGCTCGGCATGGCCGAGTCCGCGAAGGCCGCGCTCAAGGTGGAAACCGGCGCGGACGTGGATGCCGAACTGACCGGCCGTTCGGATCAGGAAGCGGCTAACATCGAAGGCGCGCTGCGCGGGTTGAGCAGCCTTGCCCGCGTTGCGACGCGCGATCCGGAGATGCAGCGAGCCTTCGAGGGCGCCCAGATCGTGAGGGCGGGGCGCAAAGTAACGGTCAAGCTGTCGCTGACCGCGCCGCAACTCGCGAAGCTGGTGGACTGAAACGTTGCCGTGGGTTCAATCCCACGGCACTTCCACCGTCACGTCCCCCTGCACCACCGCCTGGCACGCCAGCCGCGAATGCAGCGTAACTCCCGACGCCATCCCCAGCCGGTCCGCTTCGTCATCTTCCATTTGGGAGAGGTTTGCGTCTCCCTGCCGCACGATTACGTGACATGTCGTACAGGCGCAGTTGCCCCCGCAGGAGTGCTCGACCGGCACGCCGCTATTCATGGCGATGTCGAGCAGCGAACCGCGCCGGCCGTGGCCCAGGTACGCCATGCGCCCGGGCTCGTACTCGACCGTGACATTCGACGGCAGAAATGTTACTTTAGGCACCGCAACTCATTCTAGCGGGAGAGCGTCGATCTAGTGGCAGCCATGCAGGAACAGCGCAAGCCGGGTTTCAAAGACGCCGTCCGCGATCAATCGAGCCTCCTGGCGCCGCTCGAAAAGCGCACCCTCATCTGGCTCGCCCACCGCATGCCGGTATGGGTCAACTCGGATCACCTGACGCTGCTCGGGTTCGTTTCGCTTTCCGCCGCCGGCCTCTGCTACGCCGCGGCGCGTTGGGACCGGCGCTGGCTGCTCGCCGTCATCCCGCTGCTTGCCCTTAACTGGTTCGGCGATTCTCTTGACGGCACTCTCGCCCGCGTCCGCAACAAGCAGCGCCCGCGCTACGGCTTCTACGTGGATCACATCACGGACGCCTTCGGCACGTCCATCCTCATCGGCGGGCTCGCCGCGTCCACGTTCATGAACCCGTACATTGCGCTCGTGCTACTCATCCTTTACCTGCTGCTTTCCATCCAGACGTACCTCGCGACGTACGTCTTCGGCACGTTCCATCTCTCGTTCGGGAAGTTCAGTCCGACCGAACTGCGCATTGTCCTCTGCATCGGCAGCATCGCGCTCATGGTCCGGCCCTGGGTAAAACTGTTCGGTTACGGCCCCTGGCGACTCTACGACATCGGCGGCCTCGTCGCTATCGTCATCATGGCGGTGATGTTGGTTGCTGCCTCCCTCAAGAATGTCGTGCGGCTCTATCACGAGGAGCCGCTCAGTTGATCCGCTGGCTGAAGTTCAACGCCGTCGGGGCCATGGGGATCGTTGTGCAGTTGATCGTCCTCGCGTTTCTCGTGACCGGTCTACGCGTCAACACGCTTGTAGCGACGGCGCTGGCAGTGGAAGCAGCCATCCTGCATAACTTCCTCTGGCATGAGAAGTACACCTGGCGCGACCGGCCATGCGGCAGCCGTATCGGCCGCCTGCTGCGGTTCAATCTCACCACCGGAGCGCTCTCGATCGTCGCGAACCTGGTCCTCATGGGCGCGCTGGTGAACCGGCTGCACCTGCCCTACCTGCCCGCGAACCTGGTCGCCATCGCCGCCACTTCGCTCTTGAACTACGTCGTGGCCGACCGGTTCGTTTTCTCTTCCGAACCCACGGCTTAGCCTCGCTTCCCTATACTGGAAGTTCCCCGTGTTCCATCAAATTGAAAAGCACCTCCAGGAAGTTGTCTCCAGGCATGTCGAGGCCCGCTACGGCGCCGGCACGCCGGTTGGGGTCGAATCGCCCAAGCAGCCCGAGTTCGGCGAAATGGCGCTGCCGGTCGCGTTTCAACTGGCCCGCGCCGCGCGCCGCGCGCCGAAGCAGATCGCCGCTGAACTCGCCGCCGAGCTGGGCCCCATCGCAGGAGTCGCCTCTCTCGAAGTCGCCGGCAACGGCTACATCAACGTGCGCCTCGATCGCGGCCCCTATGCCGAAGCGCTGCTGAAGGGTCCGGTTGTGCCCGCAGGCTTGGACGGCAAGATCATCGTCGAGCATACGAACATCAATCCGAACAAAGCCGCCCACATCGGCCATCTCCGCAACGCCGTGCTCGGCGATACCTTCGTCCGCATGTTGCGCTCGCGGGGCAGGGAAGTGGAGGTGCAGAACTACATCGATAACACCGGCGTGCAGGTCGCCGATGTCGTGGTGGGCTTCCACCACATCGAGAAGAAATCGCCCGCGGACGTCCAGGCCATCATCGCTTCCAGTGCTCGCTTTGATTACGTCTGCTGGGACCTCTACTCCCGCGTGGGCCAGTTCTACCAACAGGAGCCCACAGCTCTCAAGTTGCGTGCCGACGCGCTCCACGCCATTGAAGCCGGCGAGGGCGAGCAGGCGAAACTTGCGCACCTCATCGCTGACGCCATAGTCGATCGCCACATCGCCACTATGCTGCGCCTGGACATCATGTACGATGTGCTGCCGCGCGAAAGCGAGATTCTCCACCTGAGGTTCTGGGCCACAGCCTTTGAATTACTCAAAGAGCGCAACGCCATTTACCTGGAAACCGAGGGCAAGAACGCCGGCTGCTGGGTAATGCCCGGCGCTTCATTCAAAGAGGATGCGGACGAGGACTCCGATAGCAAAGTGATCGTGCGCTCGAACGGCACCGTCACTTACGTCGGCAAGGACATCGCCTATCAGCTCTGGAAATTCGGGTTGCTCGGCAAGGACTTCTACTACCGCCCGCTCTACACGTATCCGAACGGCTACGAGCTGTGGGTATCGACCGATCAGCCACAGGAACGCACGCACTCGTTCGGCAGCGGCAGCCGCGTCTACAACGTCATCGACTCGCGCCAGAGCTACCTGCAGGATGTGGTGCAGGCGGGGCTGCGTGCGCTCGGCTTCAACGAGCAGGCCGAACGCTCCATCCACTTCTCCTATGAGATGGTGGCTCTCTCGCCGCGCGCCTGTACCGATCTCGGCATCGCGCTGAGCGACGAAGACCGCAAGCGCCCGTACGTCGAGATGTCCGGCCGCAAGGGACTCGGAGTCAAGGCCGACGACCTCATCGACAAGCTCATCGAAGAAGCCCTCGCTGAGGTCGCCTCCCGCCATCCCGAAGACTCGCCCGAAAAGCAACTCGCCATCGCGAGCCGGATCGCCATCGGCGCACTCCGCTACTTCCTCCTCAAGTTCACGCGCAACTCCGTCATAGCCTTCGATTTCCAGGAAGCCCTCAGCTTCACCGGCGAGACCGGACCGTACCTCCAGTACGCCTGCGTTCGCGCCCGCAACATTTGGCGCAAGCTGGAGGAGCGCGGCGAGGCCGTTCCCGATTTCGCAGCCGAGCTGAACCAGGAAGCCTTCGCCCGCCAGCTAACCCATGAAGACTCCTGGCAGATCGTGCTGTTAGCCTCGAAAGCAGATACGATGATCGAACGCGCCGTCTCATCCGGCGAGCCCGCCTATATAGCGAAATACGGCTTCGAACTGGCCCAGGCGTTCAGCAACTTCTATCAGAAGTATCCGGTCATCACAGAAGAAAACCGTGAAAGAAAAGTCTTTTTACTGTGGCTGTGCGGCTACTTCCGCGACCAACTGGAGCGGACCCTGGGTGTGCTCGGCATCGAAGTCCCCGAACACATGTAGCACGCGTAGATTCAGCCCAATGGGCATCTGAGTTTCCGCGGCAATCGAACCGCGTCTACGAACGCGGCCGATTCCCAAGACTCCTGCGTTCACTCTGGCAATTCCGGCTCCTTACGTCCGAATCAGTCTTGGATTACGCGGAATCACGCCGCAATTACGTTCTTGACTGCCGGAAGAAAATGCGTTAGGTTCAACTCAACTGGGAATTGGGGTACTAGCGCGCGAAATGGGGCCATCTAGCGCGCGAACGGAGGGGGGCCGTGAAAGGGAAAGATAAGTGTGCTCGGGCGGGGGTCATTTCGTGTTGTTTGGCCACCTGTCTTCTTTTTTTGGGCTATGAGGTGCCTGTCGCTTCAGCCCAGGTGCTCTATGGTTCGATTGTAGGGACCGTCACAGACCCGTCAAATGCTGTGGTCCCTAAAATCGCCGTGACCGTCACGAACACGTTGACCGGCTTGTCCCGTCAGGCTATTACGGACGAGGACGGCTACTATTCGATTTCAAACCTGCCTGAGGGAACCTATGACGTCGCGGTCAGCGCAACCGGGTTCAAGCCTGTCACCCAAAAGGGCGTGAACGTTAGCATCAATTCCGTCACCCGCGCCGATGTAGGCTTGGAGGTCGGTGGGGTAACTGAATCCGTAACCATCGATGCTAGCGCCGCTCTCCTTCAAACGACGAAAGCGGATGTCAGTGTGAACCTGGAATCGCGGGCGATCGAAGAGTTGCCGCTCTCGAACTACCGCAATTACCAAAGCCTTATCAACCTGGTTCCGGGCGCCACGCCGGCGCGGTTTCAGAACGCCGTCACGGATACGCCCGGGCGCGCCCTGACAACCAACGTCAACGGCCAGGAGCGCGGCGCCAACAATACACGTCTGGACGGCTCGGCCAATATTCTGGTAACGCTGCCGCACCACGTGGTGTACGTCCCGCCGGTGGAAAGCATCGATGAGGTAAATATCTCCACCAATAACTTTGATGCCGAACAGGGTATGACGGGTGGCGCGGCGGTCACCGTGACGACGAAATCCGGGACCAACGACTTCCACGGCAGCGCTTTCGGCTTCCACGCCAATAGCGCTTTACGGGCCATGCTATGGGATGAAAATCGCGCCGGCGTAACGGACAAGCCCAAGGGAATCCGAAATATCGTCGGGGGCAGCCTTGGGGGACCGATCAAGAAGGACAAGCTGTTCTTTTTCGCCGACTGGGAAGGCACTTTCGAGCGTGTAAACAGCGCCAGTCTCTTTTCCGTGCCGACGGCCGACTTCCGCACGGGCGATTTCAGCCGAGTTCTCGGGTCGCAGATATTGGATGCCCGTGGAAACCAGATTCTGGTGCCTACGACAGAGGGCGGCTCCGTGCCACTCCGGGAAGGAATGGTCTTCGATCCCTTCACGGGCGACCTGAGGGGTACCGGCCGTGCGGTGTTTTCGAGCGGCGGGCAGCTGAATGTCATTCCCGCTTCCCGGCTGAACGCTGCAACGATGAAGCTGTTGGACTTGGTTCCCAGCCCTAACCAGGCTGGAGACCTGGACAACTTCTTCAACTCCGGGACCCAGCGCTTGAACCGCAACAATGTCGATGCCAAGGTCAATTGGAACCGGAATGAAAAGCACCAACTCTGGTTTAAGTACAGCGCCATGACCGCACTGGTTCACGGTGACTTCGGCCTGGGCCAGGCAGGGGGCGAGTGTTTGTGCAGCGGCGGCGTCGGTGACGGCAACACGCTCGTGCAGATAGCCGGCATCGGACAAACGTATGCCGTCTCGCCCACGTTCCTGATCGACGGGACGCTCGGTTGGACCCGGTTTGGCCAGGACGTCACGCCCCCTGACCTGGGCACCAACTTCGGATCGGACGTGCTGGGAATTCCGGGGACGAATGGTCCTGATCCGCGGGAAAGCGGGATGCCGGCTTTTAACATTTCCGACTACTCAAGCCTCGGGAACACCGAAGGATGGAGCCCGCTGTACCGCAATGACCAGTCGTACACCTTCAATACCAATGCAAGCTGGACGAAGGGCCCTCACGAAATCCGGTTTGGCTTCGACTTTGTCCACCACCTGATGAATCACTGGCAGCCGGAGCTGGGCGAGGGACCGCGCGGGGCCTTCACTTTCGATCCCGGCGTTACGGCCCTGAACCCTGCCGCTCTCGAAGACACCGTCGGTTTTCAAGGAGACACTCCATCGTTCGAGAACGGGTGGAACGCCCTGGCTGGGTTTCTGCTCGGTACGCCTACGTCTACCGGAAAGAGCAGCCAGTTCATCAAAATGGACAGTCACGAGAATCAGTATGCTCTCTATGTTCGCGACCGTTGGCGCACTACACCCAACCTGACCCTGAGCCTGGGATTGCGATGGGAGCTTTACCCCAACCGGACGCGCTCCGCCGGCCTGGGCATCGAATCGTATGATCCTGAGACCAACGAGGTCTTGGTGGGCGGGCGCGGTGGCATTCCCAGAGACAGCGGAGTGGGTTACAGCAAGAAGCTTTTTGCACCTCGTGTCGGTTTCGCTTATCAGGCTGGGAATTCCACCGTCATCAGAAGCGGCTACGGCATCACCTACCACTCGCATCCCTGGGGCGCTCAAGCGTTGCGTGGTTGGTACCCGCTGACAATCGCTTCGTCCTTCTCCGCCACGAACGGTTTCCAACCGGTCACCACTGATCCTAATTACGTTGCCGCCGGTGTCCCGAACCAGCCTCTGGGGCCCAACGTCGGGATCATACCGATCTGCTGTCCGGATATCAGCCAGGGGAGGATACCACTGCCGCCGTCTGTCGAGATGGGCTACCCGGAGGCGAACCGCGAGTTGCGCAGGGGCTACATCCAATCCTGGAACTTCATCGTCGAGCACAAACTGCCTGGCGAGATGGTAACGTCCATTGGATACGTCGGGACGGCATCCGTGAGGGGCTTCGCGTTCCTGGACGTGAATGCTTCGCAAATACCGGGTTCCGGTGATGAGGGGCGGCCGTTGTTCGCGAGATTCGGACGGACCGCGACCACAAGGGAGTGGGACGGTCGCACGCACAGCATCTATCACTCGCTGCAAGCTACGGTCAACCGGCGCGTCGCAGGCGGTCTGTTCCTGAAAGGCGCGTACACCTTCTCGCGTGCCATCGACGAGGCCCCATACTCTGACTGGACGGGATATCTTTGGAACGCGCCGAGTGTCTTCTACCGTAATCGCGCCATCGCGGACCATGACATCCCCCACATGTTCCAACTTGCCTTCGTGTACGACCTGCCCTTCGGCAACGGCAGGCAGTGGGCTACGAGCGGTCCGGCCAATGCGGTCCTGGGCGGCTGGCAAATCAACGGCATCTTCAGTGCCTACCAGGGACGGCCATTCACGCTCACCGCTTCCGACGCGTCCTTGAATATGCCGGGCAACCAGCAGACGCCCGACCAGATCAAGCAGAAGGTGGAGACGCTAGGCAAGGTGGGTGATGATGGCACCTGGTTCGACACCAGCGCGTTTGCGCGCGTCACAGGAGTCCGTTTCGGCAATGTGGGTCGGAACACGATGCGCGGGCCCGGCGTCGTGAATATGGACCTGAGCCTCTTCCGAACGTTCAACTTCACCGAGAGGCTCAACCTGCAATTCCGGGCTGAGGCGTTCAACGTGAGCAACACGCCGCACTTCGCCAACCCGAATGAAGATGCCAATAGCTCGAATTTCGGAAGGATACTGGAGACGCAGACCGCGGATGCACTCGGCCGGTCGCGGGAGTTCCGCCTCGGCTTACGTCTCGGATTCTAGTGTGATTTGATCTGTCAACGGGGCGCGGGCGACGGCGCCTGCGCCCGCTACTTCTTTCCCGATCCCTGGCGAAGCGTCACGATGCGGTCGGCCTTGATGGGCTCGAACCGCTCTTCTGAGCCATCAGGCCAGCGGACCAGCACGGCGTCGATGTCGGCCTGCTCTCCCAGTCCGAAGTGCGCGCGTGCGTCGTTCGCACTGAGATAACTGGAATCGGTAGCTACGCGGCGGGAAAGCGTTTCTTGACCGCGCCGGATCACCGCAATACGTGAGCCGATCCCGAACCGGTTGGTCTTCGGCGATTCGAGCTTCACGATCAGCCAGTGCCTCCCGCCACCCGCCTGGTTTCGAAGCAGCCGCACGGGTCCGTTGTTGTTCGTGACGACGATGTCGACCGAGCCGTCGTTGTCGATATCGCCGAATGCGGCTGCGCGGCTGATCTCCTCAATTTGAAATACCTGGCCGCCAGACTGCGATGTCTCGCGGAAACGCTTTCCGCGGCCCTCGTTATGGAATAGCTGCTTGCGCTGAGCGAATGGAGAGGCGTCGTTGCGTTCAAATCCGAGGATTGTCACGCCGCCGTTGGCAATGAAAAGGTCGAGCCGGCCGTCGTTGTCGTAGTCGAACCATTGCGTACCGAAGCCCGTGTTTGGAAACGTCGGTTGCAGCAGGCCAAAGTGCGCGGTCGCATCATCGAATTGACCGCGCGCATCACCGCGGAAGACGGTCACGCCCTCGCGCGTCAGGTTTGTCACCAGCAGCACCTGCGTCCCGCTGTTCTCGACGTCGGCAAGCGTCACGCCCATCCCTGCCTTGGCAAGCCCTTCCGAACTGTAGGCCACACCAGTTTCGAGCGCCGATTCGCGGAAGGTACCGTCACCCTGATTCAGCCACAGCAGGTTGGCCGCGGTGTCGTTCGCAACGTAAATGTCAGTGCGGCCGTCGCCGTTGAAATCGGCACACACGACGCCGAGCGCAGGCCCATACGAGCTACTGATACGCGACGCCTCGGAGACGTCCTCGAACTTGCCGTTCCTCATGTTTCGGAACAGACGGGAAGGCAATGCGCGGTACGCCTTGGGCGTGCAGTAATTGGGGGCCCCGGTCGGCGTGGAGCACGTACGGTTCGCCTCGACCGTGAAATCGACGTAGTTGCAGACGAACAGATCGAGGTACCCGTCGCCATCGAAATCGACCCAAGCGGCGCTCGTGGACCAGCGCGGGTCGTCTACACCAGCCTCACGCGTGACGTCGGTGAACGTGCCGTCGCCGTTGTTGTGGAAGAGGACGTTGTGGCCGAAGTTCGTTACGTACAGATCGAGAAAACCGTCGTTATCGTAGTCCCCGACTGCGACGCCCATCCCGTATCCGACGTGGCCTACGCCTGCCTTCCCGGTCACATCGACAAATCGCAATTCACCCGTTTCGGCCAGCAGATTCTTGAAGAGCCGGTTGCCTGGTTTCCAGCCGGGCGGGGGCGGCGAGACCAGCTTCCCTTTGGGGTCCAGTGGTGTGCCCTGGACGAGATAAATATCGAGGTCACCGTCGTTGTCGTAGTCGAATAGGGCAACGCCGGCGCCCATGATTTCCGGCATGAAGTAGTGGCCGGCAGCGCCGTTGAAATGCTGAAAATCGAGTCCGGCCTCCGCTGCTATATCGCGGAAGAGAGGCGGGTCGGCGGCTCGCGCGCGGGGCACGTGAACGCCTCCGGCAAGGCCCACGGCAGCGAGCATGTAGAGAGCGTCGCGACGAGAAGGGCGTCCGCTCATCGCTCACCGGCAAACATCTTGAGATCGCGATCGATACTGCTCAGCAGTTGCGACTGGCCGCGCGCAATAGCCGCGTCGCGTGCTCGCCCGTAATAGCGCAAGGCATGTTCCCGCTTGCCCGCGCGAGCGTACGCAGCCGCGAGCGCATAGGTATAGAGCGGCGTCTGATCGTCTTCCGGTGTGAGTGCTCTCAGTAGATGCTGAATCGCCTCGTCGTAATTCTTTTCGTTCACCAGAATGCGGGCGAGATGAAAACGCGCCAGCGGATAATCGGGCCTATTCGCGATCGCCGTGCGAAACTCCCGGGCGGCATCGTTCAGCCGGGACTGCAAGGCGTAAATTGCGCCGAGGTTATTGTGCGCTTCGGCGTGATAAGGGTTGATCTCGACAGCGCGGCGAAAGGCTTCTTCGGCTTCGCCGTACGCCTTTTGCTGGAACATCAGAACGCCGTAGTTGTACCAGGCGTCAGGCCGGCCCGGACTCAACCGCCCGGCGACTTCGAAATGCTCTTTTGCCCGTGCCGCGTCGCCCGTGCGTCCGTACAGCGAGATCAGGTTGATGTGGGCCTGGACGTTGCCGGGCTCGATGGCCAGCGCGGCTTCGTGCTCGCGGATCGCCTCCTCGAGCTTGCCTTCCTTTTCGAAAGCCCTGCCGCGCTGCAGGTGAATTTGCACGCCTTGGTTCAACTCGCGCGTGCGCTGGAGCAGCGCGTCACGGAGCGGCGGCTCGGCTGAGGGATCCTTCGCGTACGCGGCGGCATGTTCTTCCGCTTCCGCCCGCTGGCCGAGCCTGCGGAGTTCACCGGCCAGCGCGAAATGTGCCGCGCCGTAGGCTGGAAAGACCTCGCAGGCTTTGCCATACGACTGGGCTGCCGCTGCGTGCTCGCCTTTCGCCGCTTGCACACGCCCAAGGCCGTACCAGGCCTGAGCAAAGTCAGGATGCTTATCAAGAATGCGCCTGTAAAGGATGTCCGCGTCGTCCCAATTGCCGGTTGCGATTAAGCTCTGGCCGAGTCGCAACTCCGCGGCAAGATCGCCGGGCCGGAGTTGGAGCGCCGTCTGGAGCGATTTCACCGCGCCATCAAAGTCGCCCTGCTGCATCAAGATGACGGCGCCCAGATAGACCCAGTCGAAAGCCCTTGGGTCCAGCAGGTGAGCGCGCGAGTACGCGCGCGCAGCGGCCTCGTATTGCTCGTAAGCGTGAAGAGTCATCGCCAAGGCGCCAGCCGCGTTTGCGTCCCGAGGATGTGTCCTGACCTCTCCTTCGGCACGCTCGATTTGAGCTCGGACGGCGGGCAGAAAATTGGCTGTGTTGACCGGTAGTAACTCGGGCAGGTTTCCGCCGGCGGTTGACGAATTATTAGATGGAGCGCGTTGAAAGAGCGGCGAGGCAGGAGTGCCGGAGAGGTCCTGCGCACACGCGCATACGCCGCACATCAGCACGGAAAGTTGGGCCAACCGAACCCACATACGACCCCGGTGCCTTCATTCTAACTGGGAAGCTCGCGCGAGTGTCGCCGCGAGCACATCGAAGAGCGCTCGCAGAACAACATCGTTGTGGGGCGCCTGCTCTAACCGCCCATGGTGAGCACAACACGAAACCGCGCCTGGCCGCTCAACATGCGCTCGTACGCCTCAGCTACGCGCTCCAGCGGAAAAGTCTCGTTCTTTGGCCGCACGCCGGCGAGCACGCTGAACGCAAGCGTGTCTTCCGAATCAATGGAAGTGCCCGAATACCAGCCTTTAACCGACAAACTCCCTCCAATGAGCTGACCGGGAGAAACCGTGAGGGACGGCGCAGCGCCAATTACCATGAGCGTTCCATTGGGACTGAGGCCGCCCATAGCGGCCGTCATAGCATCGCCGCTTGTGACGGTTGCCAGGATCAGCTTGGCGCCGCCCAAATTGCGGAGTTCCGCGGCGGGATCCTGTGCCTTGCTGTCGATATAGTGCATGGCGCCGAGTTCGCGGGCAAGCGCCTCCTTGTCTTTGCCGCGCGCGATCGCGACCGTCCGGAACCCGGCTTTGGCCGCGAACTGAACTCCGAGATGGCCCAGGCCGCCGATGCCGAGAACGGCAACGAGGTCGCCCGGCCGCGCACCGCTGTTGCGGAGGCAGTTAAACGTCGTCACGCCGGCGCACATGAGTGGCGCCGCACCGGCCGGCGATAACTCATCGGGGACCCGGGCCAACGCTTCGGCGCGCGCGACCATGTACTCGGCGTAACCGCCGTCATAGGTGATGCCGGTGATCGCAGTGAAGGTCTGACAGGCGAAGAAGTCGCCCCGGCGGCAAGCATCGCAGTAGCCGCAGTGCCCGCCATTCCAGCCGACTCCGACGCACTGCCCCGGCGTCCACCGGGCGACGTCAGAACCGACAGCATCAACGACGCCGGCGACCTCGTGCCCGGGGACACGTGGAAACTGCAACAGCGGAAAAATTCCTTCCTTGGTGAGCGTGTCGCTGTGGCAGATGCCGCAAGCCTGGACCCTTATCCGTACTGATCCGGGGCCTGGCTCAGGAATTTCGCGTTCCACGATCTCGAAGGGTGCCTTAGGGCGGGGGACTTGTACGGCGCGCATCTTGGGCATAACCCCTCCGATCACGATTTTGCCACGGTTGAACAACAAGAGAGTGGGCTGACAAGTGGCCCGTGCGGCCAAGCTCAACCACGCGGATCGTGCGCGGAAGAAATGCGAACCGCTTGACGAAGATCCGCTCGTGGTCTCCCTGGCGTGAGGTGATACTCGAGGCGCGCCGGACCCCGAGTACCCTGCTTGAGATCGTACCCTCCGCCATGTTCCAGCGAACACCGACTGGTGCTGCCGCTCCGCGGGTCACACTCAGTCCGTCGCTCCCAGGCTCTCGACCGGCTGCACTGCGCGGAAGACGGGTTGGAAGGTGCGGCCTGCCAGCCATGGCGTAAAGAAACGCAGCGGATAGCTGCGAATGCTGACTTCAATACGGTCTGTATCGCCGCCGGTGTCATATCGGTTGACTGAGACGAGAGAGGGTTCCAGACCGAGAAAACCCCGGCCCGTTTTCGGCTCCGGCGAGTTATAGAGTACGAAGTTGCGGACGAGCTCAGGACTGTACTCGTGGACCACGGCGTAGCGCACTCCGGCGCGCACTCGTTCTCTGAAGGCCTGATGAAAGAAGAACATCTGCGAGACCTCGAGCGCGCCGGTCACGGTTACGATGAACGCCAGTGCGATCAGCGCGCCTTCCACCATCGCCGCGCCACGTCGAGCGCCTCGCCCACAGCGCAGCACGAAACGCTCGCAGCTGCATGCACCCGTTCGAGACTCCTGATGGTTATTCGCGACGTGCGCAAGATAACCCGGCAATCGCGCCGCCATGCGACGGTCTGACGCATCGTTTCCGTTTCGTGACTGCATCGCTCATTGTCCCGGTGACTACACGGGAGAGATCTGGTACAGCCCCATGTATCGCACCGTCATCCGTGGGCGGTCCGACAGCATGTACGTGCGGAAGAGAGCCCGGATCTGGTAGTCCTGGATGCTTACCGTAATCGTTTGTGGTACGCCGCCGGCATCGCGCTCCCATTTCACGACGACGTTGGCCATGGCTAGTCCGGGCGCCAGCGGCCCTGCCTCACCGGCAGGAGAACCATAGACCACCATCTTTTTTACCGTGTCGCCGAAATTGGCCCCGGGGGACTCGAAGGGAAGGTGCGACGCGAGCATCGCGCCGCCGTTCACAGCGCTGGCGAGTGTGTTGTAGACGTAAAATGAGTAGCCGAACTCGACTGCTCCGGACAGGATTGCCCAGAGAGCCGAGAAGCTCAGCGCGAATTCGATCGCAACCCCGCCCCTACGACGGCTCACCGGAATAGCCTCACCTTGTACAGTCCCGCAGTGCCCGCGCCCGCGCGCTTTCCGGCGAACACTCCCGGGCCGACGTACTCGGCGCAGCACGGCATGACGTTCGAATTACCGCACGCGTCCGGGGGGAGGAAAAACAATGCAAAACCCGTGACGGCCGCAGCGTCGGTGTGATCGTTCACGGCGACGATGATCAGGCGGCGGCCATTGCCGGTGTACTCCGAATACGCGGTCGCGAACTGGTCGGTATCCTGCCGGAACCGGATGTCCAACGCGCCGCCGACATGGTCCTGGCCGCTCACCATGCTGGCCACCGATCCTGCGTGCATTCCGTCGGGCAGATAATAGGCGTTGTTCACGATCGCATCCACCAGGCCCGAGTTCCCGTTCCCCTGCCCGACATTGATGTACCCGCGGTCGCTCGATCCTCCCGCGGGCGTAAACCCCACATCCCCGCCGCATGTCTTCGCAGGCTTGTCCCTCTGTCCTGGCGGCGGCCACCGCAGCGTGTATTGCTGCCCGCGCGTGAAACCGAAATCCGGGTCACCGGCGGTGTGAGCGTCCGGGGAGAACGGAGCGAGCCCCGCGCCGATCTCGGGCTCGCGTGCCTGGCCGGCTACTGTCACGGCCCCTACTGTCGTGCGAGTCGCGATACCCGGCAAGATCGGCAGGAAGTACAAGGGCACGTTGCCACTGGCTGCAACGCGGACGAAGCGCACATCGGACGCGCTCAGCGGGGAGGTATCCCAAGGCCCGTCCGGCGAGCGCGCGAAGGTGGAGACTGCACCGGTCACCGCTTGCGTCGAAACGTACCACCGGTTTCGGGCCGATTCGGAACCCGGGCCCGTCGCCGCGACAATTGCCGCCCGATCGATGCCTTCGGCCGTCCCATCCAACTCGTATGCCGCCGCAAGCGCGGCCGAATCCGCGAAAGCTTGTAACTCCGCCTTCACCGCGAACACCCGCCCCGCATCCGCGACCAACCCGAGAATCGCGATCAGAGCCGGGAGGCAGACTGCTGTTGCGGCCAAGGCAAAGCCGCGTCTGCGGTGCACCATGTCACCTCCGTCATAGCCGTATATCGGTTGAGCGAGCAGGAAACTTTAGGGATATTGCGCTTCAAGAATGTGGCGGCCAAATCGATAAGGAAATTGTGAGCCGATTCTTCGAGTGCGCGAGGGAGATCCTGGAAACGGCGACGGCTTCCGGCGATCCCGCGGAGGCCACCATCCTGATTACGTCGGAGGGCGGCATCCGCATCCTCTCGGATTCGGACTGGCCGCTCGACAGGCTGGTCTCGCATCACGCCGCCCGCTCTGCGTACCGTGTCAGCAGGCGCTACGGCAAGGTCGCGGTAGAGGGCCGTTCGCAGACGGAGGCGTGCCGGCTCGAATCGCTCAGATACCCGCTTCGCGCAGGAACTTCGCCGCTTCTTCCGGCGGTGTGGGGTTGATATAGAACCCTGTGCCCCATTCGAAGCCGGCGATCTTCGTGAGCCGGGGGATCAACTCAATGTGCCAATGATAATAGGCGATCGGCAGGTCCTGAACGGGGGCGGTGTGGATCATGAGGTTGTAGGCGGGCCGCTCGAGTACCTTATCGAGTTCCCTCATCACGACGGACATCACCCAGCCCAGATTGCGAAAGGTGGCGATGTCACTGTCCTCGAAGTGCGAGAGATGGCGGCGCGGGACGATCCACAGTTCGAACGGGAAGCGGGCCGCATAGGGACAGATGACGAGGAAGTGATCGGTCTCGAGGACCACACGCGTGCCGGTCTGCATTTCCTGCCGCATGATGTCGCAGAAAATGCAGCGTTCCTTGGTGTCGTAATACTTCCGGGAGCGGTCGAGCTCTTCGGCCACGCGCTGCGGCACCACGGGCATCGCGATGATCTGCGAATGCGAGTGTTCCAGGGTCGCACCGGCCGCTTCGCCGTGATTCTTAAAAACGATAATGTAGCGGAGTCTGCGGTCCTTCTTGAGGTCGAGGAATCGATCGCGGGCGGCCCAAAAGACGTCCTCGATTTGTTTCTCGGACAGTTGGGCCATGGTCAGCATGTGGTCGGGCGTCTCGATGATGACCTCGTGAGCGCCGACACCATTCATCCGGTCGTACAAACCCTCTCCGGAACGCTCGAACTCGCCCTCAACGCGGAGCGCCGGAAACTTATTGGGAACAACGCGCACTTTCCAGCCGGGCTGGTTCGGTCCGCCGTCCTGGCGGTAAGCGAGCACCTCGGGCGGAGTCTTCTGTTCATGGCCGGGACAGAAGGGGCAGAAGCGGCCACCTTTGATGATGACCTGCTCGCGGGAGAAGTCGGCGGGACGCCGGGCGCGGTCGGTCGCAATGATTACCCACCGGCCTGAAACCGGGTCCTTCCGAAACTCAGGCAAAGATCGTTATCCTCCCAGGCAAGACCTAGATTATAGCGTTCGCCCTGCGCGGAAGGCATCCTTATGATGCGAAATACGAGGTCCGCCATCGAGGACGATCGAAACCACGTCGAACCGCAGGCGCGCGGTCTCGATGGACGCCCGATGCACGTACGCGAGACCCGCGCGAAGAAGGGCGCGGCGCTTGGCGCGATCCACGTTGCGCTCCGGCGACGCGAACTCGTCGGAGGTCCTCGACTTCACTTCAACGCAGACCACCTGCTCGCGGTCCCACGCGACCAGATCGATTTCGCCGCCTCCGCCGCGCCAGTTGCGCGCCACGATGACGTATCCCAGGTTCTCGAGAAAGCGGTGTGCGAGATCCTCGCCGCGGCGGCCGAGCGCTTCCGTCGGTCTCCACACTCTCGCCCGCGCGTGGTGCCGTACGGCATCGACAAGCCGGCATAGCCAGCCGGTCACTTCAGCACCTCAAGCTCGACCTCAATTACCTTGCCGCGGACGACGTAACAGAAGTAGTACTCCCAAATGCGGCGCAGCCGGCGCGATGCGTTGATGACGGCCTCGAAACCCAACATGCGCCATAGCGACAGCAGCTTCACTCGCACCGATACCTCCCGGAAGCGCACGCGCGAGTAATAGCCGAAGCCACCGTGGTCCTCGCCGAAATAGCGGAATGAGAAGCTGTTCAGGTGCCACCGATGCGTGGGATCACAGAACGAACTGAAATCGGTATAGTGCGGGGTGACAATGCGGACGCGGCCACCCGCGCGGACGAGCCGGTGAAACTCCTCCATGGCGCGCATCACGTCGGCCACGTGCTCGATGACGTGCGTGGCCTGGAGCGCGTCGAACGAATCGTCCCGGAAAGGGTATGGCGCGCGATCGAGATCGCACAGAACGTCGGCCGCGCTCGCCGGATTCCGATCGATCCCGACCGCGCCGGCCAGCTTCTTGATTCCGCAGCCCACGTCCAAGATCCTCACGGACGCCTATCGTAACAAGGCGGGCCCGCCAACTACCACCTGTCAGGCGACGGTCGGACAGCCGGCGACCGTTATGGAGACGTTGTCCGCGATGGTGAGACACTCCTCGAGTGTCCTGACGGCAAAGTCGGCCTGCTGCTCCGTAATAATGAGCGGCGGGCTGAGCCGGATGGCGCTTTCGCCCGCGCCGAGCACCAGGAGGCCGCGCTCGAACGCTAGCTGCACCACCTTATCGCGAAGATCGCGTTTTTTTTGCTTGGAGGTCTGATCTTCAACGAGCTCAATGCCGATCATGAGTCCAAGACCGCGCACTTCGGCAACATTCGGAAAGCGATCAGGCCAGGTCTTCAGGCGAGCCATGAGGTACTCGCCAGTTCGGGCAGCCTGTTCGGTGAGGCCGCTTTCAAGCAACTCGATAGTGGCAAGCGCCGCTGCACACGCGACCGGGTTGCCGCCGAAGGTGGAGGCGTGCGCGCCGGGCGTCCAACGCATGATCTCGGCTCGGGCAATCATGGCGCTGATCGGCATTCCACTAGCGATGCCCTTTGCGCTGGTGATGATGTCGGGGACGAAGCCGAAGTGCTCGCTCGCGAAGATGCGGCCGGTGCGGCCCATTCCGCTCTGTACCTCGTCTGCAATCAGCAGGATGTCGTGACGGCGCGCAAGGGCCTGGAGGTCGTGGAAAAAGCGCTGCGGAGGCACGATGTAGCCACCCTCGCCCTGCACCGGTTCGACGATGATGGCCGCGACCTCCTCCGGAGGCGCAACGGTCTGGAAAATGCGCTCGATGGCAGCGATGCTGGCGGCGGAGGCCTCGTCGGCGCCCTGGCGGTAGAGGTCCGGGTACGGCGCATGGAACACGCCAGGAACGAGCGGGCCGAAGCCGCGGCGCTGGACGGCCTTGCTCGCCGTGAGGGAGAGCGCGCCCATGGTGCGTCCGTGGAAGCCGCCGTAGAACGCGATCAATTTTTCGCGACCGGTGTGATAGCGAGCCAGTTTGATGGCAGCCTCGACTGCCTCGGCGCCGGAGTTACCGAAGTAGACACGGCGCGGCATATCACCTGGGGCGAGAGCGGCGAGCTTCTCCGCAAGCTCGACCATGCACTCGTAGTAGAAGTCCGTGCCGGACATGTGGATGAGGCGTGCGGACTGGCGCTGGATGGCCTCGACCACTTTCGGGTGGCAATGGCCGGTCGCAGCGACGGCGATGCCGGCATTGAAGTCCAGGAAGCGGTTGCCGTCCACGTCTTCGACGATGGCGCCTTCGCCCCGGGCGGCGACCAGCGGATAGGACCGGGTGTACGAGGGAGAAAGGACGGCGCGGTCACGCTCAATCACTGCGCGGGCGTTCGGCCCCGGCAGCGGAGTTCGGATAGCGGGCAGATCGGAATGCATCGGAATCCTCCTCAACGCAACATCCCGCATCGCGCAGGCCGGGAACCTGGGATAAACGACACGAGCGGGCAGTACCTCTGTTGGAAAGCTGTGCCGGATGGAAACAGCAGGAGGGAGATTAATCGGAACCGAACAGCCCGGGCCGGGCGTGTGCCGGCATTCTCATATGTCCAACATACCGCCGAAACCGGGGAAAAGAAACCCTGAAGCGGGCGCCGATGAAATCCGTTTGGCTCCGAGGGCCCCTTCAACTGCGGGACGACAGAGCGGGGAAGGCGGCTAATCGTGTAACGCCAACAACGGGCGGCGCCGGGTCCGTTTGCCGGCGCAAGGTGTTAGTTCAGCGCGCCGCTTCCTCGTTGCCGATATCCCACATTGCCTCGAGGTCGCGCTGGCTGTACGCCATAAAGGCGATCAGAGTGTTGGTGGATGCGATGCCCGCTATCTTCTGAACACGTGCCGACACCAGGTCAGCAAGGTCATCATGATGGCGCACGCGCGCGATGGCAACGAGGTCATACGGTCCCGCGACGGAATAGGTTTCCGTGATACCCGGCAGGTTGATGAGCGCCTGCGCAACTTCCGGCACAAGGCCCTGCACCGTGTTTATCAGAATGATGGCGGTTATCATACTCTCCCTCAAGCCCTAGCCGGCGGATTTCGCACGCGAAGCGCAGTATAGCAGCCTGAACGTCAGGTCAGAGCCACTTTCAGGCTGATCTCCTTGCGAAAGGCCGGGGCGACAGCAAGGGCTATATCTCAGGCGCGTAGGTGAAGCGATCCTCGCTGGGGCTGGTGTGCGCTCGTTCGGAGCGTTCGGCCACCGCTCCGTCAGGGGCGCGGCACGGTTTGCGCCTCGGGCTTCGCGGGCGCTGGCTGGCTCGTTCTCTTTTTTAGCTCGTCCAATGCACCCAGAAGCCCCTTGCGCTTCGGCGGAGTGGTTGTTGCCGGTGCTGGCTCGTTTGCCGGGGCCGTCGCGGTCTCCTCCTTGGGCTGCGCGGCCTGCTTCCCCGTCAGTGAATCGAGGATAGACCTTCCGGCGCTCTTATCGCCCTTCAGAATCCCCGCAATGCCCGAAGCTGCCGTCCCGAGATTCCCGGCTGCAGGCAGCACGTTTTTCAACTTCATCTCCGCAACGCGGGCCGCATCCGGCGCAAAGCGCGGTTTGGCGAACGTCCCCGTGACCAGCGCCGGAATCACCAGTTCGCCCTTGCTGTTCACCAGCGCGCTCGTCAAATACCCGCCTACCCGCGACCCGCCGGCCTTCTGGCTCATCGCGCTGTCGAGCACCGCCGTCATCCGCAGGTTGAGCGATTCATCAACCAGATTGACTGTCCCCGCCGCGCCAACGCTCCCACCCTCGAGCTGCAGCAGCAGGTTCTCTGTCCTGGCGATTCCGTTACGCACCTGCAGGTCCCCGGTGAGTCCCACGAGATCCGTGAACGGCTCGCCCTGCTGCGCGAAACCGACGAACCGGCCCACGCCCGCCAGTTGGTTCATCAGGTTGATGCCACCCAGGCGCCCTTTCGTCAGCCGAACCGCCAGATCGCCGTTCAGGCTCTGCGTCGCGCCCGTGCCGGGCAGCAGTTTCATGCTGGCGTTTCCCGAAGCCGCAAGCAGCCCGTATAGCGCGCTCTTCAGCGAAGTGGTCGCCGAGAGCAGCTTTTCGGCGTCCACGGATTCGAGCTTCGTATTCATGGCAACTGTAGCGGGCTCGGATCGCATGTCCACCGTGATCGCGCCCTTTTGCGTGCCGCCGAAGACCTGCGCGGTCAAGGGGGAGAGCGTCAGAACATCGTTCACATAGGTGCACTCCGAGCGCACCTGCTCGAGGACCAGGCCGGTGTAGATGAGTCTCCCGGCGCTGAGTGTCCCCTTAGCGCTGAACGTGCTCTTCTTCGCTGAGGCGGCCCCCTTTGCCTTGCTGCCTGTGCCGCTCCGCATTATCTGCTGTAGCTCGGTGAGGTCCAGCTTATCGACGCTGAGATTGAAACCGGCCGACAGCGAAGCCGCCGCAAAATTATCAAGGGTCATGCCGCCCCGAAGCGTCGAGCCGCCGAGCGACGCCACCACGCCCTCCACCGCCGCCGATTTGCCCGCGAGTTTCAGATTCGCTGCGGGCACCTTGAGCGGCTGGGTCAACTCCGGCAGGTTGAACGCCGCATCGCGCAGCATTCCTTGCCCGAGATACTCGATGTCCGAAACGCGATCGTACGAGCCCCGCATGCGTACGTCCAGGTTCAAACGCCCGGAGCCGGTGATTTCCGTCCCTCCGAAGGCCGCGGCGGCGGTCAGCAACTCGGCCAGGGGCGCGCCGTCCGCGCGAGCGCTCACGTCCATGCGGGAGTTGCGCGTGTCCACCTCGCCCGAGATCGTCAGCGGTACATTGCCGGCCGCAAGCCGCAGGCCGGGGATGCTCATCACCCCAGTGTCGAGGTTGTGCTGAAGGTCGCCCTCGATCTTCAGCCCACGCCCGAGGTCCTTGCCAGCCACCTTTACCTTGTCGATCGAAAGGCGCGGCCGGGCGTTCATGGCCGAGTTCTTCAGGTCGAAATCGATGCGCCCGTCCAGGATGCCATCGGCGCCCGCTGCGCCTGCAGCCAGGAACTGCCGCAATGCGGCGATGCCGGCTTTGCGCACCTCTATGAACCCGTGGAGGGGCGTCGATTCCGGTCCGAGCGGCCCGCCGGTGGCTTCCACCCGGAGCGATTCGCTACTTGTTCCCGGCAGGATGGCGCCAAGACTCAGGCGAAACGGCCGGCCCGGCGCAAAGTCCGTAAGACCGATGCCGATGTGCTCGTATACCGAGCGTTTCTTCCCTAGCTCGCCCACCGCTAACTTGCCGTCCTCCACCCGCAGTTCTGCGATGGAGAGGCCCCCGCCACTCCCGGCGCCGGTTCCCGAATCGGTTTTGCTGCCGATGCTCGAGAAGTTCCACTTGCCCGAGGCAGTCTGGACCAGTTCAATCGCGGGCTGGCGCAGCACGAAGGAGTCGATGTGAAGCTGCTTGCGCAGTAGCGGGAAGAGGCTTACGGCAAGGCTTACATCGCCCGCAGTAGCGAATGGCCGGCAGGTTCTGAATGTCGGATCCTCGCCGATGCTGACGTCAGCAATCCGAATCGAAAGCGGGACCATCCGCAGATGCATGGTCCCCAGTGACACGGGCCTGCCAAGTTGATTCTGAATCGCCGCCTGAACTTGCGGCCGGAACTGGTTGACGTCCATCAGGGTCAGATACGTGACCGCGGCGGCAAGCAGGGCAATCACTACGATGCCTGTGCCCAAGAGGATCTTTTTCATGACTGACCTCCCGGTGGAACAAGGAAACCTGAGTTTCGCACCCTCAAACCGCGGAAGCAATGAAAAGCGGCGAGGTCCCGTCCAGGGCCCTTGATTTTTCTTTGGTAGCCTTCGAGCTCTATTGCATTTCAACCCTGCAAGTCCGAAAATACCGTAGCGTCAAGCGGCGCAACACGTAACAGAGGAGGGGATTTCGTGCTCGTTCTCAGATGCCTCGTACCGGCCCTCGTTTTGTTCGGTGGTTCCGCGTTGGCGGACGTCGTCACCTTGAAGAACGGTGACCGCCTCACCGGTACGATCATCAAGCTCGATGGCGCCAACCTGATCCTGAAATCGCAGTATGCCGGCCAGGTTACACTGCCGTGGGACCAGGTGGCCGGGATCACAGCCGATTCGGCCGTTTACATCGGCCTAAAAGACGGTACCGTGCTCAGCGGCGCCTTGTCGCTCGAGGGTGACAAGCTGCAGGTTTCGAGCACCGAGACCGGCAGCGTTTCCGCGGCACGCGCGGGAATCGGCTACATTCGTTCGAAGGACGAGCAGGCGGCCTATGAGTTGGAGATCGACCGTTTCCGAAACCCCCGGCTGGTGGACCTGTGGGCCGGATTCGTCGATTTCGGTATCGCGCGGGCGATCGGGAATGCTTCCACGTCGAACATAAATACGAGCGCGAACGCCACTCGCACCACAAGCAGGGACAAGATCGGCGTCTACTTCACTTCGCTGTATGCCAGTGCGCGGACTCTGGAGCGATCTCTGGTCACGGCAAACGCACTTCGCGGTGGGCTGAAATATGAGCTGAACCTGACTCCCAAGGTCTTCACATTTGCATCCGCCGATCTCGAATTCGACGAGTTCCAGCAGCTTGACTTGCGCTTCGCGCCCGCATGGGGCCTGGGCCAGCACGTCTGGAACACAGATCGCGGGTTCTTCGACTGGCAAGCAGGTGCAGCCCTCAACCGCGAGTTTTTTGCTACGGGTTTGAACCGGACCTCGGGGGAGGCCCTGCTCGGCCAGGATTTCCTGTATCGCCTGACGGCAAGAACCTCTCTGCGCGAAAAGCTGACGATTTTCCCGAACATAACGAACACAGGCGAGTACCGTTTGAACTTCGATCTGTCGGCTGATACGGCGGTGTGGCGCTGGATGTCATGGCAGTTCACGCTCAGCGACCGCCTGCTGAGCGATCCTGTACCAGGCCGCAAGAAGAACGACGTGCTGTTCACGACCGGCCTGCGGCTGACTTTTGCACGCTAGGCGATTTGCTTGCCAGCCCGCGAGTGGTGATGTAGTCTGTCTCAACGGAGGAAATGTGCTTAAAGGGTTCAGGGAGTTTCTTTTTCGCGGCAACGTCGTGGACCTTGCCGTCGCCGTTGTCATCGGCGGCGCGTTTGGCGGAGTTGTCACAGCTCTCGTCAAGAGCCTGTTGACGCCGCTCATCGCCGCAATCGTCGGCAAGCCGGATTTCTCGGCGCTGACGTTCACCGTCAACAACAGCAAATTCCTGTACGGCGAGTTTATCAACGCCGTGATTGCATTCCTGCTAGTCGGCACGGCGATCTACTTCTTCGTCATTGTGCCGATGAACGCGGTGATGTCGCGCATGAAGAAACCTGCGGGACCGGCCGAACCCACCACCAGGCAGTGTCCGGAATGCCTGAGCGAGATCCCGCTTGCCGCACGCCGCTGTGCTCATTGCACAGCTGTCGTAGGCGCGCACGCTGTGAGCGCATCGTAACGGTTGCTGCCGCCGAACCGGCCGTGTCGGGCACGGCCGGTTCATGCTAGATTCACAGTCTTGTCGAGCGCCAGCAAAGATCCTCCGCTTCAGCCGCGTCCCGCGCCTGTGGAGTTGACGTCGTGGAAAGAGATCGCGTCGTATCTAGGCGTAAGCGTCCGGACCGCCCAGTTGTGGGAGGAACAGCGAGGGCTGCCGGTTCGCCGCCTGCCTGGGCCCCGCGGACGCGTCCTCCTCTGCATTGCGGAACTCGAGGCGTGGAAGCACTCCGGCGGCATTGCATCCGAGGCTGCGGGCATCAATGCCGTAGCGATTCCTGCCTCCATCGCCTCCCGCCTGAAGCGGCTTCGCCCGGCATACGCCGGCGCGGCGGCGGTGTTGATCGGCGTCGTCGTGCTCGCGTTCGTGGTCACCCGGGCGCCTGCGACTCCCGCCTCGGCCCGCGTGCAGGGCAGCGCGCTCGTCGCATTCAGCGCCGGCGGGAAGGAACTGTGGCGCAAACACTTTGAGAGCCTCTCCCCTTTAATGCCGCCATCGCGTGTCTGGACGGGTGATCTGGATGGGGACGGCGCCGCGGAGGTTCTGTTCGCGCCCATCGCTGCCGAAGGGCTCACGGAAACGATTTGGTGTTACGGAGAGAGGGGTGACGTTCGCTGGAAGTTCTCTCCCGGCAGGACCGTTCGCACCGCAACCCGCTCCTACACGGGTACGTATTCGGCCCGCGCGTTCGCGGTGACGCGTCCCGGCCGCAGTCGTCGCCGCCGTATCTTGCTGTCGAGTTCCCACGCATACTTCCCCTCACAAGTCGTGCTGCTTTCATCCGAAGGCGCGGTGGAGCGTGAGTATTGGCACGCCGGTCACCTCGAGCATGTAAGGCTCGCCGATCTCGACCGCGACGGGACCGAGGAGTTTTATCTCGGCGGCATCAACAACGCCGCGAAAGCCGCCACTCTCGTTGTACTCGACGCCGATCACTTCGCAGGCGCAGCCAAGGAGGCCAATCCCGAATACGCTTTCGAGGGCCTCGGCGAGGCAAAGGAGCGCGCGAGGATCATATTCCCCCGCACCTGTATCAACCGGCTGAACGAACCATTCAATATTGTCCAGACCATGCAGTTTCGGTCTGATGGCCTCGCGGTCGCTGTGGCCGAACGCCTCAGCGCCACGGAAGCGCTGCCCGTCGTCTACCAGTTCACGCCGGCGTTGCGTCTCAATGATGTGGGCACGTCGAGCTGGTTCGACGCCGAACACGAACGCCTTCACGCGTCTGGCATTCTCGATCACGCGCTCTCGCCGTCGGAAGTGAATGCGCTTACCCCGGTCACCGTCACGCCGCCGCCAGCCTCGAAACCGTAACCTCCCGCACGGCCAGCCCGCCGCTCCACCCCTTACAATGGGACCAGCCTGGGGGATGCTCTTGAAACTCAAACCGGTACAGGATCAGGTCATCGTTCTGTTCGGCGCCACCAGTGGGATCGGGCGCGCTGCCGCGCTCCGTTTTGCCAAGCGGGGCGCCAAAGTCGTCGTATCCGGCCGCGCCGCGGAGCCGCTTGAAGAACTCGTCAAAGAGATTCGCGAGTCCGGCGGGCGCGCCGTGTTCGTGGCCGCCGAGGTCACGCATCCCGAGCAGGTAAAGCGAGTCGCCGAAACCGCCATTGAGCTTTACGGCCGCCTCGACACCTGGGTCCACCTGGCCGGCATTTACAGCGTTGCGCCGTTCGATCAGGTCACGCCCGAGGAGTTTCGCCGCGTGATTGACGTGAACCTCAACGGCGCCGCGTATGGTGCAATGGCCGCGCTCCCGCACCTGAAGCGGGAAGGCGGCGCTCTCGTCTTCATCAGCTCAATCGAAGCCTGGGTCGGCCTGCCTTACCAAGCCGCGTATGCTGCGTCGAAGCACGGCATGAAAGGCATGCTCGACGTGCTCCGGCTCGAGTTGAAGAATCAGGGCGCGCCCGTCAGCGTCACCAACGTGATGCCCGCCTCCATTAACACACCATTGTTCGCGAAAACGCGCACCAAGATCGGCGTGGAGCCTAAGGGCCTGCCGCCGTACTACGACCCGGAAGTTGTGGTGGACGCTATCGAGTACGCGGCCTCCAACCCCGTCCGGGACATGTACGCCGGCGGCGCCGCCCGCGCATTCGGCCTCATGCACCGCGTCTCGCCCGTACTTACCGATCGCTACCTGCTCGCCTTCGGCTTCGGCTCGCAACGCACCGCTGAAGAGAAGACCGAGGATGCGCCCGACAACCTTTTCGACCATGCACGCGGCCTCGATTGTGTTCGAGGCGAGTTTGGTGGACGGCGGGCGAGCGTCTACACCTCGCTCGCCACGAGCCGCACCGCTCAGGGCCTTCTCACCGGTTTCGGCATCGGCGCCGCAGGCTTTCTGGCGGCACGAATGTTACTCAGGAGCCGGTGACCGCAACACCGGCATTCATTGGAGGATTTATGGCTGATGTGATCACTCGCTTCGAGGCGCTTCCGGATAGGCTGCCGCCGGAAGAATATAACTTCACGCACTTCCGGACGAAGCACGTGGTCAGCGACGTCCGCCGCTCCATCGGCGCGAGCGGGATACGTCCGGGCCAGGCCGCTCCGGATTTCGAACTGCCGCGCGCCGGCGGTGGGTCGATCCGGTTGACTGAACTGCGCGGCAAGCCCGTGCTGCTGCACTTCGCGTCCTTTACTTGACCCGTTGCGGCCGGCTCGGTCGAGCCGCTCAGGCAGTTACATTCCAAGTGGGGCGGGGAGGTCCAGTTCCTGGATGTGCTCACCCGCCAGGCTCATCCCGGCCCTTCTGTCGAGCCGTACGATTCACTGGGCCGGAAACTCGAGGACGGCCTGCGTCATCAGCGCGAAAACGGCGTGCCGTATCCGGTGCTTGTGGACGACCTCGAAGGAAAGGTGCACCAAGTCTACGGCGGCCTGGCCGATCCGGCCTACCTCATCGACGCTGCCGGGAGGGTCGCGTTCTACAACAAGTGGACGAACGCCAGAGCGCTCGACCACGCCATCGAGCGGCTGATCGCCAGCGGAGGCCACGGCGTGGTTGAGGAGGGTGTGGAATCCAGGCCTGCTCTCGGCCCCATTCTGCTGGATGGCTGGCCCGCAATCCGACGCGGATTGCCGCAGAGCTATATCGATCTCGAAACCGCGATGCCCGGCAGCGGTACAGTCCTGCTGGTCGGCCACACGCTGAAGCCGCTCTTCCGCCGGAAACCGGAGCACGAACGCGCCAAGGCCGCTTCCCCTTGGGCGCTCGCCTTAGGCACAGTGGCGGGAACTGCAATCGGGCTGTTCATCTTCCAGCGCGTTCGGCGATGAAGGAGCGCTATTTCTGGTCGAGCGGGATCTCGAAGTAGAACAGTTCCTTACCGGTCGCCGCTTCGCGCAGCCCGGTCACATAAAGCTGCGAGCCTGCCCGGTAGGGCGCGCGGAAATAGAAAAAGCCCGAGGCGGCTTCTTTTGGCGGCAGCATCCGCGCCGAGAACGCCCGGCCTTCAATCTCCCAGGCCGCGAGCGGGTTTTTCTTCATGGAGACCCGCTGCTGGCCGGGGATTGGTCCCTGGGACACTTTCGGACGCCCCCCACCGCGGAGGTACCGAACGTCAGAAGCGGGCGTAGCCTCGACGCGCTGGCGGTCCGGCGTCAGCAGTTCGATCTTCATGTTCTCCAGGAACAGCGCCTCGCCGCGTCCGTTCTCGATTACCACCAGCACCGGCAGGATGCCCTCCTTGTTCGGGTTCAGCTTCTTGCCGAACGCGCGGTGGGTCTCCTCGTCATTCAGGAATGGCGAGGCCGCAACAGTCACCTGGTCTACGGTCTGTTTGGTCTGGTAATCGGCGACCGTACCCGCCTCGAAACGGGCCTTGTCCTTGTCTTTGTCCTGAGGCAGTAGAATTGCAGCCGCCGCGAAGAGTACAATCAGGCACTTGCCGGTCATATTCATATACCGGTTCCTCCAATGGGCCGGTTTCCCTCTCATCGTAATCTACTTCCTGGCGCGCGGCCTCCGGGAGGCGCGCTACCGCCGCGGCTTCCGGGAGCGGCTGGGGCTGCTGCCTTGGCGCACGGCGCCTCCAGGGGCCGTCTGGGTGCACGCCGTCTCTGTTGGGGAGGTGGTTTCCGCCACCGGCCTTCTCCGCGCACTGAGGGCTGAACTGCCTGACGCGCCACTTTACGTCTCCGTTTCCACCGTCGCGGGGCGCGCCGTCGCCGAGGAGCGGCTGAGAGGCATCGCCGAAGGAGTCTTCTACGCTCCCATCGATTACGCCCTGTTCGTGCGCCGGGTATTCCGAACGCTTCAGCCGCGCGCTGTCGTAGTGCTCGAAACCGAAATCTGGCCTAACCTGTGGCGTGAAGCCAAGCGGTTCGGTTGCGCGCTGGTGGTTGTGAATGGCCGTATCTCAGACCGCGCGCTGCCGCGGTACCGGCGGCTGAAGGCGTTCTTTCGACCGATCCTCGGGCTGGCGGACGCGATTCTGACGCAGAGCGAGCAGGACCGCGCGCGATATCAAGAACTTGGTTTTGAAACAGCGGTTTGCGCTGGAAATTTGAAGTATGATTTCGCGCCCGCCGGGGCTCCGCCGCATGTGCTCCGGCGAGTGATCGAAGCCAGCCGCCCGGTGCGCGTTTGGGTGGCCGCCAGCACCATGCCGCCCGCTCAACCCGGCGACCCCGACGAGGACGAAGCCGTGATCGCCGCGTTTCAAAAGGTCGCGCGCCCCGGCCTGCTCCTGATCCTGGTGCCACGCAAGCCGGAGCGGTTTGACTCGGCCGCCGCCCTGCTTACGCGTGAGGGCATCCCGTTCCTCCGCCGGTCGGCGCTCACGGGTACCGAAACGCTCGATCTGCCCGGAGCTATCCTGCTCGATTCGATGGGAGAACTCAGCGGAGTGTTCGCCCTCGCAGACATCGTCTTTATGGGCGGAACGCTCGCGCACCGGGGCGGCCACAACATTCTGGAGCCCGCCGCTTACGGCAAGCCCGTCATCGCCGGTCCGCACATGGAGAATTTCGCCGAGATCGCGGAGAAGTTCACCGCCGCGCGCGCGGTGCTCCGTATCTCGTCGGCAGCCGAACTGCCCTGTGCTCTGGAATCCCTGCTCAATGACCCGGCTCGCGACGGCATCGGCGAGCGCGCCCGCCTTGTGGCCGAAGCCGAGCGGGGAGCCACTGCCCGCGCAGCGCGAGAGATTGTCGCCCGCTACTGGCAGGCCGTTCCCCGCCGGTTCTCGCGAGCGCGCTGGTTGCTGGCGCCCCTGACGCGGATCTGGCTGCTAGGTGGAGCATGGAAGCGACGCCGCGACGTTGCGCGGCAGGTTCGGCTCGGTACCCCAGTCGTGAGCGTTGGCGGTATTGCCGTTGGCGGCGCGGGCAAGACGCCGGCAGTTCTGTGGCTGGCTGGACAGTTCGACAATGTGGCTGTGTTGACAAGAGGTTACCGAAGAAAGGTAAAGTCAGACATCATCTTGAATCTGGGGGCTGCCGCGCCGACTGCGGAAACGGGTGACGAGGCCCAGATCTACCTTCGCGCCCGTGTGGGACCTGTCGGCATCGGCGCGGACCGCGGCAGGGTCGGTCGCGAAGTGGAGGCGCGGTTCGCCCCGTCGCTCTTCCTCCTGGATGACGGCTTCCAGCACGCGCGGCTGCACCGTGATTTCGACCTGGTCGTCCTGGACGGTCTGGACCCCTTCGCCGGCGGGGCCGTCATCCCGCTCGGCCGCCTTCGCGAACCGGTCGAGGCGGTCCGCCGGGCCGACGCGGTTCTGGTGACGCGTGTCTCGCGAGCGGACGGAGTCGAAGCCGCGCTCCGGGGGGCGGGATATAAGGGGCCCGTATTCACCGGCCGCGTTGTCGCGGACAAATGGGTGGACTCAACCACAGGCGAGCCTGCCGAAGTTCCCGAGCGCACGGGCGCCTTCTGCGGACTCGGCAACCCTGCATCGTTTTGGGCCACGCTGCGCTCAGCCGGAGTGGAACCCGAATTCCGCCGTGCCTTCCCGGACCATCACAAGTACACCCGGGAGGAATTAGAGGAATTGGGGTCAGGAGTAGACGCCCTCCTCACCACCGAAAAAGACGCCGCCAACCTCCCGGGCGATTGGCGCGGCCGTGCCCTGTGGCTCCGTATCCGCCTGGAGGTAGAGCGTGGGGAGGAGTTGGTGGGTTTGATTCGGGAGCGGGTACGGAGATAACCCGCGTTCTCACTGCCATCCCCGAAATCTACGCCGCGCCAGCAGCGCCTTGCGACGATTTCTTCCTGTCTGGCAAGAACCCAACGGAGAAACACACCACCATCGCGATCCAGAAAATCCAGAACGCCGGACTGCCGGGACTGTGGAAATCGGCTCGGTGCGGATGCTCGGGTGTGTTCATTCCCCAGTCCACCACCAGTTTCATGCCGATTACAGTGACTAACAGGTAAGCCGAGGTCTCGAAGCGCGGGAACTTCTCGAGCAGCCTGATAAACACAATGGCCGCGAATCGCATCAGAATCACGCCGAGCATCCCACCGGTGATCACGACCCACAACTTCGGGTGTGGACCAACGTGCCCTGCGGGCGGGCCGCCTACGAGCGCGATGGCCGCAAGGATGGAGTCGATCGCGAATGCGATGTCAGTAAGTTCGATCACCGCGACGGTGCTCCAAAACCCCGGGTGGTTCACAGCCGGGACCGGGACGGAACTGCGGATGCGCAGTTCCTCCTCGCGCTGATCGGGGGTCAACTCGGCGCCCGTCGTAGCGTCGATGAGCGTAGGCGTTTTATCCGCGCCGACCGCGACGTGCTCCTCGGTTTTATCGCGGCCCTCGAAGATCAAGTGCTTGAGCGCCACCCACAGCAGGTACCCGCCTCCGAGCAGCTTCACGATTCGCCACTGCAGCAGATACCCAGCCGTGCCGATCGCAATAAACCGGAAAACAAAGGCGCCGACGAGGCCGTAGGTGAGAGCCCTGCGCTGCTGACTCTCCGGGAGCCGCTTCGCCAAAAGGCCAAGCACCAGGGCGTTGTCAATCGACAGAACACCCTCAAGGATCACCAACAGGGCGATGACCGCGAAATCATGGGAACTGAAGGTTTGTCCGAACATCCTGATTTTTTTGGAGCGTGAAGACGATAAGGCGCGCTAAATTCAGCGACGCTGCTTAGTATAGCGTCTTGCGCAGGGTCCTCACCGGTGAGCGATGTCAGTTTTCCAGTGCGGCCAGCAGGCCGGAGATTTCGTCGAGGGCGCGCGGGTGGGCTTGCAGCCGCCCGCGAAATTCTTGCAGGCGCTGCTGGATGAGAACGCGCGTAGCCGGCCGGGAATCGGCTTCGCACGCAGCCTGTGCATAGCGCTGATAGTCATGGAGGATGAAGTACCGCTGCCTCAGATGATCCAAGATGTGGCTGTGAACCTGGCGAACTCGCACCGACTTGTATTCCTCGAAGCGCATGTCGCCGTGAATGACTCTCGGACCGAAGTAAGCGCGAGCCCAGCGGTCCATTAGCCGGCACGCGCGGAAGCGAACCTGGGTCGCCGGCGCCGCGTTGAGCCACTCCAGGGTCTCCGGAACAAGACGATTTTCGAGTTCAATGGCCTCGAGGTATGCGGTCCGGTGCCTTGCGAACGAGGCGTTGAGCCGCAGAGCCTCCTCATGCGCGACTTGTGGCGAGGGCGCGCGGCAGGAAAGAGAGGCCATCGCGGCAAGGAGGATCGTAGCGGCCCGGAGAACCATGTTCATTTGACACCGCTATTGCAGCACTGTTCCCAAGCTGCGGCGAATGCGTCGAACTCCGCCGCGGAAACGGTGCACGGCCGACACTACAAAAGTCTTACAAAGCGCCCGCCGATCCGCTGTTACGCTGGGAAAGTCTACCGCACTGGGGAGTCCGCCTTGAGCATTGAATTCCAAACGCCTGAACGCCACGGAATGAACTGGCCAACCAGCATCGTCCTGGCGCTATTACATATTGGAGCAGTCGCCGCACTGTTCACGTTTAGCTGGTCTGTGTTCGCCGCCGCTGTGCTCCTGTATTGGATGAGCACAGGCTTGGGCATCAGCATGGGATACCACCGGCTGCATACACACCGCTCGTACAAAGTTCCGCTGGCGCTCGAGTACTTCTTCGCATTTTGTGGGGCGTTGACTCTTGAAGGGGGGCCGATCTCCTGGGTTGCAACGCACCGGATCCACCATCAGAACTCCGATAAGCCCGGAGATCCGCACTCGCCACGGGACGGCGGGTGGTGGGCTCACGTCGGCTGGATTCTTTTCGGAGAGGCTACCCATAGCGACACGCGCAAGATGGCGAAGTATGCACCCGACCTGGCCAAGCACCGTTTCTATGTGTGGCTGAACAACTACCATTGGGTAGCCAGCGTCGTGTTAGGCGTTCTGCTGTACGCTCTCGGCGGTCTTCCGCTGATGCTGTGGGGAATTTGTGTGCGTACGGTTTTCGGACTTCACGCAACATGGCTCGTCAATTCCGCCACGCACATGTGGGGCGCGCGCCGGTTCGCCACTCGAGACGATTCGCGCAACAACTGGTGGGTCGCTTTGATCACGTTCGGGGAGGGCTGGCACAACAACCACCACGCGCATCCCACATCAGCCCGGCATGGGCTCGCATGGTACGAGTTCGATCCGTCCTGGATTCAGATCAAGATCCTGAAAGCGCTGCGGATCGCGACGTCCGTTCGGATCGCAACAACGGACGCCACAATGCCCGCACGGCCGCCCGTTTTCATTGACCCAAGCGCCGTCCCGCTCCGTCGCATAAGCTGAAAGTGTCGTGGCTGCCGGTCAGAGAAAGTCAATCTCATTTTTCATCGCTCTCGGCGCTGGACTCGTTTCAGTAATTCTGCTCCTTTACGTGGGCTGGGTCATCCTGAACTGGCGTACGGGAATCCTGCTGTTTGTCGGCGTCCTGCTCCTGACGATCGCGATTGGCGGCGTCGTGCTGAACACGATCTTTCTGGTTCGCGAGATCCGGCGCAATGAACAGCAGGACGCCTTTATCAACGCCGTCACACACGAACTCAAGACCCCCGTCACCTCCATCCGGCTCCACATCCAGACGCTGCAGACGCGCGAGGTTGACGCAGCGAAGCGCGCAGAGTTCTATCGCGCCATGCTGCTCGACAGCGACCGACTGTTGGCCGACATCGAGCAGATCCTGCGGACGGGGCGTGTCGGTTCCGCCGGCCGGAAGCCCACTTTGCCGATCGACCTTTCAGCCGTAGTGGCGGAATGCGTTGAGCGTGCCCGTACGCTGCACCACGTCACTCGCGAGGCGCTACGTTACAAGCCTGGGCCGCGCGTCACGATCAAAGGGGATCTTGAGGACGTACGGGCGGCCGTGTTCAATTTGATCGATAACGCTGTTAAGTACTCAGTCAAGAACGTCAACGTCACCGTCGAGACAACCAGCGTCGATGGGAATTACATCGCGGTGAAGGTGAAGGACCTCGGCGCGGGCATCCCAAAACCGGAACTGAAACGAATCTTCAAACGGTTTTACCGCGTACCGGGGCCGCTCGCCGCGCGAGTCAAAGGGACCGGACTCGGGCTCTATATTGTCCGTTCGGTAGCCAGGCGGCACGGCGCGCGAGCCTGGGCCGAAAGTGAAGGTCCAGGACACGGCAGCACGTTCGTGCTGGAATTTCGAATCGCGAAATGAGCCGCATCCTGATCGTGGAAGACGAGCCGCACCTTGCCGATGGACTCCGGTTCAACCTTGAAGCCGAAGGTTACGGAGTGGAAGCGGTTGAGACAGGTGAAGCCGCTCTCGACCTGCTGCTGAAGCAGAGGCAGGCCTTCGATGTGGTCATCCTCGACGTCATGCTGCCCGGCGTGGACGGCTTCACCGTGGTTTCAGAAATGCGCCGGGCCGGCACGTTTACCCCGACCCTGATGCTGACCGCCCGGGGCCATTCAGATGACGTGCTGAAGGGATTCGGCGCAGGCGCGGACGATTACCTCTCCAAGCCTTTCGAGTTGGCGATTCTGATTGCGCGGATTCGCGGCCTGCTGCGCCGTCGCGAGTGGCTCGGCGCTGATTCGAACCCTCCTCCGGCAACGGTTGATGCCGACGCGACGTTCGCCTTTGAAGGCAAGACGATCCGTTTCGATCGATTGGAAATCGAGGTCCGGAACCAATTGTTTCCGCTGACGCTGATGGAAGCGAACGTGCTCCGGTACCTGGTCCAGCATGAGGGGAAACCGGTGTCGCGGAGAGCGCTGCTCGAACACGTGTGGGGTCTTCGCGAAGACACCGACACGCGCGCGATCGACAACTTCATCGTGCGACTGCGCCGCTATATCGAAGACGATCCCACCCGACCTCAGCACCTGCTCACCGTGCGTGGCGTGGGCTACCGCTTCGTTGGCTCCCCTGCGCCAAAAGCTTGATCACCTCCCGTATCCCACCTCCTTTGTGACGATATCCTCTACCGCTTGCGGATCTCCCGCGGCTGGCCCCCACCACACGCTCCCTCCGAACGTCGTGATGAAGATGCGGTCCGGGCTGCGCGGGTCGGGCATCACGCGGTGGCCCCATTTGAAGTTGTAGCCGGGGATGCGCCGCCAGGTAGTGCCGCGGTCGGTCGATCGCCATGCCGAGGAGGAGAAGCCCGCGGCGTAAAGGGTGCTGTTGCGCGGGTCAATCGTGACGTCGTACACGTGTTGATCACCTGCGAAAACGCGCTTCCAGGACGCGCCTGCATCGGAGGAGAGATAGATGCCGCCTCCGCCGTCTGGGGCATTTGTGCTGCGACGCCATACCGAAAGGTAGAGCCGTTTGGCGTCGGTTGGATCAATGGTCAGGGCGTTGGGGCCGTTCACGCCTTCGGGAAGGCTCAGTTTGGTCCAGTGGGCGGCGCCATCTGTCGAGCGGTAGAGCGCGCCGTCCTGCGCGTTACCGATGCTGCCGTCATCGCTGCGGCGTGCCACCACCAGGTACAAAGTGCCGTCACCCGTGCGCGAAAGCCGCCAGGCGAACGGTTCCGGGCCTGCAATGCCCTCATTCCGCAGTTCCCAGGTTTGCCCGCCGTTTGTGGATTTGAACACGCCTCGGCCGAACGCTGCGACATAGAGTGTTCGCGATTTCGCCGGACTCGCCGGGTCCACCAGGATGTGGGTCGCCGCCGTCTGGGGCATCGTCCCTGAGACCTTCCAATTTTTGCCCCCGTCGTCGGTCACGAGCACGCCGCCGTTGTATCTGGAGACCGCCTGGCGTCGCCACATCTTGGGGCGGGGCAGGTCATGGATGCCGCTTGCGACGGCCCAGGCGCGGCCCTTCACCTCAGGATCGAATTCCATCCAATAGGTCGTGTTTACCCACGGCCGCGGCACGCCGGTAGTCGCGCTGATCCAACTCGCGCCGCCGTCCTCACTACGGAACAGGCCGATATCCGTGTATGTGATGAACCAGCGTTTGGGATCGAAGGGATCGAAGTGGATGCCGTAATCGGTGGTGACGTCGAGCCCCGTAGTGGTCCAGCCGCCTCCGGGCATCTGCTTTGCGTAAACCTGAGTCCACGTCCGGCCGCCATCGGTTGTGCGCATTGTCCGGCCGGAGTCGGTGCCGTAGCAGATGTCTGGGTTATCCGGCGCCACGCCCAGGTACTGCGGTTGGCCCGGCCAGCCGGGACCGAACCGGTCTGCTATCCAGCCTCCCTCGACATTGCTTGCGGGTTGCGTGTCGGAATCCTTCCAGACAATGCTCCACGTCCGGCCCGAGTCGATCGTCTTCGCCACTCCGAAGTAGCGTCCGCCTGATTCCTGAAGATTCTCGAAGGAGACGTACCCTGTAGTGCCGTGATGCAGCGCCGCGCCTGCGGCGACGTAGCGTGCAGGACCCCCAACGCCCGTGTCGCGCCAGGAAGCACCGCCGTCCTCGGATACGTGTATGCCGGAGGGCGACACGCCGTAGACCACCAGGTTCCCCGCCTTCGCGAACCCGCCGTCCACGTCGGAGAATGCCGCAGGCGCGGCCGGGCCGCGCTTCCAGGTTCCGCCCCGGCGGACCATCACTGAAGTTCTTCCCGCAACGTAGACGGTACGATCCGTGCGGCGCGATTCATGATCGATCCAGATCCGCCGGCCGCCATCGGGCAGGGGCGCCGCTATCGCCCATTTAAGGCCGCGGTCCCGCGAGATGCGGAGCGTGCTGCCGTCCCGGTCCGTGATGGCCGCGTAGAGGATTCTCGAGTCCGCCGGGTCCACGGCTAGCGCTGTGACGCGCGGCGTGCGGCCATCAGCGGTCACGTGCCGCGCGCCGGCATGGTCATCCGTCATCTCGATGTGTACGGAAGCGGGGTCGGGGAAGAGGAGGCTCCAAGTGCGCCCGGCGTCCTCGCTCCGCCACAGCGGGCCGGTGGTGGCGTAGATCACCTTGCGGTCTGTGGGATCGAAGACGAATTGACTGACGGTGCCGCGGAGGTTGAACATACGCCAGGTTGCGCCGGCGTCGTGCGTGATATAGGCGCCGGTCATATCGCACCGGACCAGGACGTCGCGGACGTCATGCGGGCTGACGGTGGGGTAAAACATGGTGCCCCCGCCGCCCGGCCCGATCACGCTCCACGAATCGTATCTGGGCGCCGCCGCGTTCGATGGGCCTGACGCAGCTTGCAGCGCCAGAACCGCAGCGCCGGCGATAAAGAACACTCGTAATGATTTCGACATGGAAAGAATTCGCGTCCTAGTCGATAGTATGCGAATTCGAGGCTGGAGCGGCGCGGGGATCGTGGGTGTTCTTATGAGGACTGCTTTCGCGGGCTCATGCTGGTATACAGCGCCGGGCACCCTCGGTGCTCAGCCCGACTGAGCCGCTGCACCCGCTACCTCGCCAGCCGCGCGTCAACTCCCTGCTCATGAATCCGGACGATCCGAATTTGCTCCGCGTCAGTCTGTCGCGGATTAACGAGGACATTCCACGTCTGCGGCACGATCACGGAAGGGATGCGGAGCAGGGCCGTTCTTCCGGATCGGAGCCACGCATCGCCGGCCGCGCGCGTGACATTCAGGTCCGTCCGCCAGCGCGCGCCGAGTGCGACAGCGTCGAGCGTTTCAACAGAAGCTGAATCCGGCGCCTCGATTTCGAGGTAGTGGAAGGTCACGGGGATATCTTCTGCGTCGATCTCGGAATGCACCAGCACTTCGAGCAGCGCGGTCGCAGGATTCGGCGCGCAGTATAGGACGCGCTGGCCGCGAGTATGCCAGCGCCCCGGTGCGCGCAAGCCGCCGCCGCCGTCGAGGGTGCGATGGTTGCTGATGCGCCAGAGCGTCACGCGGCCAGGCCGTCATCAATCTGCAAGACCATTTCTTCGACCAGCCGCGCGCCGGCCTCGGTCGCGAGCATCTCGATCGGCGCCCTGCCGTCGAAGTGCCGTTTCGTCTTCCGCAGCCAGCGCCAGGCGCGCTCGGGTTCACCGAACACTTGCTCTGCCATAGCCGTGATGCGGGCAACGCGTACCGCGCGGTCGGACTCATCCTTTGAGAGCGGCTGGTGCTTCGCGATCCGGTGCGCGAGTGTTCGACGCGGCAGAATCAACCGGTACGCCTCGGCGTCCGACAAGCCGCCGCGCACGAGCGATTTGACGGTCGCGGCTGGGAGCCGCTTATCGACCAGAGTGGCCAAGTCGCGATCCGAGCGGATCCGGGCAACGCCCAGCTTCCCGCCCAGGCGCGAGTAGAAGCCCTTCGGTGACTTGGGATCGGCGGCAGTGGCCGACTCGTTCATGTGCGAACCTCCTGGCAAGCTGCCACCATTATAGCGGCACCTTGCACAGCAGGCACGGGCGATACGGCCACAAACCGCGAGCGAAGCGAGCTCAGTACCTGACCTTGTTCGGCTTGAGTTCCCACTCCCGAAAGGCACGCAACACTGCGTCGCGGTCGATCTGCCGCATCGGAAGCTTGCGCTCCTCTACGGGGGCCGAGACCTCTTTGTAAATGAAATCGTCATCGAAGCCGGCGCGTGCCGCATCCGCTCGGGTGGCCCCGTACCAGACGCGATCCGGACGTGCCCAGTAGATCGCGCCCAGACACATCGGGCACGGCTCACAGGTCGTGTAGACCTCGCAGCCGGTGAGTTGGAACGCGCCGAGACGCTCGCACGCGCGCCGGATCGCCACAATTTCGGCGTGCGCGGTCGGATCGTTCGACGAAGTGACTAAGTTCGTGCCGGACGCAAGTAGATCGCCGCCGCGTACCACCAGAGCCGCGAACGGCCCGCCGCCTCCGGACCGTACGTTCTCCACTGCAAGGTCCACAGCCTCCAGCATCCAGCGCTGCTGGGTCGTCACGGCCTCTGCTCCAGTGCGATCACCATGCACGCGAATTGTACAACGTGACGGGCCGCGGCAGTCACAAATGTACGGGCGCGGGCGTTTCAGGAGTGAGATGCAGCCTGTCATTGAAACCGAGAAGCTCTCGCGCCGGTTCGGCCCCGTGTGCGCCGTCGAGTCGGTGGATCTCCACACGGAACCCGGCGCCGTTTACGCCTTCCTCGGCGCAAACGGGGCGGGGAAGACCACCACCATAAGGATGCTGCTTGGCCTGATCCGGCCCGATGCCGGCGCAGTGCGGCTGTTCGGTGAGCCGTTCCGCCGGAGCGCGCTTGCCCGGGTGGGCTCGCTCGTCGAATCGCCTTCACTCTACCCGCACCTGACCGGGCGGGAGAATCTGGAGGTCATCCGGCGCATGGTCGGGGGCTCGACGTCTGACATTGCCCGTGCGCTTGATAGCGTGAGGCTCTCGGATGCTGCCGACCGCCTGGTCTCCGGCTATTCGCTCGGAATGCGCCAGAGGCTCGGGCTCGGGCTCGCCTTGTTCGGCGCGCCGGACCTCCTGGTGCTCGATGAGCCGACGAACGGCCTCGATCCCGCTGGCATCCGCGAAGTCCGCGAGCTGGTTGCGGCTCTTCCCGCCGAGCGCGGTATTACGGTGTTTCTCTCCAGTCATCTGCTCGCTGAAGTGGAAAACGTCGCCACTCACGTCGGCATCATCGATCGTGGCCGGATGCTCTTCGAAGGGCCGCTCGCGTCGCTGCAAGCCCGCACGCAGTCGCGGCTCGAGATCCGCACGGAGCGGGCCGATGACGCGGCGCGCGCGCTTCGCTCCGCGGAAATCCCGGCCGATCGGCACAACGGCGACGGCATTGTGGTGAGCGGAGCGGATGCGGAGACGGCAGCGCGGGCAAATGCGCTCCTTGTGGCCCGCGGCTTTGCGGTCTATCAGCTTCACCTCAGGGCACCGAGTTTGGAAGAAATCTTCCTGGCCGTTACTTCGAAGAAGCGGGAGAACGAAACATGCGCAGCTTTCTAAGGGCCTGTTCGGCGGAGATGCTGAAGATGAAGCGCACGCTTGCGCTCTGGCTGGCTGTGCTCACTCCGCTGCTGGTCGTGGTGCTGCAATTCGTGTTCCTGCTCCGTGTGCCGCAGGCGCGCCTTAAGGCAGGCATCTGGCCGGCGCTGCAAAACGGCCTGATGCTGTGGGCGATCTTCCTGCTGCCGCTGCTCGCCTGCCTGCTGACCGCTCTCCTCAACGGAATCGAGCACCGCGACGGCAACTGGAAACAGATCTTCTCGCGGCCGGTCTCGCGCGCCGCTGTGTATTCGGCAAAAGCCGTGGCGGCGCACGTGCTGCTCGCGCTTGGATCGATCTCCGTTTATGCGGGGCTGATCACCGCAGGGTACATCGGTCACATCTTGCTGCCCAAAGTGCCGTTCGGGCCAGCGCCCTGGCTCCCACTCTTCCAGAAGCTTGGGTTGGTCTATGCCGCATCGAGCGCCCTGATCGCGATTCACCTCTGGGTGGGCGCGCGGGTGAAGACGTTCGCCCTGCCGCTCGGTGTGGGCGTGTGCGCGGTTCTCACGTCGCTGATCGCGGCGAACGATCAAGTGATGGTTTACTGGCCGTGGATGGCGCCGGCGAATACCACGCAACCGGAGCGGCTTACGGCCGCGCTCGCCGTCGGCATTGGCGGCGGAATCGCCATTGTGGCCCTCGGCGCGTGGGACATCGCCCGCCGGGATATCCTGTAGCGGTGCGGTTCACCTGCCTACCCGGCTGTACGGCGTGCTGCCGGCAGCCGGGCTTCGTCTACCTGAGTGAAGCGGACCTGACGCGGGCCGCGGCGCACTTGGGCGTGTCTCCCCACGAGTTTGAGGTTGAATATGTCTATCGCTCCCGCCACCGGCGGCGGTTCCGTAAGCCTCGCGGGGGCACGTGCCCATTCCTCGAGGAGACCGGCTGCCGGCTTCATCCCGATAAGCCGACACAGTGCCGCACTTTCCCGTTTTGGCCGGAGATCATTGTGGACCCCGCGACGATAGATTACTGCCCCGGCATTGGCGACGGCCCTCTGATCCGGCCCGAGGACATTGCGGGGGCGGAAGGCGAGATGCGCGCTGCATACCCGGAAATGTACTGAAGTCAGCCTTGACAAGTACGTAAACCCATTCCTACCATGGGGTTTGCCGAGGAGGGTGGCTTGATCAAGCTCGACATTATCAACGAGGTCGTCAACCGCACCGGGATTACGAAGACGAAAGCCGAGATGGCGGTCGAAACCGTCTTCGAGAGCATGAAGAAGGCATTGGGCCAGGGCGAACGCATTGAATTGAGGGGATTTGGCATCTTCAATGTTCGCCCGCGCAAAACCGGCATCGGCCGCAACCCTCGCACTGGCGCCGAGGTGTCCATTCCCCCCGGCAAAGCCGTGCGCTTCAAGCCCGGCAAGGAACTGCAATCACTTCAATAGTCTGAGTCTGTGTCTTCTCAGGAGTATAGTCCACGCGCCGGCTTTTCCTTCCCGGCTAACGGGCGGGGCGTTCAGGCGCGTGTGGCCGCACAGGCGTCGCGGCCGCGGTGCTGGCTACATCTGCTTCTGCTATTCCTGACGCTGCTCACCACATCGGCATGGGGCGCGATCATGGTGGAGAACTTCCACCGGAACCGCCCCCCAGTCCACATCCGGAACGACTTCGAAGCGTTCATCCGCATCTGGACGGATCCCGCTGGACTGCTGGCCGGCCTGCCGTTCTCGCTGACGCTCATGGCTCTGCTGCTGGCGCACGAGTTCGGGCACTACTTCGCTTGCCGGTACTACTCGGTGGATGCCAGCCTGCCGTACTTCCTGCCGGCCCCTACGGTCATCGGAACGTTCGGAGCGTTCATCCGGATCCGGTCGCCGATCTACTCGAAGCGTGTCCTTTTTGACGTTGGCATCGCAGGCCCGCTGGCGGGATTCGTCTTCCTGCTCCCGGCGCTCGCGATCGGCCTGGCCTATTCGAAGGTTGTCCCCGGGGTCGAGCGGGGTGGCGACATCATCTTCGGAATCCCGCCGCTGACCGCGCTGATGGCGGCCGCGATCTTCCCGGGCGTGCATCCGGGCGACATCTATCTGCACCCTGTCGCGCGGGCCGCCTGGGCGGGCATCTTCTCCACCGCGTTGAACCTTCTGCCGATCGGTCAACTCGATGGCGGTCACATCCTCTACTCGTTTCTCGGCCGCTGGCATAAGCTGATTTCGCGCGTCCTCTCGGTAATTCTGATTCCGCTGGGGCTGTTCACCGGCTTTCACGGCTGGATACTCTGGGCTGTGGTGATGTTATGGTTCGGCCTGCGGCATCCGCCGATCTTCGACGCCACCAGCTTGGGGCCGGGCCGCCGCAACCTCGCCATTCTGGCCCTCGCGGTGTTTCTGCTATGCTTCATGGCTACCCCCGTCAGCGCGCCATGAAGATCTCCGCCACCATCATCGCGGTCAATGAGGAGCTCAAAATCGCACGCGCCATCGAGAGCCTGCGCTGTTGCGACGAGATCGTCGTCATCGACAGCGGCTCGACGGACCGCACGATCGAGATCGCGCGCAATCTGGGAGCCCGCGTCGTCGAGAGCCCGTGGCCGGGGTACGCGAAGCAGAAGAACCTCGCCGCCGCAGAAGCCTGCCACGATTGGATCTTCTCGCTAGACGCCGACGAGGCCTTGAGCGAGGCCCTCGAAGCGGAGATTTGGCAGCTCAAGAAAAGCGGACCTCAGTACGACGCCTACACCATGCCCCGCATGGCGCAGTATCTCGGCAAGTGGATACTTCACTCGGGATGGTACCCGGACCGCAAGGTGCGATTGTACGATCGCCGGAAGGCCCGCTGGGTAGGCGAGTTCGTCCATGAGAGCGTTGAGGTGGACGGCAGCGTTGGGCACCTCAAGTCCAACCTGCTCCACCACACATGCGACTCGCTTTCCGAACACCTTCGCACGCTCGACCACTACACTACGCTCGCAGCGCAGGAGGTAGTGGCCGGCAAGCATACTGTAACGCTGAAGGACCTCATCGTCGATCCGACCTGGACGTTCTGCCGCACCTATTTCCTGCAGCGCGGTTTCATGGACGGGCTCGAGGGGCTCATCATCGCGCACATGGCGGCCACGTACACGTTCCTGAAGTACGCCAAGGCCCGCAACATGTCCTGATGCGGATCCTCCACGTGGACGGCGGGCGCGGCATGCGCGGCGGTCAATGGCAGGCGCTGTTGTTGTCCGAAGCCTTGGCGGCTCGGGGTCACGTGGTTACGCTGCTGGCGCGCGGGCCGCTGCTCGAAGCGGCGCGGGCTCGCGAACTGGATGCGCGTCCGTTCAGCGCGTTCGGGTGGCCGCCGGCCGACATCGTCCACGCGCACGACGCACATAGCCACACCCTTGCGGTGATGTGCGGACGGCGGCCGCTGGTCGTGAGCCGGCGCGTGGCGTTCCCCATCAAAACGGGCCTGCTGTCGCGGTGGAAGTACAGCCGCGTGGACCACTACATCGCCGTTTCCGACTGCGTGCGCCGCAAGCTGCTCGACGCCGGCGTTTCCCCGCAGCGCACCTCGGTCGTCTACGACGGTGTCCCTGAACGGCCTCCGGCGCGCACCGGATCGCGCATCGTAGCGCCCGCCACGGAAGATCCGCGCAAAGGCTCGGATCTGCTGCGGCGCGCGGCGTCGCTCGGCGGCTTCGAAGTGGTCTTCTCGGCCGATCTCAACCAGGACCTGGAGGACGCCTCGGCGTTCGCCTACATTTCGCGCGACGAAGGGCTGGGATCGGCTGCACTGCTTGCGATGGCGGCGGGGGTGCCGGTGGTGGCCAGCCGGGTGGGCGGACTCGCGGAGGTCGTGGTGGATGGCGAAACGGGCGTACTGGTGGAGAACACGCCGGAGTCGATCGCAGCGGGGGTCGCGGCTGCTGCGGGCCGACGGGATATGGGCGAGAGGGGCCGCGCGCGCGTTCTGGAGCGCTTCAGCGTGGACGCGATGGCTGAAGGAACGCTCGCCGTGTACAACCGGGTGCTCGGATGATCGACGTCCCGCCGCTGTTCGCCGGCTTTGTCGCCCTGCTGTTCGGGCTGCTCATCGGCAGTTTCCTGAACGTGTGCATCTTCCGGCTTCCGAACGACTATTCGGTCGTCGGGCCGCGCTCGTACTGCCCGCAATGCCGCCGCCCCATCGCCTGGTACGACAACATCCCGGTGCTGAGCTGGTTCTTGCTCCGCGGGCGCTGCCGCCAGTGCCGTGGCCGCATCCGGCTGCGATATCCACTGGTGGAGGCTGCTACGGGCGCGCTGTTCTTCACGATCTTCTACCGCTACGGGGCCTCTCTCCAGGCGCTGAAGCTGGCGAGCTTCGTCGCGCTGGTGATCGGGCTCATTGTGATGGATCTCGAGGAGCGTGTTTTGCCGGACGAGTTCACCATGGGAGGGCTTGCGCTCGGCCTGGTGTTCGCGGCGCTGGTTCCGTTCGAGCGGGGCTTCGTAGGGCTATTCTTACCGCACGGGTGGAGCGTACGCCTGGCCGCTGTTGTGGAGGCGGGGATAGGGGCGGCCGTCGGCGGCCTGGTGCTATGGGGCGTGGGCGTGCTCTACCAGAGAATCCGGGGCAGGGAAGGGCTGGGAGGGGGCGACCCGCGCATGGTCGCGATGACAGGCGCGTTCCTCGGATTACATGGCGCGCTGGCCACTGTTTTGATCGGTTCGCTGCTCGGGTCCGTGGTGGGGCTTTCTTACGTCGCGATCGCCCGCAAGGACGCAGCCACCTACGAACTTCCGTTCGGTACGTTTCTGGGCGTGGCGGCGCTGATCGTCGCATTGATCGATCCTGCCCTGCCGCTCTGATCGGGCGTCCGGAACCAGGCAATTCGCGGCGGATGTGAGAATGCCTTAACTCCCTTTGGATTCAATGCATTTGTGCTAAAATAGACGTTCACGCGCGGCAGTGTAAACCAGGATGAATGTGACGTCGCGCGAGGAGTGAATTTTGGCAGATTCCGATCGTCCCGATAGCCCTCAAACTCCGCCCGAAGGTGGTGGCGGCACCCAGTTGCCGCTTGGAGGTCCTCCGAGGAACCTCATCCCCGTAAACATCGAAGACGAGATGCGCCGGTCGTATCTCGATTACGCGATGAGCGTAATCGTGGGCCGCGCGCTGCCTGACGTCCGCGACGGCCTGAAGCCAGTGCACCGCCGCATCCTCTTCGGCATGCACGAGATGGGCCTGACGTTCAACCGGCCCACCCGCAAGTGCGCCAAGATCGTCGGCGAGGTGCTCGGTAAGTACCATCCCCACGGCGACTCCTCCGTTTACGACGCGCTGGTTCGCATGGCCCAGTCGTTTTCCATGGGGTACCCGTTGGTCGATGGCCAGGGGAACTTCGGTTCGGTGGACGGCGACCCGCCGGCTGCGATGCGGTACACGGAAGCACGCCTTTCCCGTATCGCCGCAGCGCTCCTGGCGGACATCGACAAGGAAACAGTCGATTTCCGCGCCAATTACGATGACAGCGAGCATGAACCCGAGGTCCTTCCGACCCGAGTTCCGAACCTGCTGATCAACGGATCTTCCGGCATCGCAGTCGGCATGGCGACGAACATCCCGCCGCACAACCTGACCGAGATCGTCAACGCGACGATCGCGCTCATTCAGAACCCGCACACGTCGCTTGCTGAGATCCTCAAAATGGTGCCCGGGCCGGACTTCCCCACCGGCGGCTACATTCTCGGACGGCAGGGCATTTACGACGCTTACACGCGCGGGCGCGGCATGCTCAAGCTGCGTGCGAAGGCCGCGACGGAGCGCTTCGGCAAGGACCGCGAACAGATCGTCGTCACAGAAATCCCGTACACGGTCAATAAGGCGCGCATGATCGCGCACGCCGCCGAACTGGTGTCGGAGAAGAAGCTCGAGGGCATCAGCGACATCCGCGACGAGAGCGATCGCGACGGCATGCGCATCGTCTTCGAACTGAAGCGCGGTGAACAGCCCGAGGTTGTCCTGAACAACCTCTACAAGCACACGCAGATGCAGACCGGCTTTGGCGTGATCATGCTGTCCATCGTCAACGGGCAGCCGCGCGAACTCGGCATCATCGACGTGATCAAGCGCTTTATCGAGCACCGCGTCGATGTGGTCCGGCGGCGCACCGAGTACGATCTCCGCAAGGCGCGCGAGCGGGAGCACATTCTGGTCGGATTCCAGAAGGCACTTGATCAGCTCGACCTGGTTATCGAGAGCATCCGGGGATCGGCGAATCCAAAGGAAGCGCGCGAAGTCCTTATGGGCCTGCGCGCGTTGCCGGAGCGTGCGACCCAGGAAGTGGTCGTTGATGCCAACTACCGGTTCGATTTCTCCGAGCGGCAGGCGCAGTCGATTATCGAGATGCAACTCCAGCGCCTCACCGGCATGGAGCGCCAGAAGATTCTGGACGAGCTGGCCGATCTGCAGCGCCGCATCGGCGAGTACCTGGAGATCCTCGGCTCGGACAAGATTCTCCGGGGCGTAATCGTTAAAGAGCTCAAGGAAGTCGGAAAGGAGTTCGGCAACGAGCGCCGCACGGAGATCATCGAGGATAGCGGGGATCTCAGCATTGAGGACCTCGTGGCGGACGAGGAAATGGCCGTCACGGTGACGCACGGCGGTTACGTCAAGCGCACCTCCGTGGATACCTACAGACGCCAGGGCCGCGGCGGCAAGGGCCGCATCGGGATGGGCACGCGTCAGGAGGATTTCGTCGAGTACCTCGTGGTGGCCTCGACTCACTCCTACGTGCTCATCTTCACGAACCTCGGGCGGCTGTACTGGCTCAAGGTCTACGCCATCCCGGACGCGGCAACGACAGGCAAGGGCAAGCACATCTCGAACCTGATCAATCTCCAGCCGGGCGAGGAGATCCGCGCGTTTCTGAAGGTACGGGAGTTCGTGGCGGACCAGTACGTCGTAATGGTGACGCGCCGCGGCATCATCAAAAAATCGGCTCTAACCGAGTTCGATAACCCCATGTCGCGGGGCATCATCGCGATCGGCCTGGACGAGGGCGACGAGTTGATGGGCGTTCGCATGAGTAACGGCACCAACTGCATCTTCCTGGCGTCGAGCAATGGCCAGGCGATCCGGTTCAAGGAGAGCGACGTCCGCGCGATGGGCCGGCCCGCGCGCGGCGTTCGCGCCATGAACCTCGATAAAGGCGACCAGCTCGTCGGCATGGCGGTTGTCGGGGACGAGGGACTGATCCTGTCCATCTCTGAGATGGGCTACGGCAAGCGGACCAAGCTGGACTACTACCGCCTGACCGGTCGCGGCGGCAAGGGTGTCATCAACATGAAGGTGACCGGCAAGACCGGCAAAGTTGTGGCGGTGATGGAGGTTCAAGAAGATACCGACATCATCATCATCACGAAAGAAGGCAAGATCATCCGCATCGAGTCCAGCGAGATCCGGCAGGTGGGACGTTCAAGCCAGGGCGTCATGCTGGTCCGCATGGAAGGCGACGATCGCGTCGCTGCCGCCACAGTCGTTCCGGAGAGCGCTGAAAACGGCGACGAAAACGGAGACGGGCCGGAGAACCCGGAACTGCCGCTGCAGTAAACAACCGAAGGAGGGGATGCTCGCGTCCCCTCCTTCGGCCTTGGTCAGACCGAGTAGCGAATCGTACCCGCCCCGAGCCTTTTCCGCGTGTTCCCGGGTTTGAACCGCGACTACGGCTTCGCAGTCTTCCGCTGTAGCTCCTCCCGAAGCGCTTGCTCGCGCGCGGCGTCCTCGGGTGGAAGGATCTCCGGAGGGAAATCCGACTCCTCGAACACCTGGCGAATCTCGACTTCCTCGCCGTCGCCGAAGGGGATCCGCGAGGCCCATTCGATCGCCTCCTCCTTGGACTTCACCTGAATAATCCAGAAGCCTGCGATCAGTTCCTTTGTTCCGGGGAAGGGCCCGTCCGTTACGATGTGCTTGCCTCCAGCAAACTTGACACGCGCGCCCTTCGAACTCGCGTGGAGCCCCTCGCCCGCGAGCAGCACTCCGGCTTTCGCCATCTCCTCATTGAACTTCCCCATCGCAGCGAGCAGTTCCTTGCTGGGGAGAACGCCCGCCTCCGAATCCTTGTTCGCTTTCACAATCATCATGAATCGCATCGTTCTGCCTCGTCTTGGGTGCCAAGGTTCCCGGACGGTCTCGACCATATGAACCCAGGCTCTATTTTGATGTCGAACGAGGATAAGCAGAATCGACAAGTTTGGTCTACGCTGCCGCTACCCATATCGACATGCGTTAATCTCGTGGGCATGTTGTGCTTTCTGCTCGTTGCGTCGCTTCTTGCCACAGCGGAGACGTCGATGAGGTGCTCGAACGTGGTGGCGACCCAGACCCGCGCAGTACGCGGCCCGGGTGGCGTGGCAGCAGTGCTCAAGATCTATAGCGAGGACGACCACAGTAAGGACAGGCACGATTGCAGGGCTGACTACCAACTTCTTTTATTGCCCGCCAACGGCGGCCCGGCATTGGTCGTAAAGCTCCTTTCCAGCGATGCGGGTTGGGCTCGACCGTTATCTGTGCAATTGGACGGGTTCTCACACGACGGCAAACGACTGTTCGGGGTCCCGTACGAAGGAGGCAAGTACGCCTTCGCAACGCTCTTCGATTACGACATCACCAGTCGCGAAGCTAAGCTGATTGACTTCAAGAGGGGACTGGCGCAACTCAAGGCAGTGAAGTGCGGTGCCAGAGTAGCTGTTGCCGGTACCACCGGGAATGGTTCGATCGTCGTTGAGCCGAACACGGCGGACCAATGCCCAAGCAACGATCGCTGGCTACTCGATCCTTCAACTGGTGAACTGGCTCTTCTACCGCTGGAACAAGCGGTCGTCGGCCTCTACAGGGCAGATCGCCAGCGGTGAGCGATCCAGTGATCTTTATTGCACCGCTGCGCCCACGTCACTCGCGTCCACCAGCTTTGAACCCTCGGATTTCTTCAGATCTACGGTGATCGCCTTGCCGTTGACCGTCACTCGGTGCTTGCCGTAGAACGCGCGAATGCTGGCCAAGC
>DATMXS010000393.1:0-10224 GCA_035561355.1 Bryobacteraceae bacterium | reverse complement strand
GTCTCGTAGTACGCGGAAGGCACGCGCAGAAACTCGACGCCCTGGCTCCGCAGCTTCGACACCGTGCCGATGATATCGTCCGTGATCATCGCGATGTGCTGCACGCCCGGCCCCTGATAGAAGTCCAGGTACTCGTCGATCTGGGACTTACGCTTCCCCGCGGCCGGCTCATTGATCGGGAACTTGATACGGCTGTTGCCGTTCGCCATCACCTTCGACATCAGGGCGGAATACTCCGTTGAGATGTCCTTATCGTCGAAGGTCTGGTACAGGCGAAAGCCCATTACGTCTTCGTAAAAGCGAACCCACCGGTTCATCTCGCCGAGCGCGACGTTGGCCACCATGTGGTCCACATAGCGCAGCCCGGACGGACGCGACACAGGGTCTTCACCGGTTACGGCGCGGTACCCCGGCAGGAACATCCCGTGATATTCCTTGCGCTCCACAAAGGTGTGGATCGTGTCGCCATACAGCGCGATCGAGGCCAGGCGCACCTGACCGAATTCGCCGTCGAGCGTGTGCGGCGGGGTCAGGCCGCGTGCGCCGCGCTTTGTCGTTTCCTCGTACGCGGATTCGGCATCGTCCACCCAGAGGGCGATCGAACGGACGCCGTCCCCGTGCTGCTGAACGTGCTGCGCGACTGCGTGCTCCGGCCGAAGCGCCGTCGTCAGCACGAAGCGGATCTTGTCCTGCTGGACCACCCAGGACACCGTCTCGCGCACGCCTGTCTCCGGACCCGCATACGCCACCAGCCGGAACCCGAACGCCGCGCGATAGTAGTACGCGGCCTGCTTCGCGTTTCCAACATAGAACTCGACGTGGTCCGTGCCGTTGATGGGCAGGAAGTCCTTCGGCACACTCTGGACGATGTTTTCCGCAGTTTGCGGCATCGCTGATCCCCTCTGATTCCTATGGTAGCCCAGGGTTCGGCCGCAGAAGGTAGCGCGCTGGGACGTAAGCGGACGGGTGTTCCTGACAGCCCGCGACCCTCGCGTTCACCGCGGAATAACCGGCAGGATCAGCGCCGACGGGTGCTTTGCGTCGTGGTAGATCCTCTGCTCCGCCTTGACCATTCGCGTAGAGCCGGCGATCGTCTCGCCGGTGTTCAGGTTGCGGTTGAACCGCGGAAAATTGCTGCTCGAAATGTACAGCCTGATGCGGTGCCCCGCCTTGAACACGTTGCTCGTGGCCCAAAGGTCGATGTCGAACTCGTACACCTTGCCGGGCTCGACCGGTTCGGCCTTCCTGGTCGAGTTGCGATAGCGCGCCCGCACGATACCGTCCGTAAGGAACCTTGCATATCCTGACGGCTCGACGTCGGCCAGGAGAGCTGTGAAATCGGTGTCCACGGCGGAAGTGGATGCATGCAGCTTGGCCCGGATGAACCCGGTAACCTCAACGTCCTTTTCGAGCGGTGGCGTCGAGAAGACGAGCACATCCGGGCGGCCTTCGTTCCGGCGCTGGTCGGCAGGCCCGGGCGGGAGCTGATTATTCCCGCAACACAGGCGGCCGCCGATGGTCGGAACCGGGGTCGCCGGATCGTAAGTATAAGTCTGGGGCGGATCGTTTGCCGGCGCCTCCGTCGTGAGCGCATCCCGGCGCAGGTGATAGCTGGTATAGCGCGTGCGCGCAAGGGGGAATTCCTGCTCGTCGCGCCAGACGTTATCGCCCATCACGAAGATGCGCACCGGCGCGTTCGTCGCGTACTCGTTCTTCACGCCTTTCAGCGCGTAGTCGAACCAGCGCTGGATAGTTCCCGTCATGTCGAGCACCGCACTTTTGCCGAACGTCACATCGCCGATCTTGCCATCGGGGGACGTCTCGGCGTGCGCCCAAGGCCCGACGAGCAGCCGCTGTTCGGACGCCGCCGGAGAGGACTTCCGCATGCCAATGAAGTTCCCGATGCTGCCCTTCAGAAAGATGTCGTGCCACCCTCCGGCGTGCAGGCCTTTGACTTTCATTGCGCCGTAGTGGTCCGAGATGCGCCACGGCTGCCAGTATTCGTCGTTCGTCTCGTGGGTAACCCAGTCGCGGAAGTACGGTGCGAGTCCCGCAACCGGCGGCAACTCCAGCATGCGGTACGCGTCAACGGGAAGCTGCGCCACCCACTCCTTCGGGTTCTGCAGCGCAGCCGCTTTTCTGCGGAGAGTATCCACCGTGAGGCCGGAGGACCATGAACTGGCGAACCACTGCATCAATGCTCCGCCTTGATAAGTCCAGCCTTCGTAATACTCCGATGCGGTGACGTACGGAAATATCGCGGTGAGGTGCGGAGGCACTTCGATTGCCGCGAGCATTTGCGTCGCGCCGACATACGACCCGCCGAACATCCCGACCTGCCCGTTCGAGTAGGGCAACCCGGCAGCCCACTCCACCGTGTCATAGCCATCGCGGCCCTCGTGGCGGAAGGGATAGAACTCGCCTTCCGAGTCGAAGCGGCCGCGCGTGTCCTGGATCACGACCACATAACCGTTGGAAGCGAGTTGGGCTGCTTCGGATGCCTCGCCGGCTCGGTTGTATGGCGTGCGCTGGAGCAGGACCGGGAACTTGCCTTCGGCCTCAGGGCGGTAAATATTGGCGACGAGCACAACACCGTCTCGCATCGTGGCGCGCGCGCCGTTCTGGATCAGAACGCGGTACGGCTGAGCGAATGCGACAACGGAAAGAAGGAGTGTGAGAACCGGCGCAACCAGGATCCGCATGCGTACGAGTCTACTTGAAGCCGAACAGATGCGGCGCACCACGGCGCTGACTACGGGAAATTCGAACAGGGGTCAGTCTGGGCGTGGACAGTTAACGCAGCATCCCGCAGGCCGGCGGGGTGGCGCAGTGCTGCGCGCCAAGCCCGCCGTATACCGGCTGGAACTCGACGTGGGTCACGATCCAATTGCGGACGCCGCCGCGCAGTGTGTCCAGTTCCGCGTTATGGCGCTTGCCATACACATAATGACCGATGAACCAGCCGATCGCCCCTCCTACGATGATGTCGGAGGCGAAATGCTTTCGTACGGCGAAACGCGATGCACCTACTGTCGTCGCCAATGCATACGCGGTAATCGGCACGATCCGGGGCCGCGGAAACTCATGCGCGACCACTGAGGCGAGCGCGAAGGAGTACGTGGCATGCCCGGAAGGGAAACTCGCATCCCAAGTCCCCCCGGTTTTAGACCAGAAAGTGCCGTGTCCATCGCCTTGAAGCGGCCGCTCGCGACGGGTTACCGCTTTGATCGTCGCGTTTACGATCGCTGCGTTCACGAGCGTTTCGAGGCCTATCCGGCCGGTTTCCCGGGCGCGCGGGCTGTCTGTCAACCTGCCGTAGAGGTACACCGACGCAGTGATGGGAATGATGGAATAGCTTGCTCCGATGCGCGACGTCCAGCGCGCGACGGCTATCTGGTCACTCGTATTCGGGAGCTGGCGGGACAGCCAGTAATCGCCGGCGATGAAACCGGCCGTGGCGCCCCCGAACAGAACCCACCACTTCGCGTCCTGCTTACTCATCCGGAACGGACTCGTCCAGATCGCCTTCTGGTCCTCCAGCAGATTGCGTGGGAACCGCTTCCACGCATTCGGCTCCGGCTCGCCGGACGGTTCGATGACGGGCGCCACCTGATCCGTGGCCTGAGGCGGCGCCGACGCCTCAGCGGTTGATTCGGGCGCAGGCGCTGGAGTTTGACCTACTGCACCTGGCACGAACAGGCTGGCGCACAGAAGGAAAGAAACAAGGAATCGATGACTCACGTTCGCCCCCTGAGGAAGTGAGCACTCCTTGCTTCAATGTTACCTTGGAATGCAAAAAAGGGGACCGGCTTGGTAACCAGTCCCCGTTCGGAACCTTTCCTGGCGCGAATCTCAGAACATGAATCGCAGCGAGAGCTGTATTCGCCGAGCGTCGCGCGCACCGTTGTACGCGCCGAAGTTGGCGTTGATCTGTTTCCCGCTGGGATCAAACCGCGCAGCCGTATCAAACCCGCTGAACTGGGTGTGGTTGAACGCGTTATAGAACTCCGAGCGGAACTGGAGATACCTCCGCTCGCTATACAGGGGAATGCGCTTCGAAACGCTGATGTCCCAGTTGTTCACACCGGGGCCTCGCAGCACCCCGATGCCCGCGTTTCCGAAATCGCGCACGGCCGTGCGTGCAAACATCTCGGTCTTGAAGTTCCGTTCGAAGGTGCGCTCGCCCTTCGAAAGGAACGGATCTCCGAGGATCGTGATGCGCGCGCTCTCGTCTGAACCCGTGAGGTCAGCACCGTCCGACAGGTTTAACCCCGGAGTGAAGGGGGTGCCCGACGAGAATGAAGCGACACCGGAAACCAGCCAGTTCCCGAATACGCCGTCAATCACCTTGTTCGTCTTCGACGGGCTCGGTATTTCGGCGGCATAGTTGATCGACAACATGTGGGTGACGTCATAGCTGAGCAGCCCGTAGTTGCGCTGGCGCATGTCGAAGTACGGGCTCACGCCGTCGAAGTCGCCGGCTCCGACGCCAAGCGCCTTAGAGAACGTGTACGACGCGCCGAACTGCATGCCGCGGCTCATACGCCGGTTGACCGTGAGCTGGAACGCATTGTAGTTCGAAGTGGCGCCGAAGCCCCGCACGTTGATGTTCCCTAACCCGAGATACGGCCTCAGGAAATTGTTCGGCAGCGGACTGCCAGTGGTGACATCCTTGTTCGCCGGGTCAAACTTGGCGTACATCGGGATTGCGTTGATGTTTCGCGCGTACAGCAGGTGGCGTGCCATGCTGCCCACGTACGCTGCGTCCACTACCGTGCCGAAGCCGATGTCGCGCTGTACGCTGAGGCTGTAGTTCATCACCAGCGGTAACGGCTGACTTCCGACCTGCGGCGCATTGACACTGCTCGGTCCCACCGCGCCCTGCGCGTCCAGGAACGTATCGAGGGTTCCAAAGTACAGAGTCGGTGTATACGCTACCGGCGGCTGTCCGTTCGTGCCCGAGTAGACGTTCCCTTGCGGGCGGTCGTAGAACACGCCGAAGCCTGCACGGATCGCCATCTTGCCGTCGCCCTTCGGATCGTACGCCAGCCCGATGCGCGGCCCCACGGACAACAGCGGGGTGTCGTAGAGACTCGGGTTGTAGCCCTTCCCGCCCACCACCATTCCGGGCGCGTAGGTCCCCGATCCGGGAACGAACAGGCCGATGTACGGCACCGGATACTCGGTCCCGGTCCGCGGGTCAACCCCGACGCGCTTGCCGGCCGCATTCTTGAACGGCTGGATCAGCCGAGCCGTCTTCGACGGATCGTACAGGCTGGGGTCGAAGGTCGTGATGGCGAAACGGTCATCATGCGCCTGCGGGGCGTTGTAGAAGCGCACCCCGAAATCGAGGGTCAACTTCCGGCTCACTCTCCAGGCGTCCTGCATGTAAAACTCGACCTGGGTATAGCGGTAATGCGAGTAGGGCCTGAAGGTTCCCTCAGCGTAGTTGTTAAAATTTCCCAGGAGCGCGTTCGAGAAGGCGTAGTTCGAGTCGAAGGGATTGCTCGTGTTTCTGCCGAAATCGAAGGCGCCGCGCGTGTTCGGGCCGCCCACCTCGTCCTTGCGCATGCGCTCAATGTAAATGCCAGCCTTCAGGGAGTGAGTCCCGAGCACTTTGCTCAGGTTGTTCGAAAACGTGAACACCGGGTTTGAATTGGTGTACGGGATGTTCCCGAGCGAATTGTTGATGTAGTTCGCCACCCCGCCAAACGTCACGTTGGGAACCGCTCCCGATTCGTTCGACGCCGGGTACCATTGCCCGATGTTCGCCATCCGCGCGCGCGCAACCTTCTCGGGGTCCACCGGGTTGAACTTCTGTCCCCGGCTCGAAGCCCCCATGGTGAACTCGTTCACCATGGTCGGGTTGATGACCTTGGTGATGTTCAACACGCCGCCACGCCCGCGCTGCGGACGCAGCGTGTTCGTCAGGTCATAGTTGAGATCGCCGGCCACCCACGATCCATACGGCCATTCCTCAGTGTCCTTGTCGAGGATGAACCGGAAGTACGCGTTCAACGACGGAGTGATGCTGTAGTCGGTGCGGAACACTTCCTGGTGCCGGGGATTGTTGCCGCTCACATTCGAGCGATAGTTGCGGGAATACACCAGTTTGGGATCAGCGTCGGTGTAGTTCGGCAACGGGTAGAAATTCAGGATGCTCTGGCCGAGCGTGTTAATCCGCGACTTCGGGATCACGTTCCCCGGGAACTGTTGTTGGGTCAACGGATCCTTTACCTGGATCAGCGCGCCGTTGGTGTCGAACGTCTTCGAGAAATCACCTTGACGCTGCAACTGCGTCGGCGTCGTCACGAATCGCACGCCCGGGTACAACCGCCGCCGCACGACCTCTTCCGAGAAGAAGAAGAACAGCTTGTTCTTTTCGGTATTGAACTTGCCCGGAATGTATACCGGTCCGCCGATCGATCCGCCTCCGCTGTTGAAACGGTAGATCGGTTTTGAGGTGTTCGTCCGGTTCTGGAAGAAGCCGTTTGCGTTCAGCCCTTCATGCCGGTAATACCAATACGCGCTGCCGTGGAAATCCTGAGTGCCGCTCTTGATCACGACGTTGATGGTGCCGGCGCTGTTCCTGCCGTATTCGGCCTGGTAATTGCTCGTCAGCACCTTTACCTCAGCAATCGAATCCATGTTCGGCTCGTTGTGAACGCTCGTGTTCGAGCCCGTGTCCACAGCCGAGATGCCGTCGAGCGCGTACATGATCGACGTCTCGCGCCCGCCGTTGATGTGCAGGCCCTGGAGCACATTGCCGGTCATGACGACCTCGCGCGAGCCGGCGCGAGTGTCGACGATGCCTGGAAGCGTCGCGAGCAGGCCGAGAAAATCGCGGCCCTTGATCGCGAGGTTCTGCATCTGGTCACCGCTTACGAGTCCCGCGCGCTCGCTCGAGGCGGTCTGCACGGGAGTGGCCTCCGCCGTCACCTGAACCCGTTCCTGCAGTTGCCCGACCTGCAGCGCGATCTCGCCGACCGAGCGCCGCTCGGTTGCGGTCACCGTGATATCCCGCACCTGCACCGTCCGGAAACCCGCCATCGAGACTTCGAGGTTGTAGGTTCCAGGCAGCACGTAAGAGAACACGAACATGCCCGATTCGTTCGTGCTCATCTTCTGGCTGACGCCGGTGGCGGCGTTGATGAGCGTCACCTCGGCGGCGGGTATCACCGCGCCGCCCGGATCCTTTACGACCCCGCTGAGAGTGCCGCTAACGTTCTGGGAAAAGAGACAGACGGCAGAGAGCAAAAATGCCGCTGCGAACAGACGGATTCGTCGCTTCATGTACCCCTTCCAGCGGCGACCAGCGCCGCCCACTATTCCTCACCACGACCGGGGATCTCCCGGCCCGCTTGACAGTTTGAAAGGAGTATACTTCCGGAGCGGCTCGGAATACAAGACAATACTGCCCCGAACGGCTTTTTGGAGGCCTTTGGTTTCATTGAGTTTTGTTCGTTGAGTTTGACTCCGGCACGCTCGAGGTCTCCAGCCCGACCGGACTCAGGGCTACGATTAAGAACAGAAGAACGCTGGATGCTCGCTGCCGTCGTAGCCCTGTTTCTGGTCATCATTCTCGGCCTGTTTGTCCCGCGGCTTCAGGGCCTGCTCAGGAGCTGGTTCTTCGCGGGAGGCAGCCGAATCCTGCTTGTTCCCGCGGCCCTCACCGGGGTTTTCGCAATGGTGCTCGCCGCCCGCGGCGCCTGGAACTGGCCGTTCCTGGCGGTGGTCGCCGTATATACAGCCGCACCGACGCTGTTGGTTGCGTCCAGCGGCCCGAAGGCGAAGCGGCCGCGATGGGCCGACTTTCTAAGCATTCTGCTGCTCTGGCTGCCGCTCGAGTTCTACACAGGCAAGGACCTCATCCCGCGTGCTGCGTGGGGCATCGCGAACGTCACGGCGCACGGGACCGCCGTTTCGCTCGCGCTCTTTCTGTTCCTGATCTACCGAGACCTTCCGGGCATCAAGTACAACGCGCCGCGCGACACGCGCGACCTTACGAATCCGCTCATAGGTTTCGCAGTCGCCGCGCCCCTGCTCATCGCGCTCGGTCTGGCGGTCGGGTTCATGGGACCGTTCCGCGCGCCGGAGCCATTCAATGCGTTTGCCTTCGGGCTGTTGTTCCTGAAGACGCTGGTCGGGGTCGGCATCCCCGAGGAACTCCTTTTCCGCGGGCTGATTCAGAACTGGCTGACGCAGCGTTTCGGCGACTCGAACACTGTGCTCCTTGGGGCGGCAGCTATCTTCGGCGCCGCGCACCTGAACAACGCGCCGGCGCCGAACTGGCGGTACATGCTGCTGGCCACGATCGCCGGCTTCATTTACGGGAAAGTATTCCAGCGGTCCTCCACCATCCTGTCTTCCGCGTCGCTGCACGCCTTAGTGAATACCGTTCGGCACACGTTTTTCGGGTAGCCGGATGTGGGGAACGCGGCGGTGCGGGTTTCGACACGCTTCATCCCCGGTGACGCCGGGCCGGATCGCCACCACCCGCACGCGCAGGTGCATCGTCGGAGGATCGCCGAACTGGTAGCGGCAACGGTCGCTTGGGTCACTCGCCTGGTGCTGGTAGCGACTGTCGATAAGCCGCCCGCCACCGGCGAGCGGAGAGGCGGATCCCTTCTTGCCCTAGCCACTTGTCCGGTAAGCCCACCTTACGTCCAGAACCGAATCGGCGAAGGTTTGTGCCTCCGCCGGGTTGGAACTCCCGTGGCGGCTCTGGTGTCAAGTAAACTGAGGCGGAAGCGCGTTAAAGCTATGGAACGACGCCCTGTCGTGATCGCAACAATCGTTAGCTTCGGTTTCCTGGCGTTACTCACTGCCGAAGCCGTGCGGGAGATGTTCGCTGTTCCGCCGATGCCTGACAACATGGAGTGCGTGATCGACCGCAACTGCCCAATCGTCGATTACATCCCTGCCCCGCCGTTGATCGCGCCGGGGCCATCCGACGTCAAGCGCCTTCCACGTCCCGCCAAACCGCGCTACGGCAAGAGCGGGAAGACCGCGCACCCATAATCCGACGCTGCCGTGACGCGCGCCGCGGTGACATGGATGCGAAACCTCCATACCGCAAAGTGACGGGACGATCTAAAACGCGCCGCGATAAATGTGGCCGTAGTCGTAGGGTGAATCGGGTTGCGGGATGACCTGAACATCGTTGAACGCCTCCACAACGATCTGGGCGGGAAAGACCCCGAGATGACCAAACCCGCTGTTCACTACCCGGTCGCACGGTCCGATAGGAGAACGCCGCTCGCTCGCGTTGAGCTTGCCTCTGACGGTCACCCGAATCTCGACTCGCCTGCCTTGCTTTGCTTCCTGCTCCGCTGTGCGCTCCGCCTTCGCCAACTCCGCCCAGATCGCGTCACCGGCAGCATCGCTTCCGACGAGATCCACGAATGACGGCCAGGGGCCGCTCGCACAGCTCTGCGGACACTCTTGCCTTAGGCCGTGGAAGTAGACGCCTCTGACCGGGACTACCTGATTTCGGTACGCCGTGAAGTCTCTGGATAGCTCGCACACGGTCATCACCTGGATGCGCGAAGGCGGCTGGCCGCAACCCGCCATGCCGATGAGGACGAGCGCAGCGATACGGGCCTGCATACAACGTCTAAGATACCGTCCTGCGCACCGAAGTTCCCGCGCTCTCCCGTTCTGGACGAAACACGGCCATGCCGGAATCTGGCTGGCTGCCCAGCGGCGGACGGGGCTAGTTTCTGAAAAGCCACCTGGAGTCCCGGTCTGGACGGGCCGATCAGTTGGGCGTGCGGTCGTCGAATCGACTCAATGCCGCTCAGCGAGGGTGATGGTGCGCTTCAGCATCACCCATTGATCGAGTTCCAGCGAGTATTAGCATCACCACGGCCGGCAAGTAAAACAATCCCATACTCGCCGCCCCGACAACGCAGAAGCCGAGCAGTAGAGCGGCAGAGGCAAACGCGACCCCGCGCCAGCGGTAGCCCAGGACACTAGCTATGCAGAGAATCAGGGGGATGGCGGCAGCACGTAGAAAGACCAGCCCGTTGACTTCGAGGTCCGATTTGTGGCCGGTCATTTCGGTGACTCGCTCCTGGCCCGTAGCTGACTCGCTCACGGTTGTTGACCATGAGTACACCGGGCCGAATGCGAGGAATCCAGTGACGGCAAGGCTCCAGATGAGCGCGGCGAAAGCGAACCAAAACCGCAGCATGGGTCAGCACGATTCTAGCTTGTCAGCGA
>DATMXS010000392.1:0-3510 GCA_035561355.1 Bryobacteraceae bacterium | reverse complement strand
TTGGGGCGCGTTGGGTTCGTTTGGCCCGGGTTCGTCCACCGGAGGGGACACGCGGAGCATGTCCCCGTCCGGAGTCAGTGGTTCGTGCCGATTGTCCGGTTCTTCTGGCTCGGGTTCGTTTGGAGCGTTGGGTTCGTTCGGGCGGAGCGCTTTGAGCTTGAGGAGGTTGGTAAGGGCTCTTTCGCCGGCGCGGCGGATGCGGGATTCGTAACGACCGAGGGCGTTGAGGTCTTCCTTGGCGGACTTGAAGGCCATGCCGGTGCGGGCGACTTTGTCGATGGTGTTGTACTTCTCCGCGAGATCCCTCTTTTGAACGGCGAGCTCGTAATCGAAGATGGTGGTTTCAATGCCGAGGCAGCGCTGGAGACGCCACCTTGAGGCCGCGAACTCATCGGCGTAGCTGATTTCGACGGCGCCGAGCGGCTCAAGGGCGATGCGGCATTCTTCGCGGAAGTCCCACCACTCATCGTCCTCTTCGGTGCCGAGGACGACCTGGCGGGCGGAGAGTCCGTGCTTGAGGGCGTTCTGGGAAGAGCGGGCTTTGCCTTCCGGAGTGATGGGGCCGCGGGACTTGGCGCCGTTTTCGCGGGCGGCCTCGGCGCGGGAGCGCTTGGGCGGCGCGGACGCCGCCGCAGGAGGAGGCAGGAGGGAGGAGGTAGCTAGGGGAACGGAGTTGGGGTGGTTGGGTTCGTTTTCGCCGGGAGTTGTGTCGGTCGTCGAATGGCCCGCTGCCGCTCCGTTACCGTCGCGGCTCTGTTCCGAGCGACGGGGTTGGGCGGGATCGGGATCGGCGGTCGTGGGTTCGTTCTGTCCGCTGCCGCTCTCTGATCTTCGCGGTTCAGTCGGTTCGTTGCCCGAGGGGACGAACTGCCGGATGTCGCCTTCGGGATCCGGGGTGGCGGAGGGTTTGTTGGGTTCGATTTGCACGCTGCCGCTCACTGACGTTTGCGGTTCGGCCGGGGTGGCGCCCGCTTTGGATTTCAGGCGGGGGTCGGTAATGGTGAGTGTTTTCCCGATCAAGGAGTCGGGTACGCCGTTGGGGAAGATGACTTCGATTTCCATGAATGTGTTCTCGGGCGGAGAGTAACATGCGAGGAGGCTGCACTCTGAACTTTGAAGGCGGCTTGTGTTGAAAGGAAGGGAGAAATGTTGCGGGGCGACGCGTGAACGGGAAAGACGAGGCTTGGTGGTCTTGAGCTGAGGGGCGGGTTTTGTCCATCCTCTCGTGTCATGAGGGGCGGACGGCGTTGCGAACGGTGGCGATTACATCGCGTCCGTCCCTGGTTTCCCCCTGCGCGCTGACCTCCACGCGGTCGTAGCTGCAGGCAGGTGGCGCCGGCCACCGTCACCGCGACGCCAAAAGAACGGGATAAGGATTGATGGCCGTGCCCCGCCACCACTGCTTTTCCGACCCGAGCTTGAAGATCGCGAAATGCAGGTGCGGGGTGTTGTGCGGGGCGTTTCCCGTGGTGCCAACATATCCGATCACTTGGCCGGCGGCGAGCGGCATGCCTTCGGTCAGGCCGTCCGCGTACCGGTCGAGGTGCGCGTAATAGTAACAGTACTTCTCGGATCGGTCGAACTCGTACACGGTCAGCCCGCCCTGCTCACTGTGGAACAGTTTCTTGACAGTTCCATTGACGGCGGCGAGAACGGGCGTTCCGCGTGGTGCCAGGATGTCCGTTGCCTCATGCCGGTGTCCGTCCCGGCCTTCATTGAACGTGTCACGCACGGCGGATTTGTCTACGCCCGCTACCGGCATGATGAGGCGGCCCGGCGCAGCGGTCTCCTCGTCATGTCCGCGTGGAGCCTGCGCCTGCGGCCGGGGCGGTGGTTGAACTTGGGGCCGCGGGGTATCGACCTTCAAGATTGCAGGCGTGCCAGGCTTTACCATGTGGGCCAGTTCGACGGCATCCCAGTTGGTCAGCCGTATGCACCCATGGGAAGTGGATGTGCCCACTTCGGAGGGCTCCGGAGTGCCGTGAATTCCATAGTGCTTCTTCGACAAGTCGATCCAGACCATACCTACAGGGTTATTAGGCCCCGGCGCGATTGTGGCTTTCGATTGTGCGCCCGTGGCGTCCCAAAACAAGTCGGGATTGTAGTGGAACTTCGGGCTGAAGCTCTTGCCGAGTATCTTCCAGTTGCCCACGGGCAAAGGGTCGTGCTCGCTGCCTGTGGTCGCCGCATACCAGGCCAGCAGCTTGCCTGCCGCATCGAACGCGGTGACGCTCCCCTCGGTGCCATTGACCACGATTTGCGACGCTTCGAGCGGGGGCGACACCAAGACGTTCGGAACCACGATCTCGGTTCCGGGTTTGCGCAGCGACTTGCCTGGGTTCAGGCGCTGAAGAACGCCCGGATTGACGTGAAATCTTTCGCCAAGTGCTTCCGACGGTGAACTGTAGCCCAGCCGCTTCAGCTTCGCCTTGGCGATCATGTCGCGTGGGATTTTACCGAACGGTCCGGCTTCGTCGTGATCGGTCAGCGCGTAGAGGATGACTGCGGGCGCCTGGTCAGCATTTAAGGCTTTCCAGGTCGCGGCATCGACGGTACCAGTTTGGGGAAGTCCGCGAGCTGCCTGGAACGCCCTCACGGCTTTTGTGGCGGTCGGACCAAATTTAGTGTTGATTTCACCGGGCGAGAAATGAGAACGAGCCAGCAGAATCTGCGCGCGCAAGACGGGCTCGCCTTCGGCCCCCGGACCGAGATCGGGGGCGCTGTTGCCGTCGTTCACTTTGCCGGGATCCAGGTGCGGCGGAGCCTTCTTCCTGGCCGTATGTCTGGGAGTCTTCGTTCTCGCTGCGGAACATGGTACGGCTACGCAGAGAATGGCGACCATAAGAAACGTCCAGACTCGTAGCACCGCGTTTGGGAGAGCAACACAGGGTCCAAAGCGAAGTAGCTCGATAAATCAAGGGCTGAGCGCTAAACGCCGGCGGCCGACGGCTGCCGCGAGGGTACTGGAAGTGCCAGCGGGCTGTAACTTTGAAATAGGCGGAGGTCGAACGCGGTCTCCTCCCGCCCTTCCGCCGGATGTACCTGAACATTCCTGCGAGACCACGTCCGCCGGCGCGAAAGATTCTGGGAAAGATTCGAGGGGGAAGATTTCGGGGACGTCGTCGGCCGCGAACGGCATCATGGAGCCGCAAGGGAAGGCAGGAAACTTGCAGGAATGGGTCGAGAGAGTGCCGATGCGCCCAATTGCAGCGAGCGTGCGGGCGCGCTCGGCGAGCGAAGGCTCGGGTATGTCCGGGGTTGATGGACCAAGGCCGGCGTGCTGGCGATTGGGCACGAGTCAATCACAGCGGAGGATGGTGAAGGCGAGCGGGGGAGGGACGCTGCAATCGAGCCTGTCAGGAGGATACTTCCCGTCTGTTTGGATGTATACGGACCGTTATGAAAAAAGGTTCTCCCGAAGGTTACAATGCCGAGACCGGCTCGCGACAGCCGACTCAGAAACCCGAATCAGGAGAACCTAATGATCGTAGACCACTATATCGGATTCGA
>DATMXS010000391.1:0-3363 GCA_035561355.1 Bryobacteraceae bacterium | reverse complement strand
GGTCGCGGGTTCGAACCCCGTCGTCCCCGCCATCTAACCTCTTTTGATTCCAACAACAACCAAAATCTGAGGGCCTTCCGTGCAGTAGTTTGCAGTAGTCTCGGGCGGTGCGGGTTTCTTGCTGGTTTCGATCACGTCTCCAACCGATCCTGGGAGTAGTAGGCGCCGTTCGGCTGGCAGAAGATCACTCCGTGATCCCGATACTCGGGACCAAACAGCCGCTTGTCCCCCTCCTGTTCGGCGCGGTGATCAGCCAGCACCGGCAGCGCCGGACTACTGAAGCCCACCCGCCGATGCGAGCGCTTCGAGAGGATGCGGGCGCGGGCCGATCCGTCCGGTGCCGGTTCGACAAAATGAGCCGGAGTAAGATCGATGCGGCACCGTTCTTCTCAATTGATTCGGGTTTTCGGGCTTGTCGCGCGTGTCAACGTAGGTTGATACAATGGATATACGAGGGAACCATGGTCAAGAGGCTCACGAAGCACGGAAACAGTTTGGCACTGGTTATCGACAGGCCGATTCTCGACCTGCTGAAGATCGACACCGATACGCCGCTCGACCTCAGCACGGACGGGCACCGGCTCATCGTCGCGCCCGCCGAGCAGTCCGAAAGGCGCCAGAAGTTCGAGACTGCGCAGCGCACCGCGCACAAGCGATACGGCAAAGCATTCAAGAAACTCGCTGAATAATCGACGGCATGGACCCACTATTCCTGACGCTGGACGAGGTCCTGGAAATCCACGCGCAGCAAATCGAGTTGTACGGCGGGTCGGACGGCGTTCGCGATCCTGCTGGCATGGAATCGGCGGTGGCCACGCCTATGGCGACTTTCGGCGGGGAGTTCCTGCACTCGACCATCCCATCCATGGCTGCTGCCTACCTGTTCCATATCTGCCAGAACCATCCGTTTGTGGACGGCAACAAGAGGACGGGCGCGAACGCCGGCATCGCATTCCTACTGATCAACGATTGGGAGCCTGACTTCAGCGAGGACGAGTTGGTCGATCTGGTGCTCTCCGTGGCATCGGGCACGACGTCGAAGTCGGCCCTCACGGAGACATTCGAGGCTCGCTGCCGCCCCGCATCAAGCCCTCCTATCGTCTAGCCCCGGCGCCCAGGAAAGCCTTACGGTCGCATCGGTGACGTACGCTATAACAGATAATCTCCGGGGCTGGCTTGTCAACGTGTCTCACGATCGAGGAATCGAAGGCGCTGCTGGCGCTGTGTCGCGCCGGCAAGCTCTTGCAACTCCTCCGAAGGGCGCGTTCTTCAACGGGTACTCACGTAGCCCGTCCGGCCGATATGCGTGACGTGCGACGTCACGCGCGGACGAGGGCGTCCGCCTTACACCCTGAGTTGGAATTCCTGCCCGATGCGGCGCAGTGCGACACGCTTCGTATCCCGGCCCGCGGCTCCGTAGAATCGCTCAATCGGCTCGAGAAATGGCTCGCGCCCGAGGGCGAAGGTCTGGTGATGGACCGGGAGTAAGAACTCCGCGCCGGCGTCGTTCCCCATGCGCCAGGCCTGTTCCGGCGTGCAGTGGTACCGGATCCAGGGATTGTAAGCGCCGATCGGCATGATTGCGAGGTGTACCGGCCTTGACGACTTCACTTGGCGAAACGCCGAGGTTGACGCGGTATCGCCAGCGAACAGGATGCGGTACCTGCCGCACTCAATCACATACCCGTTGTACCCACGATATTTATCCGTGCGCATCCGTGCGCCCCAGTGGTTTACCTCGATCGCCCGTATCGTCGCGGGCCCGAAGCGCGCCGTTTCGCCCCAGCGTAATTCCTTCACCTGCCTGTACATGTGAGCCCGGAAGATATCGCTGGTGCGTGGCGCCGTTACGACTGAAGTGTGGCGGCTCTCCAGCGTTCTGAGAGAGGGCAGGTCCATGTGGTCCATGTGCGCGTGTGAAAGCAGCAGCAGTTCCACGGTGGGCAGGTTGGCGAGCGCCAACGCGGGCGCCACCAGACGCTTGATCCCCAGAGTTATGGGTCCAAGCGCGATACCGGCGCGCTCGCTGAACACAGGGTCGGTGATGAAAGTAAAGCCGTCGGCCTTCACGAGGACAGTGCTGTGGCCAAGCCACGCCGCATGCAGGCCCGTATCCGGCCAGAGTCTTGGGTCGGGAACCGCGGCCGGCGACAGGATCGGACGTTTCATCTCTCTCATGTACAAGTGCCAAAAACCCGGCGAGACGCCATAGAGAGCAGCGCCGGTTGCACCGAATCCGATCAGGCCACCGCCCAGCAACATCGCCCGGCGGGACGGCTTCGCCCCTCTGTCTTCCGTTGGCCGCGGCCCGTACAACGGGGTCGCGAGTTCTGACATTCCTGTTTTTATCGTAGCAGTACGGACCGATGAGATTCTTTTCATGCATTTCGCACCTATTCCTCAGATGCGATTACTCGTGGTGTGCCTGTTTATCGCCTCTGCCCTCACTGCGGGCCAGAAGGCCGACAAAGCCGAGCACGTCGGCGGCACCGTGGCCGGCCTCCCGCGAGGCGCAGGCGTTATCGATCTCACCAGCCCGCGCCAGTTCGTGTTCCGCACGGACTCGGCAGACCTAAAGATCCCGTACGATCGCGTCAACCTGCTCGAATACGGCCAGCAGGTGGACCGCCGCTATGCGATGGCAATCGTCATCTCACCTCTGCTGCTGCTCAGCAAGAAGCGGCAGCACTTCCTGACCATCGGCTTTGCGGACCAAACGGGGGCGCAGCAGGCCCTGGTCCTTAAGGTGGACAAGCGCAACGTCCGGACTGTGCTGGCGTCACTCGAAGCGCGCACCGGCCGTAAGGTGGAGTTTCAGGACATTGAGGCTAGAAAAGCGGGGAAGGGTTAGCCTATGCTCGCGCTCCTCGTTGTTGCGCTACTGTTCGCTTCCGACCAGGATGGTGCGCGGCTGGCCGAAGCCGATCTGCGACAGTTGCTGGCCGTCAAGCGGGTTTACGTCGACCGCCTCGGCGGAGGCGAAACAGCCGCGCAGATCCGGGATATGATCATCGCCGGCTTGCACTCCTCGCGGCTCTTCATCATCACTGAGAACGCCGAACGCGCCGACGCTTTCCTCCGCGGCTCGGCCGAGGACCTGGTGTACACGGACACGCTCTCTTCGAGCGAGGGCGTGAACGTCCGGGCCGGAGCGAGTTCCTCCGACGGCGCCCGGACCACGGCGGGACGCTCCAGCCGCTCCGCGTCCGTCTCGCTCGGCGATCAGGAAAGCGTGCGCATCGCCGACCGCAAGCACGAGGCCACGGCGTCGGTGCGCCTGGTGAACAAGGATGGCGACGTGATCTGGTCCGCCACCGAGGAGAGCACGGGCGCGAAATTTCGCGGGGCCGCCGCGGACGTCTC
>DATMXS010000390.1:0-2305 GCA_035561355.1 Bryobacteraceae bacterium | reverse complement strand
GGCTATTTCTTTGCCGCCGCATTTGCGCCCGTCCTGTTCCGCGGATTCGCGTGGTTCGCAGCCAAACCCGCACCCCTCCGTATCCATGCACTTGGTGTGAGCGAACTGTTCCACGCATGCGTATTCGGCGCCCTGCTGGTCCTGGCATTCAGGCTGGGTGTTGGCGGCGGATAGCCACTCCAGAAGATCTGCGCGGTCACTCGGGTCGGGTAGCTATCCGGAAATCGATCTCCACCTCGTCCTTCACTTTGATCAGTCCGCCGGCAACGGTGACTGGCTTGATTCCAAAATCGGATTGCTTCACCGTCGCATGGCTGACATACATTGCTCCATCGCGCCTGACCGTCACAGCGACCGGCTTCGCAACGCCGTGGAGTGTGAGCGTGCCATACACTTTCCACTGGTCCTCCCCCTGCTTCTCCACACGGGAGGAGCTAAAGACTATTTCCGGATACTTCGCGCTTTCGAGCGTCAATTCCTGCATATCTTTTTGGATCTCAGCCTGTGTTTTGGCGTCGACCTTCGGATCTGGCTTTACCTCCAACTTTGACGCGTCCACCCTAAATTCCACGTGAGGTGCAGCCGAATTGTTGATCAAACCTGCGGAGATTGGGGCACTAACCCAATGCTCATGGCCGGCAACGGAGAATAGACCTGCTTTGCCGACGTGGATCGTGATCGTGCTGCGTTGCACATCTATCAGCTTCACCCTATCCTGAGCTGACATTGATGCGACGCCGAAGGCCATCAGCAAGACGAGTATCGGTATCGGGCTCATAACCGAACCTCCCAGTATGGCAGCGGCAGATCAACTGCGGTGTGCGTCAGGATGCCAATTCACCGGCGATGATGGTATCGAAGATGATTAGCAGTGCATCCAAACGACATGCGCGGGCGATTTGACGCGAGTGACGGTACCTGTTCGCCCAAGTCATCGGTTGGGGGGCTGCAAAAGTGGGTCGGGCAACTCGGCACTATGGAGCGCTCCATGTCCGGCGAACTCCTGGAGGATCCCCATTTGGCGGATCACGTGGTCGCGCGAGCCCATCGTGACCTCGACCGTACTCATCGATGGTTGGGCAATACAACCGAAATCCTGCGCCTTCTCCGTCACGATCCAGTCCCGGTGCGCAGCGTGCTCGACATCGGCTGCGGTCAGGGCGCGTTGCTCCATCATATACGCCGCCAACTCGGAGTGGAGGTCGTCGGCTTCGACCTGCGTCCCGCGCCCCCCTCGGCCCCGGTGCCTATCCATACCGGCAATGCCATAGTCGATCCTCTGCCTCCGGCCGATGTTGCCGTGGCCGTCTGTCTGGCACACCACCTTTCCGAATCCGAATTTATCCGGCTCATTCACAACGTGTCCCGCTCCTGCAGGCGATTTATCGTGCTCGACCTGGTGCGCCACCGGCTGCCGCTGGTGCTATTCCGCGCGTTCGTGGCCCCGTTTCTGTACCGCTTAAACGTGATTGATGGCTTGACGTCGGTCCGCCGCGCCTACACGCCCGCCGAGATGCGCCGCGTGGTCGATACGGCGTTGCAGGGTACCGGCGGCCGTGTCAGTCACACGTTGGCTCCGCTCTACATCCGGCAGGTTGTGGACATCTCCTGGTGAGGGATGACTGAGCGTCGTGCCGTTTCGGTAATAGGCGCAGGGCCAGCCGGGTGCGCCGCCGCCCTCGCCGCGCTTGCCGAGGGCGCATCCGTGACTCTGTACGAGAAGTCGCATTTTCCGCGGCACAGGGTTTGTGGCGAGTTTCTGTCCCCCGAAATCGGCGGCGTTGTCGATGCTCTCGGCTTATGGCCCTCTTTTTCGTCGGCGCGGCCGGCGCGTCTCGCGCGCGTGGTCTTGCATATCGGGAAGCGGCGCAAGCGATTCTCGCTGCCCGAGCCGGCCTATAGCCTTAGCCGCTACGTCCTTGACGACCTCCTGCTCCGCGAGGCAGTAGCGCGCGGGGCAGACCTGAAGACCGCAGCGGCGAAGCCTGGGTGCGAGCCCACCGTTGTTGCCCACGGCCGGCAGACGTCCACGCGAAAAGGCGAGCGTCTCTTCGGTTTCAAAGCTCACTTCCGCGGCCATTCCGAAGACACCGTGGAAATGTTCTTCTTCCGCAGTTGCTATGTCGGAATAAGCTCGATAGAAGGCGGCGCGGTCAACGTCTGCGGTTTGGCGCCCGAGGAGTTGCTCCGCCAGAATGGCTTCCGGCCCGAGCCGCTGTTCGGCGGCGAGCTGAGAGCACGGCTGGATCGACTGGAGCCCATCTTCGACTGGCTCGTGACCGGTCCCCTGGTGTTCCGCGACAGC
>DATMXS010000389.1:0-3588 GCA_035561355.1 Bryobacteraceae bacterium | reverse complement strand
CGGCAGCAGTTTGGTGACGCTCCCGCAATGCGTCAATTCGGAAACGGGCAGTAAGTGCGCCGGGATAAACCGGCATGTAGTAGGGAATGAAAGAGTCCTACAGGAAAGGAGTAGCGAACCATCCTGGCCTCGAGTCTTGCGCAGGCCGTCGTGAGGCGGGCCGGTGAAGCGTGAGGGACCAGCGGGCCGGGTATCGAGCTTCGAAAACCTTGTTGGGAGCGCCGACCTTGTTTACTGATGGGAACGGGGAAAACTCGAAAACCTTGTGTGGGGAGGAAAACGGGGACAGTAACAATTTTCACCTTTTCTTGAGGGAAAACGTTTCTTGAGGGAAAACGGGGACAGTAACAACTTTCACCTTTTCTTGAGAGAACTCTCCGCCCTCTTGCACTACCTGCATGATGCCGAGGAAATCACGTGTGGTCGCGATCGGCGTGCCGCACCACGTCACACAGCGCGGAACCGATAGACAAAATGTCTTCTGGCATGAGCGGGACCGCCGCGCGTATCTCGAGACTCTGTTCGAGTACGCCGGCCGGTACGATCTCGAGGTCTGGGGTTACTGCCTCATGACCAACCACGTGCATTTCATCGCCGTCCCGCGACGCGAGATCAGCTTGGCCCGCGTCTTCGGCCGCACTCACAGCGACTACGCGCGCTATGCGAACGTGCTGCGGCGTGGCTCCGGGCACCTCTGGCAGGCCCGTTTCTACTCGTGCCCGCTGGACGAGCCTGCCACATGGCGCGCCATGGCCTACGTGGAACGCAATCCGGTTCGGGCGGGGCTCGCTGAAACAGCGGACCAGCATCCCTGGTCGAGCGCGAAGGCCCACTGCCAAGGATGGGATCCCGAAAGCCGCCTGGCCATGGCGCAGTGGTCGTCGCGGTACTCGGGCGAGCGCTGGCGAGAAGTGCTGCGCACCAGTGTGGGCGAGGAGGCGTTCCAGGAACGGCTGCGGCAGGCGACGGGAGTTGGCCTGCCACTCGGCAGCGATGAGTTCATTGTTCAACTCGGCCGCACACTCGACCGCAATCTTGAATCCCGGCCTCCCGGACGTCCACGCAAGCGCCCTCTCGCGGCCGCAGCCGGCATCTCGGAAAAGGTTTAAATTGTTGCTGTACCTATTTGTATTTGTATTTGTTGTTGGAGCCCTGTAGCCGCATCAAAGTTATTTCGTCACCGAAAGGAGTAGGGCGTTCGGTCCCTCAGTCGCTCACCACGGCCCCAGTTTGCTCACTGCGTCACGAAGTTGTGCTGGGCTGGCGCCGACCTCGTACAAGGTAATCCGGCCTTCACGGTCGATTACGACCGTGGTCGGCAGCGGAACCACCTGATACGCCCTCGTCACACGCTCCTTAGCATCGGTGAGCGAACGGAGCGTATATCCTTCTTTGCTGAGGAAGCCTCTTGCGATCTCGGCGCCCTCCGTGTTGACGCCGAGTACGACCAGACCGCGATCGGCGAACGTCCGGTGCAGCAATTCCAGCACGGGAAGCGCTTCACGGCATGGCCCGCACCAAGTGGCCCAGAAATCCAGGATGACCGCTTTCCCTCTCAAGTCGGCAAGGCGAACCGTCTTGCCGTCCAAATCCCCCAGTACGAAGTCGGGTGCCGGCTTGCCCGTGAGTGTTTCAGGCGCCTGCTGCGTGAGCTGCCGGCGGTCCTGTGCGTTCGTCAGCGCCGGATCGTATGCGAACACATGGGCCCCGGGCGCGTGGTGCAGGTGAGCCGCCTGAAATACAACATCGGTGATGCCGTTTGCATCCTGTTGCATGTCGCGGCGGACTAGATGAGTGCGTGCGTCAATCCACAGCTTCTGTGATGCGCCGTGCTCGCGCTCGATCTGGATCACATCGCATTGTGCACCTTCAATGATCTCGCGTCCGGCGAGCCGGGGCGTGCCGCGCATCTTGTCTAGAAGAGTGTACAAGCCGATCACGGGCAGTGAGGAAAGCGCCTGACCTTGCGGCGTTTTCGTATAAGTATTCGAGTCGGGATACACGGTCCAAACCGTGGCGCCATCCGCGATAATCAATTGCGTTTCACCGCGGATGCTCGATTCAATTCTGAGCCGGGCCGGCCCGGCGAATTGAATCGTGGACCGCCGTACCGTTCGCACCGCACTCGTGTCTGCCTTTCGCGTCGTGGTGCGGGTACTTTCGAACCGTACATTTCGCAGGCCCTTGTAAGCTTCCGCAGCGCGTCCCAGGAGTGCCCGCGCAGCGTCCTCTTCAGGACTCAGCTTGACCTCGTCTCCACGCTTGAAGAGTTCCGCGCTGGCGCTGTCGGTGCCTCGCCTCTCGTCATGGTATGTAGTTCGGCAGGCAATCAGTAATCGACCGTCCGGTTGAGGCATAAGATGCATGCTGGTGGTCGAGAATCCTTGGTTCCAAGTGGCCAGCTGTGTGCCATGGAACTCCTGCGCCATCGCTTCGCCCCAATCACAATCAACCGGGCTGCAGCGGCCCCACGCATGCACCATAACGCGATTGGCATCACGACGGACCGAGACCTGCGGGATATTTCCGTCTGCCTTCTCATTGATCCACGTCGCAGCGTACGGGTCCGTCTGAGCCAGCAATGCTGCCGGCATGAGGACACAGCAGAGAAAGCGCATTGTCTCAACTCTCCTTCAGTTCGCATGACGGCGATGGACGGCCACGCGTGCAGAGGATTTCGCTCAGTACGCGAATCGAGTGCAATGGACAGCGCGTCGCGATTGGACGTTTAGGATGTTCGTTCCCATCCTCCGAAATTGTCCAATTTCGGACATTCGGTTCCGGAACCGCACGGCGGAGCGATCCGGGCCGCCCTCGATTCCAACAGCTTAGGCAGGGGACCGAAAATTGCCTGTATAAGCGTGCGATGCAGGATATCCGGTTCGGCCTGAAGATGTTGAAAAGCAACCCCGGCTTCACCGCCGTGGCGGTGCTGACGCTGGCCTTGGGCATCGCGGTGAACTCGACCGTGTTCTCCTGGATCGACGCGGTGCTGCTGCACCCGTTCCCGGGCGTTCGCCACCTGCAGGATCTGGCACTGATCGAGACCCTCTTGCCGAATGCCAGCACCTCTTACCTCGATTACCGCGATTACCGCGACAACCTGAAGCAGGTCTCGGGAGTGGCAATCGGGCGCATCACGCCGCTCAGCGTGGGCGACAAGGGCCGCACCGAGCGCGCCTGGGCCGAGCTGGTCTCCGCCAATTACTTCGACGTTCTCGAAGTGAAGCCGGTGATGGGGCGGACGTTTCTCCCCGAGGAAGGGCGCGACCGGGAAGGCGGCTACCCCGTGGCGGTGATCAGCTATCAACTCTGGCGGAACCGGTACCAGGGCGACCCCAAGGTGCTGGGCAGGACGATCCGGCTGAACCGGCACGACCTGACGATAGTCGGCGTGGCGCCGCCGGAGTTCCGCGGGTCGCTCGTGGGCGTAGTGTTCGATGTCTGGATGCCGATCACGATGGCGACGGCGATGGGGACGGGGGACGGCACGCTGCATTACCGCGGCTGCCGCGACCTCACTTCAATGATTGTCCGGCTCAAGCCGGGGGTCGCGATCGAGCAGGCGGACGCGGAGGTGGCGGGGCT
>DATMXS010000388.1:0-9701 GCA_035561355.1 Bryobacteraceae bacterium | reverse complement strand
CCACCCTCACCCCGGTCACCACGATCGCCCCGTGCCCGATCCAGACATCGTCCTCAATGACGGTCTCGTGCCGGTCGCCACGCCCCGAATCCCAGATCGTGCGCCCCACCAGGTCGATCCGATGATCGTCCCGCCCGACGAACGCGACGTTGCGCCCCACCAGAACCTTGCTGCCGAAAGTGATGTCGCACTGGACGGAGCACCCGGGTCCGAACTGCACGTAATCGCCGAGGCTGATCTTGCGATGAGGGGAATAGAACCACACGTTCAGCGGGCAGCGAATATGCTTTCCGCGTCGAACCCAGCGATTAAGCACGCCGAATTTAACAGCGGTCCGAATAGCATTAGCGATAGGCCGTAGCCGTATAAGCGCGGGGGTTGCTTGCGGCACACCAGTGTAGTGTCATTCGGATAGAAAATCTCTCAGTCCACTCCGCCGATTCAACGCTTTGTATCAAGCTCTCAACGCAGAGAGGGCGAGGGTTGAGTTCAACGCAGAGACGCGGGGACGCAGAGAAAGGCTTTGATAGTAGTGTCTGCGGACTCGCCGCCCTTTCCGTAATGCAGAGCGTCGCCAAAAGCCAACTCGCCGGCATCGTGCTGGTGGTTTTTTATCGGCGCCAGGGGGGCCATCGCGCTGGTCGACTCATCCAAGCAGCATGATGACCGACGACCGTGCTGATCACGCACCGCCTGACCACGGCGATGCACGCGGATTTGATCTTATCCTGGCTTACCGCGCCCGCCACAACCCGAGCACGAAAGCAAGCATGAGCGTACACGCGAAATAAAGGACGAAGAACTGGAGATTCAGGAGCGTCTGACCGAGCTGAGCGAGATCCGGCATCATTCCTCCACGTCGCGATGTCGCTCGACGACCGCCGCCTTTTCGGCACGTGCGGGGGACGTGCGTCAGGGTGCGCGGATCAGACGTCGCGCGTCACCGTTCTCTTTAGTTAGCCTGTCCAGCTAACTGTGGACCCATTACTTTCGATAGTCAAATCATTTCAACTTAAAATGCTTCAATGATCGTATAGGCCCGGAGATACGGCACGGGCACGTCCGCAAACCGCAGAACTACTTCAGCTTGAGCATGCCTTTCTTCACTGCGGCATCCAGAACGTCCGCCACCGCCTGTAGCTCCACCTCGCCGTAGTACCATTCGCCTACGGATTGCGCCTCGGCGCGAACGGCCTTGTAGATATCCGCATAGCTGCGGCGGCCGTCCACGAAGTTGAGGGCCTCGAAGGCCATCAGGTGGTGCAGTCCGGCTCCCGCCCCGCCGCCCCAACCGCGCTTCTCGATGTAGTCGGCCACGCCCAAAGCCACTTCGGGCACATGGCCCGCCATCTTCTTCTCTGTTTCGGTCACTTCCGGGGCCGAAGGCTGGCTGCCCGTCAGAAGTGTATAGGTCTGCGTGAGGGCTTTCTTGAACGCGGCGGCCGACACGGCGATCCCGCCGGCATCGGGCTTTGCTCCGAAGACGCGCGTCGATTGGAGGGCCGTCTGCTCACGCTCTGCTGCGCGTTCGATCAGGTTCACGCCATCGTGGTAGAGCCGCGCACGTTTCGCGCCCGCGGGCTCGCTGAGCAGCATCGAGGAGGCTCGAGCGAAATCGGCGGCCAGCCGCTTCTGCGCGCCTGCGTGGACCTCGCCCACGAGGATGGGAACGTCAGCCGGCTGAAGCGCCGCGAAATACCACGCAGCGGCGGCTACCAGGAACGCGTTGCGCTGCAACTGCGTCGGGTCCACGTTCCAGAGGTCGTCGTAACTGGAGTGGATGTAGTCGTCGGGCCAGTTGGTGAGGGTCACGGCAGGGATGCCGATGATGGAATCGACGAACACCATGTGGTCAGTGTTCGAGAAGTAAGGAACGATTTCGGCGCCGAAGCGCTCGCGGGTGCCGGTGCGCGACAGGATGGGCTTTGAGTAATTGCCGCGGTGACGGCCGGATTGCACGGCCGAGAGATACGAGGTGTTGCCCCGCATCACCATCGTGGCGATGCTCTCGACGACGTCGTTGAGATAGCTCGGGCGCGACCACGGCGTGCGCGTGATGTGCTGGATGCGGGAGCCGAGCGACTGCTTGGCGCCGACCATGTCCTGGTTAAGGTTCACCAGCATGTTGGCGCGCTGCTCGGGGTGGCGTGAGAAGTACGCGTACTCGCCGCTGATCTCATTCACCCACCAGAAGCGGATGTCGCGTTCGGGCTGCGGCAGCTTCCCTTCTTTGATGAGCTTGGTGTACGCGCGTGCGATCTCGAGCAGGTTCGCGCAGCCGCTGTTGTCGTCGTTGGCGGAGTATTTCTCTTCCTGGACATGGGCGGTCAGGACCACGGCCTGGTCGCGGCGCTTGCCGCGAATCCAGCCTTCCATCAGCCACTGTGGCCGGTCCGTGTCGAACGTTGCGGCGACACGCGCTTGCAGGGTAATCTTCTCGCCGCGTGCGAGCCTCTGCCTCAGCTCCGAGCCCGCGATGTTAGAGAGAGCGAAACCGAACGTGCCGGGCTTGCCCTCACTGGGCGCGGGCAGATGCGACCACGCGATCTGTTCGGGCCGCTCCAGGTTATCCCCGTTGTACGAAACGATGCCGAGCGCGCCACGCTGCTCAACGCCTTCACGCGCGGCCGCGCCGAGGGCACCCGAGCTAATCAACAAGATCCTGCCTTTGACGTCCTTGCCCTCGTAGTCCTTGGCGGAGACGCCGCTGCCCACATCCACCAGTTCGCCGGTCCACTCGCCAGGCGAACTGTTGTCGGCGATCATGACGGCCGTATCGTCGAAGCCGGCAAGCCGGCGGTAGGCCGGGGCCGTCTCGTACAACTCGGCCGATTGCACGCTCCAGCCGGGGCCGCGGAGGGGCAGGTTCTCGATAATGCGGATCTCCTGAAGACCAACCTGCCTGGCCTTGTCCGCGATCCAGCGCATCTTGTCGCGGAAGCCCTGGGAGGCGCCGGAAGTGCTGTGGTACAGGGTGAGGTGGCGGATGTGATCGTACGCCACGTCGCCGGAGATTTCACCGGAGAGGTAGCGGTAAACATCAGGCTGAACGAAGGGGGAATCCTGGGCGGCAGCGAACCCTGCGGCCGCGAGGGGGATCAGGACAATACGGGCTAGAAGGGGCTTCATGGAAGGAGTTATGATAACGCGCTTCGCCGGAAGCTTGAGTTGCGGACTTGCCCCGGCGCGCCGTGGCCGGGCATGCTCGGCCGCTACGGGACGGTCAGGAGGTCTTTGGAGGTTGGGGTCAGGATTTCGCAGCCGGTTTCGGTGACCAGGATGGTGTCTTCGATCCGGATGCCGCCGTACCCTTCGATGTACGCGCCGGGCTCGATGGTGATCACCATGCCGGCTTGGAGGACGGACGGATCGCGGCGGCCGATGCGGGGCGGCTCGTGAATTTCGAGACCAAGGCCGTGGCCGGTGGAGTGGATGAAGAGTCGCTCGTAACCGTAGCCTCTCAGCACGCGGCGCGCGGCCCGATCGACCGTTCCGGCCTGCACGCCCGCGCGCACGGCGTCACAAGCCGCAAGCTGCGCTTCGAGCACTGCCTTATAGAGCCGGCGAACCCGCGGGGGCGGTGTGCCGGTGAACGCCATGCGGGTCATATCGCTGGCATACGCGGCTTGGAAGCATCCCATATCGACCAGCACAAGTTGCTTCGGCCTCACGGCGACATCGCGCGGGACGGCGTGCGGCAGGGCGGTATGCGGGCCGGACGCGACGATGGTGTCGAACGCCGGCTTCTCGGCCCCGAGCAGGCGCATCTGGTGTTCGATCGCGGCGGCGAGCGCGGCTTCCGTGATGCCGGGAGCGATCTTGCGAGAGGCGCGTTCGAACGCTTTCGAGTTCGTGATCACGCTGCGCCGGATCGCCTCGACTTCGGACGCAGACTTGATGCGGCGCATGGATTCGGCGAGCGGAGGAGCGGGGTAAAGGGACGTGTTTAGCGGAAGACCCTCGTTGATGCGGTTCCATGCCTGCCAGGTCAGCCCAGCGGGTTCGAAGCCCAGGCGGCGCAGACGGCGGCGCGCGGCGGCCTGCAGGAGCGCGGGATGAAGCGGGCCGTGTACGATGCGCACCGTGCAATCGGTCTCCTGGGCGGCCTGTGTGGTGTACCGGGGATCGGTAAACAGAACCGCCGCGCCCGGGGCTACGAGCAGCAGCCCGTTTGAGCCCGTAAAGCCGCTCAGATAGCGAATGTTCGCAGCCGAGGAAACGATCAGCGCATCGATCTTAACGGCAGTGAATGCTTCCGTAAGCCGGACGCGCCGCTGTTCCGGCTCGGAAAGCGCCGTCAGGCTTCTGGCGCGCGTGGTCACAGCGTAAGCAGCACCTTGCCGGCGGTCTTGCGGCTCTCCAGATCGCGGTGAGCCTGCGCGGCCTCCGCGAGCGGATACGTGCGGTCAATGCGGACCTTCAATTCGCCGGAGCCGACCCACCCGAGAATATCGTCCGCCCGCCATAGCAGCTCGAGCCGTGTGGCGCAGTAATGCGCGAGGCTTGGCCGCGTGACGAACAGCGAGCCCATCTGGTTCAGGATCAGCGGGTCGAACGCCGGAACGGGTCCGCTGGACTGGCCGTACGTAACCATCATCCCGCGCGGCCGCAGGCACACGAGGCTCTTCAGAAACGTGGCCTGCCCGACGGAATCGTACACCACGTCGACACCTCGGCCGGCTGTGAGGCGCTTCACCTCCGGTTCGAAATCCTGCCGTGTATAAATGATCACCGCATCGGCGCCGGCTTCCACAGCGAGTTCGGCCTTGGCCTGGGTCGAAGCGGTTCCAATGACGCGGGCTCCGCGCTTCTTCGCGATCTGGATCAGCAGAAGCCCTACTCCGCCGGCGGCGGCGTGAACGAGCGCGACGTCGCCAGCCTTGAGGGGCCAGGTGGAATGGGTCAGGTAGTGAGCCGTCATGCCTTGCAGCATGACCGCCGCCGCCTTATCGAAGCCGAGGCTTTCGGGTATCTTGACCAGCATCCAGGCGGGCACCGCTGCGTAGTCCGCGTACGACCCGCGTGACATCGCCCAGGCGACGCGATCGCCGGGCGCCACTTCGGAAACCTCCGGACCGACCGCCTCAACGGTTCCCGCTCCTTCCATTCCCATCACCACCGGAGCGTTCGCTTTGTAAAGGCCGGTTCGGTAGTAGACGTCGATGAAGTTCACGCCGGCGGCGGCAACTTTGACAAGTGCCTGGCCGGGTGCGAGTTCGGGAATGGGCGCATCATCCATGCGCATGGCCTCAGGGCCGCCCGGTGTGTGGACAAGAATCGCTCTCATGCGGGGGAGACACCAGCATACCCGAGTGGCAAGGGTGAATGGGACTAATTGCCGGGGGTACCACGCAGATCAGATGAGGCGTACCGCTTTTCGCAAGAGTCGGGCCGAATGGACCCAGGCCGCGTACGTCAGGAGGTAGGCAAGAGTCAGGGGGAACAGGGCCAGGCTCGCGAGGTTGCGGGCTGCAGACGGGCCGGCCAGTCCGGCGCGATCAAACCCGAGACGGACAAGGATGCGCCAATGACTGTAGTCCAGAAAGAAATAGTCCGCGTTCTCATTGACGATGAAAACCTTCGCGCGCAGGCGTGCGGCCAGGACCAGCTTCCACTTCAGAAGGATCGGCTCGCCTGAGCAGACGATGCCGAGCAGCGGGTAATTGCCGGCGGCGATCTCAGCAAAGAGGGCCCGGCGATCCGGCTGCTCGGGCGTCCGGAAGACAACCGTGCTTTCCGGGTAACCTTCCGGCAGGCCCGGATAGCAGGTGACCAAATCCACCGACACCTGCGGCCCGTGATTGCTGCGCAGGAGCGGAAGCAGGCGCTCGGCAATCCGGCGCGACCCGCTTTCGACGAGCAGGACGCGGTTGATATCGGGGACGCTACGGCGGAAGAACCAGAGCACGGAACTTCCAGAATACAGAAGGCAGAGGGCAGAAGGCAGCAAGGCAGAAGGCAGCAAGGCAGAAGGCAGAAGGTCCCCAGTCTTTACAGACACTTTACGCCTTCGGCTGTGGCAGGGCCGTCTCTATTGATGAGGGCGGATAACAATGCACCAGGCGAAACCAGCGGATGACCTTCTGGAAGTGTATGGCTTCAATGAGCCGGAGGCCGCTCCGGAACCGCCCCGGCGATCTCGCCGGAAGTGGTGGATTTCCGGGGGTGCGGTATGCGTTCTGGCACTGCTCGCAGCGGCGCTCATACCGAAACTGACAGGCGGCGGCGCACCCGTAACCACCTTTGCCACTGTGGATCGCGGCGACATTGTGAAAACGATCTCGGCGACCGGACGCGTACAGGCACTCAAGACCGTTGAGGTCGGGAGCCAGATCTCGGGCGTCATCGCAGGCATTTTCGCCGACTTCAACACGCAGGTGAAGCAAGGTCAGGTAATCGCACGGCTCGATTCGGAGCAACTCGAGGCACAACTCGCGCAGGCGCGGGCCAACCTGCTTGCGGCACAGGCCGGAGTGATGGCAGCCCAGGGTTCTGTCGCGAGTTCCGAGGCATCCATTACAGCCGCTGAGGCGAATGCCGACCGCGCCCGCTCTGCCATGGAGGACGCCCGCGCCAGCTATGCGCGCAACCTGGAACTGTTCAACGCCGGCGTGCTCGCGCGGCAGGCGCTCGACACTTCGAAGGCCGGCTTCGATCAGTCAGCCGCACAGTACAACCAGGCGGTAGCGCAGGCAGGGCAGAGCAAAGCGCAGCTCACCACCGTACGGGCGCAACTCGCTTCGGCCCGCGCCCAGGAGCAGCAGGCCCGGGCAGCGGTGGAGATCGCATCTGTGAACCTGGGACGCTCCGTCATCACGGCCCCGGTGGACGGTGTGGTGATTGCGCGCAATGTGGACGTGGGACAGACGGTGGCCGCCAGCCTCCAGGCGCCGACGCTATTTGTGATCGCGAACGACCTCTCCGCCATGCAGGTGCTCGCGGATGTGGACGAGGCGGACGTAGGGCAACTCGCGCCGGGCGCGAAGGCCAGCTTCACGGTGGATGCATTTCCGCGCGACACGTTTGAGGGCCGCATCGCACAGGTCCGGTTGAATCCGACGACGGTTCAGAACGTGGTGACGTACACGGCGGTAATCGACGTCGCGAACCCCGGCCTGAAGCTTCGTCCCGGCATGACGGCGAACATCACCGCGGTGGTGGCTGAGACGAAGAACGTGCTGCGAATCCCGAACGCCGCCCTGCGTTACCAGCCCGGCTCACGCGCTGTGTATAAGCAGGCCGGTGAAGAGCTGAAGCCGGTGAACATACGCCAAGGGCTGACGGACGGCCGGTTCACCGAGGTGGTCTCAGGCGACTTGCGCGAAGGCGACCGCATCGCACTGCCACAAGTAAAGGAGCGCGCCGCGGCTCCGCGGCCGAGCAATCCACTGGCAGGCGGCGGGCGGAGGGGACGCTAATGCATCCGGTAATTCGAATGGAGGGCGTTCACAAGGTTTACGCCTCGGGCGATCAGCGCGTGCACGCGCTGCGCAACGTTTCGCTGGAGATTCAGGCGGGCGAGTTCGTCGCTCTGATGGGCGCGTCCGGCTCCGGGAAATCTACGCTGATGAACGTGATCGGCTGTTTGGATCGCCCCACCGCGGGGCGTTACCTGATCGACGGCGTCGATGCGGGCTCTCTCGATAAGGACGCTCGAGCAGACCTGCGGCTGCACAAGCTCGGCTTCGTGTTCCAGGCGTTCAACCTGCTGCCGCGAACGTCGGCGCAGGAGAATGTCGAGCTGCCGCTGCTTTACATGGGCACGCCGGCGCAGGAGCGTGTTCGGCGGGCGCGTGCCGCGCTGAACGCGGTAGGGCTGGCGCATCGTGCGTCGAACCAGCCCAACCAGCTTTCGGGCGGGCAGCAGCAGCGTGTGGCAATCGCGCGCGCGCTGGTGACGCGCCCGTCGTTGATCCTGGCGGACGAGCCGACGGGCAACCTGGATACCGCGACTTCGGACGAGATCATGGCGCTGTTCCAACGCCTGAACGGGGCCGGCATCACGATCGTGCTGGTAACGCATGAACCGGACATCGCGCAGTTCGCGAACCGCGTGGTCACGATGAGGGACGGCCGCATCGTGCAGGATACGCTTCAGACGCAGGAGGTGGCATGAGCATAGGACCCATTCTCAAAGTCGCACTGCGCGCATTGGCGCGGAATAAGGTGCGCTCCGGCCTCACCATGCTCGGAATCATCATTGGCGTTGCGGCGGTGATCGCGATGGTATCGCTCGGGCAGGGCGCGCAGAAGCAGGTGTCCGACCAGATCGCGAGCATGGGGACCAACATGCTCATCGTGAGCGCGGGGTCGCAGTCTTCGGGCGGCATGCGAATGGGCGGCGCCACGGCAACCACACTGACGGTTGCCGACGTAGAGGCGATCGCGCGCGAAGTCCCGGCGGCGGCATACGTCAGCCCCAGTGTTTCCGTTGGCGTTCCGCTGGTCTTCGGGAACCGGAACTGGACAACGAGGGCGGAAGGCGTGGCTCGGGATTACACTGCAATCCGGCAGCGCTCCGTTTCCGAAGGCGATTTCTTTTCTGAGGGGGATGTGCGGAGCGCGGCGCGTGTTGCGGTAATCGGGCAGACCGTTGCCGACGAGCTGTTCTCCGGCGCGGATCCCGTGGGCCAGACAGTCCGCGTGCGGAACCTGCCGTTTCGCATCGTCGGCGTTCTCGAAGCCAAGGGCCGCAACCAGTGGGGCCAGGATCAGGACGACACTCTCCTGATGCCGTACACCACGGCCATGAAGAAGTTGCTGTCCATAACCTACGTGCCGACCGCGTACGTGTCAGCGGCGTCGGCAGCGGACACAACGCGGGCGGAGACGCAGATCACCGACCTGCTGATGCAGCGGCACAATATCCGGCCCGGGCAGGAACTCGATTTTTCGGTGCGGAACCTGACCGAAGCGGCCGAAGCGGCCAAGGCGACCACCGGCATCCTGACAATGCTCCTTGGGAGCATCGCAGCGGTATCGCTGCTCGTCGGCGGCATCGGCATCATGAACATCATGCTGGTGTCCGTGACGGAACGGACGCGCGAGATCGGCATCCGGCTCGCGATCGGGGCGCGCGCGAAGTACGTCCGTCAGCAGTTCCTGCTGGAATCGATCGTGCTGGGTGTGATTGGCGGCGCAGCGGGGATTCTGGTGGGCGTCGGGCTGTCGTTCGGCCTCTCCGCGGGTTTCGGCTGGCCGCGGCTGATCTCGCCTATTTCGATCGTCGCGTCGGCGCTGTTCTCGATCGCAGTGGGGGCGTTCTTCGGCTACTACCCGGCCCGCAAGGCGGCCGCACTGGATCCGATCGAAGCCTTACGGTACGAATAGCTCAATTTTGTTGAGGCGCTTGGCGCCGGGACCGATCACGCCGCTTCCGGCGCATGTCAACGACGGTCTTCAGCCGAAACGGCTATTTTGGACGGGGGTGGACGTGCCCTGTTGCAAAGCGCTCGGACTACGATGTGTCCAGAATGTTAGGAAGTCACAGCGCGCGGTTACACCGTGCGCTCTGATTTCTTCCCGCCTCTGCATCGCTGCCACTCCCTTACGGTCGTGGCTCTGTTTCCGCATCTCTGTGGTGAACAACTTTTCATTAAACTGGAAGCAATGAAGATCATCGTCGCCTTGAAGCAGGTGCCTGCCCGCGACTCGCAGCTTCGCATCGACGACACCGGGCGCTGGGTTCAGGAAGCCGACGT
>DATMXS010000387.1:0-27411 GCA_035561355.1 Bryobacteraceae bacterium | reverse complement strand
CGCCACCTGGACGATCACGAGTCCGTTCCGAAGGCTGAAGCGCCGCCTTTTTCCGAACACGACGGAATCGCCCTTGAGCGCGCCCGTGAGGGTCGGGCGAGTGGCGCGGATTGCTGGCGCAAGGCCGAACAGGATGCCGGTGAGCACTGCGAGCGCGGCTGTGAACGCCATTACGCGCAGATCCGGCGTGAAGTCGAACGTGATCGGGATGGGCAGCGGCAGGCTGAGGCGGGACAGGCCGCGCGCGGCCCACCACGCCAGCACGAAGCCGCCGATTGCGCCCGCGCAGGCCAGCAGCACGCTTTCGGTCAGAAGCTGGCGGATCAGCCGCCAGCGCCCCGCGCCGATGGAGAGGCGGATCGCAATCTCCTTCTGGCGCCCCGTTGCGCGCGCCAGCAGCACGTTCGCAACGTTCGCGCAGGCAATCAGCAGCACAAGCCCGGATACCACAAGCAGCACGGTCAACAAGCCCACGACGCCACTCTCCATGCCATCCATCAGGACGCCGGCTTTGTCGATCGTCAGGGTCCGCTTGCGGCGGTGCTCGTCGTTCTTGAAATAAGTGTCGTCGATCCGCCGCTTGATCACGTTCACGGCGGTCACGGCGGCTGCACTGCTGACGCCCGGCTTCAGGCGCCCGTGCAGAGTGAGCCACTGGGTGCCGCGCGCCATCATGATGTCTTCGCTGCCGAAATCCGGCATGAGCTGTTTCAACATGCTGAGCGGCGCCCAGAATTCGGCAATCAGGCCACGATCCGTGCCTGTGTAGCCGCGGGGAGTCACGCCCACGACCGTGAATTGCATGCCGTTCAGCAGAATAGTACGCCCGAGAATTCCCGGATCGGCGCCGAAGCGACGTCGCCAGAGCGAATCGCTCAGGACGACGACCGGATCGCGCCCGGGCGTGGCGGCCTCTTCGGGCAGGATGCCGCGCCCGAGGGCCGGCCTCACGCGCACCACGGAAAAGTAGTTCCCGCCGACCAGTTGCCCCCAGACCCGCTCCGGTTCACCCCGCCCTCCGACGCTCGCGGGCATCAGGATCAGGTGCGCGGCAACGTCCTCGAACACGCTGCGACCCTGCTCGCGGTAATCAACGTAATCGGGATAGGAGAACGTGCGGCCGGAATTGAACGTAACCAGCCACTCGGGCTCCTCCACTGGGAGCGTGCCGAAGAGCAGGCCGTTGACCATGCTGAATACAGTGGCATTGGCAGCGATCCCGATCGCAATCGAGAGCACCACCACGGCCGTGAAAGCCGGACTCTGGCGGAAGGTCCGGAAGGCATAGAGCAGATCGCGCAGCATGCCTGACAGGACGAGCGAACTGATTCGCAAGTTCGAAGAGTTTGTAACGAGCCCACGCTGCTCGTCGCTGGAACACACGGAAAATCTGACAATTTTTGGAACGCTCGGAATCCAAAGGAGCAAAGGGGGGATCTGATGAGATCCATTGATGTACTGGCGGCGGTGCTGGTTGTAGTCGGCGCCGTCAACTGGGGTTTGGTGGCGATTGCCGGTTTTGATCTGGTCGCTTTTCTGTTCGGGATGCGATTCGGCGAGGTATCGGCCCTCAGCGCGATCATCTACGGTCTGGTCGGTCTGGCGGGACTATACCAGGCACTGACCTGGAAGGCGATTCAGCGGAGGTGGTTCGCATCGCCGCACGAACTCGACCGGGCTCGACGCGCCGTGTGATTCGAGCCGCGTGAACAACTGTCAAACGGCAGGTCCGGATGGAGGAATCCGGACCTGCACCCTATTTTGAGCACCATGTGCCCGCAGCCGCGCAGGGTGGAACACCCACAAGATGATGGGGTCTGCCTACCTTAACCTACTCGTCATAGTACCGGTTCTGCTCCGGAGGTATGTTTCTCTCTGTTTCTATCCCATCTTCCCCAAGTCCGTACCATAACCTCATACTCCGGCTATTACCGTTAGCACGGCGCGCGGGACCCATGTTCGCGGGTAGCGGAAAGGTCCGGCTTCGCAGCGCAAGGCTGCTGTATAATCAGGGCGATACGATTACGCCGCTTTTAGCTACAACTGTGTCCGGTCGCGCCCATGCGGGTGCGAATCGAAGCGGTTTCCCAAAACATCAAAGGACAGTAGGAGGCGAATGAGCAAAGAAGATTCCATCGAAGTGACCGGAACCGTAGTGGAAAAGTTTCCTAGCGGCCAGTTCAGCGTGCAGTTGGACCAGGACCGCTTCGTGCTGGCGCACCTGGCGGGGAAACTCCGCCGGAACCGGATTCGAGTCCTGGCCGGCGATCGGGTCACCTTGGAACTTTCACCGTACGATTTGACCAAAGGTCGAATCACCTACCGTCACAAATAGCGGCTTGCCCGCGTTTCCGTCCTATCCATGGAGGAGTAGTGTGCCTGCCGGCCGCCCCCGTGCGGCCCTGCCCTGAACCGCGACACGGAACGCAGTGCCCGTGTCGCCCGTCTATAAAGATTCGAGGCTGATGCACCGCCGCCCGGCGTGAATCCTCAATCTGAATTGCTTTTCACCCATCTATTGAGAGCAGGCCTCTGGGAACAGGCCTCGTGCGCCCCCGGCACCGCTCCGGAACGGCGACAATGGAAGGCAGGCACGGGACCGGTCACGGTTCCGGCGAGAATTTTATAGGCGGCGCGGGCACCCGTGGGAAGTCCTTCACACGACGGGAGTAACGCTGCCGTTGGGGGGCCGGCGAACGGGGATGAAGGCCCGTCGGCGCGCCCGGAAAGCTTGGGGGGCAGCACTACAATGAGGCCAGAAGGGGACGCTCATCCGATGAAAAACTCCGGCAATTCAATTAATAGACCACCCGTGGAGCCTGCGCCGAATGACCTGATAACGCTTCTCTCGCAGAAGGTGATCGGCCAGCCGACGGCGATGAAGCACATCACGCCGTACATCGAGATGTTCCAGGCGGGTCTGGCACCGGAGGGCAGGCCGGTCGGCGTGTTCCTGCTGCTGGGTCCTACCGGGACCGGCAAGACCAAGACGGTGGAAGCGCTCGCCGACGTGCTGCACGGCAGCGAGCGGAATGTGCTGAAAGTGGACTGCGGCGAGTACCAGATGGAGCACGAGGTGGCGAAGTTGATCGGCGCGCCTCCGGGCTATCTGGGCCACCGCGAAACGCAGCCGCTTCTCACGCAACAGAAGCTCAATGCCGTGACGAGCGAGAAGAGCAATCTCTCGATCGTGCTGTTCGATGAGATCGAGAAGGCGGCGCCCTCAATGACGCGCCTCCTGCTCGGCATTCTCGACCGCGCGATGCTCCGGCTCGGAGACAACTCCACAGTCAACTTTGAGAGCAGCCTCATCTTCCTGACCAGCAATCTGGGTGCGCACGAGATGGCGCGCGAGCTGCACCCCGAGTGGGGATTCCAATCGGCCGTGGCGCAGGAACGGGCCGAGGTCACGAGCAGGCTCGAGAGCATCGCGCTCAGTTCGGTGCGGAAGCGCTTCTCTCCGGAGTTTGTGAACCGTATCGACGCAGTGATCACGTACCACCCGCTCGACCAGGAATCGCTGGCGACCATTCTCGACCAGCAGATCTCGGAGCTCCAGCGGCACGTGAATACGAGGCTGGGAGACCGCTATTTCAACATCGAGGTGCCGTTCGAATCGCGGCAGTTCCTGCTGCGTAAAGGCACCAGCGCTCAGTATGGGGCGCGCGAGTTGAAACGCACCATTCACCGCTTTTTGACACAGCCTCTAGCGACTCTTGTGGCGCAAGGAAAGATCGAGGCCGGCGCCCGTGTTCGCGTCGATGTCGATAAGGACAATGACAAGCTGCACATTCACGCGGTGGAATCCGGAGCCGTGCGGGCACCGCAGCATCCCACTGTGCTGCTCGTGGATGACAACCGCGACCTCCTCAAGTTCCTGGAACGCCTGATGTCCCAGGCGGGCTGGCGGCTGATGACAGCGGAATCGGCGCAGGAAGCGCACGAGTTGATCGCGAACCAGACGCCGAACGCCGCGTTGCTCGATTACCTTCTGCCGGACGGAAACGGCGTGGAGCTTGGGGTCCGTCTCCAGCGCCGGTCGGGCAATGTTCAGGTGATCATCATGACCGGGGCGCAGCTCACGCCGGAGGAAGAGACGATCTGCCAGGAATACGATTTCCCGATCCTGCGGAAGCCGTTCCTGGCGAATGACATTCTGAATCTCATCCGGGCGCGGCTGTTCCGGTCGTCCGCCGCTGCGATCTGATCAGGCGGCGAGCGCCTGAGAGGGCAGGCCGGGCGATTGTTCCAAGATGCCTTCGAAATGGTGGGCCACCTGTTTCGATGAGAACCGGCTGCTCACCATTTCATAGGCTGCTGCCGCTACCCGCTGCCTGGCGGCATCGTCATCCAGGAGCTGTACGCACTCGTGCGCGAACGCCTCGGGACTGTCGGCCAACCGTATGTTTTCCGGATGCGCGACCGCCAGCCCCTCCGCTCCTATGCTGGTCGAGACCACAGGCGCCCGCGCGGCCATCGCCTCAAAGATTTTCAGCCGTGTCCCTCCGCCAATCCTCAGCGGCACAACGGAGAGCTTCGCGCCCCAGAACCAGGGGCGCACATCGGGTACGGTTCCGGTTACGGTAATCCTCGCGTCAGTGCGGGCGAGTGCCTCTATCTCGGGTGGCGGCGTCCGCCCGACCACGGCGAACGTGCAGTCCGGCTTGCTGCGGCGTATGATCGGCAGTACTTCCCGAACGAACCACTGCACGCCGTCGACGTTCGGCAGCCAGTCCATCGAACCGACGAACGCCAGATCGGCCAGCGGGCGGGCATCCTTTGGGACGGCGAAGTACTCGATGTTCACGCCGGTCGGCACCACTGAGATGTGATCCACATCGAAGAGTTTGCGCATCATAGCCGCATCGACGTCAGATACCGCTACAATGTGCCCCGCCTCGCGCGAGACGCGGCGCTCGTAGCGGAACATGCGTTCGGCTTGAAGACGGAAGTACCACCGTCGTACCGGATCGGACGCGTGCTCGGCGTGCCGCCTCCAGATCATCGTCTCGACATTGTGCTGGAAGAAGAGGCTGTGGCGCAGATCGGGGAAATACGAAGTGGGCGCGAGATGATCCACCACGCCGCGATCAAAGCGCTCGCGCCGAATGAGGTCCGCCAGGAACGGGCCGAGCGCGGGTGAGTGGAAGCGGCTGACCGCGAGCGGCATCGCCGAGAACAGGCCCCGGGCGAGCTGGCCGATGAAGGCCTTGGATCGCTTGCTCGGGATCGCGTGTTTGAACGGATAAGCGCGAGCGCAATATTCCTCCGCCTGCTTCCAGGCTTCCGGATGCGCCGGATCCTGGATGGCGACGTAGTGGATCTCGTGCCAGCCGCTCAGATGACGCAGAATCTCCAGGGTGCGAATCTGGCCGCCCTTGGTCGTGGGATGCAGGAAGTTGGTGTTGACCCAAAGCACTTTCATCGGACAGTCTCAGCCGCGGTGCGGAACAGCGAGCTCCCTTCCCAATTCTGGCGGCGGCCGGTAATAAACATCTCGCCCCAAATCTGCAGGTTCAGGAGGCGCCAGATGCGATCTGTGGAATCCTCGAAGCCTGAGGTATGGCGCTCGATCATCGAGTTGAGCCGCGCGGGGTTGACGTAGCCCGCGAGCAGGCCCTCCCGCGCTTGCAGGAGCCTGAGTAATGGGCGTGCCGCATCGTCACGAAGCCAATCGCGCAGCGGTGTCGGGAACCCCATCTTCTTGCGATATACGATCTCACGCGGCAGGAGATCCTCCACGGCCTTCTTGAAGATGTACTTCGACTCTCCGTTGCGCATTTTGAGGCCGTCCGGGACGCGCGCAGCAAACTCGACGAAGGTGTGATCGAGCAGCGGGACGCGGCTCTCGATCGAGGCTGACATGCTCATCTGGTCCTGCTTCATCAGTAGCTCGACCAGGTAGGTTTTCTGGTCCGCGTAAAGCATCTGCTGGAGCAGGCTGCCGGACCGCTCCGTATTCCAGTAGCGGAGGAAGCTGGCGTACGGCGAAACGGAGGCCAGGCGGGAGGAGACCAGGAACTGCTGCTGTTCCGCATGAGGCAGCGCGGAATAGAAGTTATCGAGGTAGAGCGATTCGACTCCGTCGCCGCGGCCGATGAACGTGTGCTGGAGCTTGCGCCTGGCATCGGCGCCCAGCAGGCGCGAGCCGGCAACCTGGTTGCGGACGAATCGCCGCAGCACCTCGGGCAACACCCCGTATCGCCTCGCCCACCGCTGGTTCATGTCGTAGAAGCGGTAGCGGGCGTAGCCGCCGAACAACTCATCGCTGCCCTCTCCGGTCAGCACAACTTTCACGCGCTCGGAAGCGAGTTTCGAAACGAACCCGAGCGCAACGCTCGACGGCCACGTGATCGGCTCGTCTTCGTTCCAAACCAGGCGCGGCAGTGCGTCGAAGAAATCCTCCATCCCAACGACGACTTCGTGATGATCGGTGCGCAGATGCTCCGCCACCTGGCGTGCATAGCCCAGTTCGCTGAAAGCCGTTTCCTTGTACCCGACTGAGAACGTTTCAACCCGGCCGCCCGACATCTGCTTCACGAGAGCGGTGATGGCGCTCGAATCGACGCCGCCGCTCAGAAACGTTCCGAGCGGCACGTCACTCATCAGACGCATCCGCACGGTTTCCTCAAGCCGCTCACGCAGGTCGGCGATCCAGGATCTGTCGTCGCGCTGCTCCGGGGCGGCGGGCGCCTCCGGAACGTCCCAATACTGCTCGACGGCGATGGAAGTGTTTCCCTGCCGCAGGCGCACAGTGAGATGGTGGCCGGGCATCAGTTTCCGGATTCCAGAGAACAGCGTGCGCTCCCCGCTCGTATATCCGAACGCCAGGTACTCCGTGAGCAGCGAATCGTCGAAGGCCGGCGAGATCTCCGGATGCTCGAGCAACGCTTTGATCTCCGAAGCGAAGGCGAATACGCGGCCGTCCGAGTAGTAATAGAAGGGCTTGATGCCGAGCCGGTCACGCGCGCAAAAGAGGGTCTGCGAACGGCTGTCCCAAACGGCGAACGCGAACATGCCACGGAAGCGATCGAGACATTCCGGACCGTACTGCTCGTAGGCATGGAGGATCGTCTCCGTGTCGGAGCGTGTGTGGTACGCGTGCCCCGCGCGTTCGAGTTCCGGGCGTAGAGCGGCGTGGTTGAAGATCTCGCCGTTGTACACGATAGTCAGGGAGCCGTCCTCGTTGGACATCGGCTGATGCCCGCCGGAGAGATCGACGATACTGAGCCGGCGGTGACCGAGGGCGACACCCCGAGCCGTGTAGTAGCCCGAATCGTCGGGTCCGCGATGCGCAAGCGCGCTGGTCATGCGCTTGAGGAGCGGCAGGCTGTCCCTACCGGCTGAGATATCGACGAACCCTGCTATTCCGCACATATATCGTGGTCTCCTGAATGGCCGGCGAACGTCAGGCGGTCTGGCGCCGCGACCTGTCGTGCTGCAATAAAAGCACCGGGTGTGCAACCGGATGGAAACGCGCCACGCTCGCGCGCGGCCGTTCCTCGGCTGTGTTGAATTCCATGGCGACACTTCGCCGTAGCGCGACCCCGAGCCCGGCCAGGAGCAGCATCTGCGGCTGGTAGGCGAAGCTCGCAAACATTGCCGAAACCGCGAAGACGACGAGCGAGAGGCGCAAAGCGAAGGCGGCCGAAACCATCTCGGCCTGCCTGGGTGAAAGCACCGCGTCCCGCGGGCGATTGATTCGCGTTGCCTGCCAGGTGAAGACAAGGGTCAGCACATACAAGATCAGGGCGGGGATGCCGCTCTCGCTCGAGATTTCGGTGTAGGTGTTGTGCGTCACTTGCCAGGCCCCCTTTCTGCCACGTGTCTGCCACGAGTAGACGTCCTGGGCGACATCGAACATGCCCGGACCCACACCGAACAGCGGATTCTGGAATGTCAGGGTAATGCTGTCCTGGAGGAGCGCCCAGCGGGCGTAAGTTGAGCTCGTGGCGTCGTCTTGCACTTGCGCCATGATCAGGGAACGCGCCCAACCCGTCGGGTCAGTCGGCTTGAAATAAGTGAAATAGCGTTCTTTGAGGACCGAGGGGAGAGTGGCAACCGCCACCGTGAGCACAATGCCGCCGATCGCCGCAAGTTGCACCTTCTGCTTGAGCGGCGAGCGGAGAAAGAGGATTGCGAGCAGGATGGTGGTGGCGATCAGGGCGCCTCTCGAGCCGGTCATGGCGATCGTGAGAAAGATTGGCAGCGTAGCCAGATATGCGAAGAACCGGCGCGACGGCTTAAGCGCCGGGTTCGTGGCAATGAACCACCAGAAGGGCAGCGACATCAGCAGGATCTGTGCGAGGTCGTTCGGATTACCGAAGCGTCCCCGGTTCAGAAAGAGTCGTCCTTCGACATACGTCCCGTATTTCAGCGCGACGAAGGCAAGCACGAGGACGGAGATCGCAAGCACGAAATATGTCCTGCGGAAATGCCCCCACGTGTAGATAAGAGCGGCCACGATGAAGTAAATCAGGAAACTCTTGAACCAGCGATCGTAGACAGTGTTCGCAGCGCCGCCGCGCCAGACGCTGAAGGGGACCGCCATGCACATCCACACCGTGAGGCAGATGAGTGCGGCGCCGATGCGATTCGAAAACGCGCGCATGATGCCACCGGAGATGAAGGCGGCGCCCAGCGCAGCGGCGAGCGAGAGACTCGGTAAATGGAGCGTCGTCAGAACGATATCGAAGACGCGGCTATTCAGGATGAACAGGAACAGCAGTAGCGCCGCAAAGCCGAGTTTTCTCAACGAAGTCAACGGGGCGGAGGCGCCCGTGGTGGCAGTCAGCATCCCGATCCTTGGTCGGCATCAGCCGAAGGCAGACAGCGCGCTTCGCGCGCCCGCGGGCCCCCAGAGGTCTATTCCCAGTTCTGTGAGCTTTTCTTAATAATACTGTATCATCCTGAGCTGCCGGGCAGAGAGAGCTGCGCTGCCCGAGACGCCGAACAACTTCAAAACCGAACGGGGACATGCGTCGCGCGTCCCTTCCGGCGAGTGCAGTTAACACGTCGCCGAACTATTTTTGTGCTTTGTTTCCAATCAGATGCCCGTTTCGTCCGTTCGGGAGTTCCGGCGGGCATGTCACAACGGCGGCTGAGATGCAGATTATCGCGAGAGTTTCAGCGGGACTACGGATTACGGGTATCGGGATAGCGTTGACCGTGTGCGCGGCGGGTCAGACGCTGGTCGACCTGAGGACGCAAGGCAAGAATGTCGATTTTTCAGGGGCGGCCTCAACCAGGCCCTTCCGAACGGGGACGGTGATCCCGTCGTCGTGCAACGTAGGCGAGGCTTTCTTCAAGACGGACGCGCAGCCGGGACGAAACCTGTTCGCCTGCACGGGAACCGACGTGTGGACGCTCGAGAGCGGCGGGATGCCCGAGGCGCCGGGCGAGGCTGGCAGGGTGCTCGCAAGTGACGGCGTGGCGTCGTCGTGGACCGCCATCGGAGGCGACGCCGCGGGCACCCCGGCCGCCCTGCGGGTGGAGCGCGTGCAGGGGCGCCGGGTTTCGGATAGTGAGCCGGCGGATGGCCAGGTGCTTCGGTGGAATGCCGCCGCCGCGCAATGGGAACCCCAAGCGGCAGCGGGCGGCTCGAACGTCTCCTACGCCTTTACCAGCCAAACGGCCGTGAGTATACCGTCAGCGTTGCACGGGTTCGGCACGGCCAACCTGCTGGTCGCGTGCTATGACAATGCCAGCCCGAACGCGCGCATGGAACCCGCCTCGGTGACGGTTCACCCGGGCACGTTCGATGTTGCGGTTCAGTTTGCCGCCCCGCAGAGCGGCCGGTGCGTGGTGAACGGCGCCGGCAGCGGCGCAGGTCAGTTGCCGCTTCAAAGCAACACGTTCTCAGGCGGATCGACGCAAACGTTTCTGGGCTCGCTGGTGGCCTCCTCGGCTGAGCGAACCGCACCTGTGAAGACCGGGACGGTTCTGCCCGCGACGTGTGTGCAGGGTGACCAATTTTTCAGGACCGATGCTCCGGCGGGACAGAACCTCTATTTCTGTACGAGCACAAATGTCTGGACGCAGATGCGCGCCGGCGGGGACGTGGCGAGTGTGTTCGGCCGGTCCGGCACGGTGGCGGCTCAGGCGGGCGATTACAGCTTTTCGCAGATCGCCGGCAGCGTCACGGACGCGCAGGTGGCCCCGGGGCTCGATGCGGCAAAAATCGGCGCGGGCTCGGTCACGAACTCTGAGTTCGGGTATCTGGCAAATGTCACGGCCGATATTCAGGGGCAACTCGGCGGCAAAGCGGATGCGGTCCACGCACACTCGCTTGCAGGCGATCTGGGGGGTAACACCGGGAGCGCCACCGTGCAGAGGTTGCAGGGGCGTCCGGTTGCGGCCTCTGCACCGGCTGACGGGCAAGCCCTGGTATGGAATGCCGGCGCGAGCGCCTGGCAGCCCGGTGCCGTCACGGCGGCCGCCGCCGGGATGGCGTCGCACTTGGGCGATTTCCGGACCGAGCGCTCCGGCGCAAGCACGCTAACGGTCGGTCGCGATTGCACGCCGGGCTCGCCCTGCAACGCACGGTTTGGCAACGTTGTCTACTCGTTCACCAGCTCGTGTACGGCCAGCATCAGCGGCGGCACGGGCATGGCCTTCATATACATCGCGAGCGGCGGGACGGTGACGATCGGGCACAATCTGACAGTGTCGGCCTCTGGGAATTGCGTAGCCCAACCGAATGTCACTTCCTTCCCGGCGGACTCCGTTCCGCTTTCGATCTGGCAGGCAGTGAATGGCGCCTGGGAAGAAGCCGGCGGCCGCGATGTTCGTGCGTGGCTCGGCACCAAAGCCATGACGGCTGGATCAGGAATCATGACCCTTGAGAGCGCCGGGCGAACCACCGTGTCCGTTGACCCGGCGGTGGTGCCGGCATACGCAACGGCGAGCGCGACGCTGAATTTCGGATCCATCCAGGCAGGCGGCTGCTCCGCGGACCTGACGTTCCCCTTGCCCGGCGCCGTAATCGGGGATTCGGTCGCGCCGGGCTGGCCGGGTGCTTTGGAGGCGGGCCTCACGGGCACGATGCGCGTGAGCGCGTCCAACACGGTGGCCGTCCGGCTTTGTAATCTCTCAGGCGGGGCGATCGACCCCGTGAGCGCGGCTTTCCGTGCGACAGTGGTCACCAGCTTCTGAGCGGGCGGGGGGAGAGCTGCAATCGCTTTCTAACCTCTGGCTTTTCTTTCGCGGTGCTACAATCCGTAGGACGGCGAGGAGTTTAGGGAAGGCGGTGAAAATCCGCCACTGCCCCGCAACTGTAAGCGACGCTCTATCGGCCGCGCACGCCACTGCCAAAAGTGGGAAGGCGAGCGCATTCGAGGCCGTGTCGCAAAGTCAGGAGACCGACCCCTCCCGCATGTAGTGAGAATCACGTTCCGAGGGAGAACGTCTCATGCGTATACTTGCTTCTTTTCTCCTGACTGTTTCCTTGTGTTGCGCAGCAACGCAGGGCACCGTAGTCGATCCATCCGGCCGTCCCGTGCGCGGCGCGCGCGTCGAGTGCGCCGGCGAATCCGTAACCACTGACGAAGAAGGCCGATTCTCAGTCGCCGCCGGACGCTGCTCCGCGACGGTTACCGCGGCTGGATTCTCCACGGCGCGTATCGAATTGAACGGGGGCGAAGCACGCGTTGAGTTGGCGCTCGCCCCGTTGAGCGAACGCGTCGTCGTTTCGGCCACCAGGCATCAAACCACAGTCGAGGAAGCCGGTGTCTCCGCCACCGTGTACACGAAGCAGGATCTCGAACTGCGTCAGGCGCCGAATCTCGCCGATGTCCTGCGCGACACGCCCGGCTTGAGCATCGCCCGCTACGGGCGGCCCGGCAGCCTCACACAGATATTCGCCCGCGGCGGCCAGCGCACCGGCACGCTCGTTATGGTGGATGGCGTTCCCGTGAACGACCCCGGCGGCGAGATCAACCTGGCGGGCTTCAGTACGAACGGACTGGAGCGCGTCGAGGTGGTCCGAGGGCCGGAAAGCGCGCTGTTCGGCGCGGAGGCGTCGTCGGGCGTCATTCAGCTCTTTACGGTACGAGGCAACGCGGAGGACCGCTTGCCGCGCGGCTCAGTGACCTACGAGCGCGGCAGCTTCCAGACGGACCGCATCGGGGCGAACGTCGCGGGCGGCAGCGGGGCGCTGCTGGATTATGCGCTCTCCGCCGAACAGTTCCACACCGTAGGCGAGTATCAGAACGACTACTTCCGCAATACCACCGGCACCGCGAATGTAGGCCTGCGCCTGGGCGCATCATCGCAGGTCCGCGGCATCTTCCGCGCGTTCGATTCGATGCTGGGCGCACCGAACCAAGTCGGCTACGGCATACAAGACCTGGACGCGAACGAGGCGACGCGCGACTACGTTGCGGCGGTCAGGCTCGACGACGTGAGGGGGCGCAACTATGTGCAGCGCCTCTCGTTCGGCTATCACCGTTCCTGGGACCTGTTCACCGATTCGAAGATGGACGGCCCGTTCGAGATCGCGGCGCTGGTGCGCGATGGTGACCGCCGAGTGTATCTCGAGCGGCTGCTGACGAGCGTCCCCCAGACGATCCCGGCGGGCACGCGCCTCGAGACACGCTCGGTAACGCTGTACGCGTTCGACCCGTTCCTCAGTCTCACCTCGCGCAAGAACGTTGATTATCAGGGGACGCTGACGCACTCCGGCGGAGCGGCGGTGTTCGGGTACGAGTTCGAGCGCCAGCGCGGCGACCTCACCGGCACCGACATTGCGCGCGACAACCACGGCTTCTTCCTCCACGAGCAGCGCGCAATTGCAGGCCGTCTGTTTCTGTCGGGCGGCATGCGCATGGAACACAACAGCGCATTCGGGAACAAGCTGACACCACGCGGCGCCGCAAGCCTCCGCGTTGCGCCTTCGACGTTCGTGCGACTCAGCGCCGGCCTCGGCATCACCGAACCGAGCCTGCTTCAGAACTATGCGCGGGACCCCTTCTTCGTTGGTAACCGTGATCTGCGGCCCGAGAAGACCACCAGTTACGAGGCGGGCATCGTACGCGAGTGGTTCGGGCGCCGGCTGCGCACCGAAGCCGCAGCATTCCATAACTCGTTCCGCGACCTGATCGTTTTCGTATTCCTTCCCTTCCCCGAGCCTTCGACGTGGCAGAACGTCGAGACGAGCCGCGCACGCGGGCTGGAGTTCAACGGCCAGGCGCGAATCGCCGCAGGGCTGATCGCCTCGGGCAACTTCACGCGCATGTGGAGCCGCATCACGCGATCGTCGTCACCCAATTCGCTGTTTACCGGAGTGGGCCAGGAACTGCCGCGGAGGCCGGGCAATTCTGGCGCGGCGTCGCTCGCATACGTGAAGGGGCGGTTCTCGGCGCAGGCTGGCGCCCAGCTTGTGGGTGAACGGCAGGATACGGATGGCGGGCCCGGCTTCGGCGTCACGCGGAACCCCGGGTATCAGAACGTGTACGCCGGGGCATCCGTCCGTATCTCGCGATACTTGAGCCCGTTCGTGCGCGTGAATAATTTACTGGATCAGCGGTATCAGGAAGTCCTCGGGTACCCGGCGCAATCGCGCGCGATCAACGGGGGCGTGAAGCTTCAATGGTAGATGGTTCACCGCAGAGACGCAGAGACGCAGAGAAAGGTGAGAAGACGGCAATACCGTGCACGTGGACCTGTCACGATGGAATCGTAAGGCCCCATGCTCGACCAGTGTCCAGGCGCAGCAACTTTTATTTCCTTCTCTGTGTCCTCTGCGCCTCTGCGGTGAGTCTTTCCGCGGCTCCCCCAAAGCGGATCATCTCCACCTCGCCCGCGATCACTGAGGTGCTGTATGCGCTCGGGCTGGGCGACCGCGTGGTCGGCGTCACATCGTTCTGCCACTACCCGCCCGAGGCTGCGCAGAAGACGAAGATTGGCGATTACATGCGCCCGAACCTCGAGGTAATCGTCGGCCTCAAGCCGGATCTCGTGATCCTGGAGACTACCGGCGTACGCTCGTCGATACGCCTGGGTCTCCCGGCGCTCGAAGTGGAGAACGGGACTCTCGCCGGAATCTACGATTCCATCCGGCGCATCGGCAATGCGGCAGGCGTGCCGGACCGTGCCGCGGCCCTCAACGCGCGTATTCGCGGCGAGTTGGACGCGATCCGCGCCCGAACCTCCAGGCTGCCGCGCCGCCGCACCATCTTCATTGCGGGGCGGACGCCCGGCCGCATCGAGGACATCATTGCCGCGGGCCGCAGTTCGCACGTTACCGAACTGATCGAGATCGCAGGCGGCGCGAATATGTTCAGCGACGCCGTCGCGACATATTCGAAGGTGTCGCTCGAATCGCTGATCGGCCGCAACCCCGAAGTGGTGATTGACATGGGCGAGATGGCGCAGACTGCAGGTGTGACGGAAGCTCAAAAGCAAGCGGTAGTGCGCCTATGGGCCGAGCGCATGCCGCAGCTTGCCGCCGTGAAGCAGAAGCGCGTATACGCAGTCGCCTCGGACATCTACGTCGTCCCTGGACCGCGCATCGTCGAAGCAGCGCGCGCTTTCGCCCGCATGATTCACCCGGAGGCGGGACTCTAATCATGTTCCGTCTGCGCGGCGTCGGGATGAAGTACGGCGACGCCGAAGTGCTGCGGGACGTCACGATGGAGATCGGCGGCTCACAGTTCGTCGCGCTGGTGGGCCCGAACGGCGCGGGCAAATCGACGCTGCTCGGCATCCTCGCGGGGCTGCGCGAGGGCCACTCAGGGACGTGCGAGTACCGCGGCGAGAGCGTTCATCGCTGGAAACGCCGGCTGTTCGCGCGCGAAGTCTCGTTCGTCCCGCAAACCGTCAAGATCGAATTTCCGTTTACGGCCGAGCAGGTCGTGTTGATGGGCCGCACACCGCATTGCGACGGCCTCTTCGAAGCACCGGGGGATTGGGAAGCGGTGGAACGCGCGATGGAGACAACCGGTACGCTCCCGTTCCGCAGCCGCGACTTCCGTTCATTGAGCGGAGGCGAGCGGCAGCTCGTCGTACTTGCCTCAGCAATCGCGCAGGAGCCGCGCACGCTGCTGCTCGACGAGCCCGCGACGTTCCTCGACGTTCGTCATCAGCTCGCCATCTACGGCCTGCTGCGCGAACTGACCCGGCTGGGCACACTCGTGATTGCCGTTACGCATGATCTGAACCTCGCCGCCACGTTCGCGGACCGCGTCATCGCGCTGCACGCGGGTCGCGTTGCAGCGGATGGCGCGCCTCAGGAGGTGCTCGCGCCGGAACGCATCCGCGAGGTATTCGGCATCGCTTCCGAAATGCACCTGCGGCCGAGCGGGACGCCCTGGATCACCTATGGCGCATAAGACGCGGTTCTGGCCGGCGATCGCCATCTCTGCAGGGGTCGCGCTGGCTGCGTTGTGCCTGACGCCGCTCGCAGGGTCCACCACCATCGACTACGCGCGTGCTTTTGCGGGCGAATCTCCGCACCGCGAGATCCTGTTCGAAACGCGCCTGCCGCGCGTTCTGCTGGCGCTGCTCGCCGGCGGCGCGCTGGCATCTGCCGGAGTGCTGTTCCAGGGCCTGCTGCGGGACGCATTGGCTACGCCCTACACCTTAGGCATTTCGAGCGGCGCGTCCCTCGGCGCGGTGCTGGCAATCAGCCTCGGTTTGCGCGAAATCGGGCATCTGCCGGGCGTCTGGGCGGCATCATTCGCGGGCGCGGGGCTGGTGCTCTTTCTCGTGCTCGGAATTGCCTCGGAGGGCCGCAGGCTCAGCTCGTTCACGCTTCTGCTCGCGGGAGTTTCGATCAACACGATCTGCCTGGCACTCATCCTGTTCCTGCAATATACGGCCGGCTTCGCCCAGAACTTCGCCATTGTGCGCTGGCTGATGGGCGGGCTCGAGACGACCGGCTACGGCGTGATCGCGGGCTTGGCCGCGGTTCTGCTGCCGTCGCTCGGCTACGTCTTGCTGCGTGCGAGGGACTGGAACCTGCTCGCCGTTGGTGAGGACTGGGCCGCCGCGCGCGGCGTCAACGTGTCGCGCCTGCTCTGGTCCGGCTACCTGCTCGGCTCGCTCATCACCGGCTCGGTGACGGCTCTCACCGGCCCCATCGGTTTCGTGGGACTCATCATCCCGCACGCCCTGCGCCTGCGGTTGGGCGCGGATCACCGGGTGCTATTGCCTTGCGCGTTTTTTTGGGGTGCGGCCTTCCTGGCGGTGTGCGACACGCTCGCCCGGACCGTCCTGGCCCCTTCGGAGATTCCCGTCGGCATCGTGACAGCCCTGATTGGTGGACCTTTTTTCATCTGGTTGCTGCGGAGCCGCCGCCGCAGCCTGTGGCTCTGAAATACACTAGTAGGTTGGTCAACAAGCTTGTCTTTGCAAATCTGAGATTTCGTCCTGTCCGCAGTTTCCTCAGCATCACCGCGATCGCTCTCGAAGTGGTCATGATCCTGACCATCGTCGGCCTCAGCCGCGGCACGCTATCCGAGTCGCAGAGGCGCCAGAGGGGAATTGGGGCGGATATCATCGTCCGGCCGCGCGGCTCGAGCGCGCTCAGCTTCAGCGCGGCCCCCATCCCGGAAGGGGTCGCGAACTGGGTGGAAAAGGAAGTGCCCCATGTGACGCAGGCCACGGGCATGATCATCCAGCCGCTCGAGGGCATCAGCACCATGGCCGGTGTGGATCTGGAGGACTTCCTGCGGCTCAGCGGACGGTTCCGCTTCCGCGCCGGCCGAGCCTTCCAGGGTGACCGCGAAGTGATTGTGGACGGCTTCTACGCGAAGCAGAATAACCTCGTGCCAGGCTCGAAGCTACGGCTGATGAATCGTGAGTGGACCGTGTCGGGCATCATCGAGGAAGGCAAGCTGTCGCGTGTCATCGGACCGATGCGCGTAATCCAGGATCTTACGGGCAACACGGGAAAGATCAGCCAAATCTACGTGAAGGTGGACAATCCCGCGAACGTCGGGCCGGTGATCAAGTTCCTGAAATCGAAGCTCGAAGGGTACCCGATCTACTCGATGGAGGAGTTCATATCGCTGTTCTCGATGAACAACACGCCGGGACTAAAGGCGTTCATCGGCGTGGTGATCGGGCTGTCCGTGGTGATCGGTTTTCTCGTAGTCTTCCTTTCCATGTACACAGCCGTTTTGGAGCGTACGCGCGAGGTCGGAATACAAAAAGCTCTCGGAGCAACGCCGGCCTTCATCCTGGGCGTTCTGCTGCGAGAGACGGCGATTCTCGCAGCAGTCGGCTCAACCGCGGGCATCCTGCTGAGCTACGGCACGCGATGGCTGATCGTCACGTTTGTGCCCGCATCGCTGGGCTCGGAGATCGCGCCGGACTGGTGGCCGATCGCAGCCGGCATTGCTCTCGCGGGTGCCCTGCTCGGCGCGGCGTACCCAGGAATGCGCGCGGCACGACAGGATCCAATTGAGGCGCTCTCGTATGAATAACGGACCCATCATCGAGGTGCACGACCTCAGGAAGATCTACCGCGTCGGCGAAGTGGAGGTAGCCGCATTGCGAGGCGTGAACCTTTCCGTCGAGCGGGGTGAGTTCCTGTGCGTAGTGGGTCCTTCGGGATCGGGCAAGTCCACGCTGTTCCACATTCTGGGCGGGCTGACTTCAGCGACGTCGGGCACGGTGCAGATCGGCGGACGCGACCTTTCCCGCATCACGGACGCGGAACGAACCGAGATGCGCAAGCGGATGGTCGGGTTCGTATTCCAGAAGTACAACCTGCTGCCGACGCTTTCGGCGGCCGACAACATCGGCATCGCACGCTACCTCGCGGGCAACAATCAGCCCGAGGATCCGAAATTCCGCGACGTGCTCCAACTGCTCGGCATCAGCCACCGGTTGCACCATCTGCCGCGGGCGCTCTCAGGCGGCGAGCAGCAGCGCGTCGCAATCGCGCGTGCGATCGTAAACAACCCTGAGATTCTGCTGGCCGACGAGCCAACGGGCAACCTGGATTCGAAGAACTCGAAGGCGGTTCTCGATGTGCTTAAAGACCTGAACGAGCGCCTCGGCCAGACCATCCTCCTGATTACGCACGATATGACCGTTGCCGCCTACGGCCACCGCGTTGTACACATGCTGGACGGCCAAATTGTGGAAGCGCCGCCGGTGGAATAGGAGCCAGAAGGTAGGAGGCAGAAGGTAGAAGGTAGACGGTAGGAGCCGGCAGATTACGCGCGCGGCTCTCCGACGGTTTCGGCACCTACGCCGCGCCCCTCCGCGGGCCGGCAGATTCCCCTGTCGCTCCGGCGGCAGAACGCCGCCACGTGCTTCGCATGCTCCGTGCCGACCTCCGTCTCGATGCGCTCGAGCGCCGTCGCCAGCTTCAGCCCTGAAAGGTAGAGCAAGCGGTACGTCTGCTTCAGCGCGCGGACGTCGGCGATACTGAAGCCGGCTCTCTTCAACCCCACGATATTCAGGCCGACAGGCTCCGCGTTGAACCCCACGTACATGAAGAAGGGCGGCAGATCCGTATTTACGCGCGTATTGCCGCCCACCATCGCGAGGCGGCCGATCTTAGAGAATTGGTGGACAACCACCCCGCCCGAAATGAACGCCTGATCCTCGACCTCTACGTGCCCGGCCACAAGCGAGCAACTCGCGAGCACAACATTGCTGCCGACTATGCAATTGTGCGCCACGTGCCCCGACCCCATGATGAAGTTGTTGTCCCCCACCACGGTGACGGACTCCGGTTTCGTGCCGCGCGAAATCGTGTAGTGCTCCCGGATCTTGTTGCCGTTGCCGATGCGCAGATAGCTCCGCTCGCCCGTGAACGCCTTGTCGAACGGATCGGTGCCGAGAGCCGTTCCGGCGGAGATCTCGTTGCGCTCGCCGAGCGTGGTCCACCGCTTGATGTAGACATACGGCTCCAGGCGGCAGAACGCGCCGATTTCAACGTCCTGTTCGATGACGCAGTACTCGCCGATGACGCATTGCGGGCCGATGCGGGCCTCCGGGTGAATGCGTGCGGTCGGAGCCACGACAGCGGAGGGGTCGATAGGCATAACTCTGTATGATAGTCGCATGCGCGTGCGGGAACTCGCGGACTGGCTTGGGACGACCTTTGAAGGCAATGGCGAAAAGGAAATTTCCGGCGCAGCAGCGCTCGAAAGCGCTGGGGCGGACGAACTCGCTTTCATCGGTAACATGCGGGCCGCGCGTGAGGCCCCGAACTCCTCGGCGGGTTGCCTCATCGTCCCGGTGGAGTTCGCAAACGCTGGAGGCCGCACGCTGATCCGTTCCTCCGCCCCCCGCACTGCGTTTGCGCGTGCCGTCGCACGCCTCCATCCGCCGGCTCCGGCTCGTGCCGGGATTCACTCCACGGCTGTAGTCGGGCCGGGAGCCGAGATTGCGAGTGACGCCGAGATCGGCCCACTCTGTTTCGTCGGCGAAGGTACCCGAATCGGCGCGCGCACGCGGCTGGGAGCGGGTTGCAGAGTCGGGCAGCGCGTCACGATGGGCGACGATTGCCTGCTGCACTCGAACGTGACGGTCTACGATGACGTGGACATCGGAGCGCGCGTCATTCTCCACTCGGGATCAGTGATCGGCGCCGACGGGTTCGGTTTCGCGCTGGCGGGCGATCACTACGAGAAGTTCCCGCAGATCGGCCGCGTATCGATCGGGGACGATGTCGAGATCGGCGCCAACTCTTGCGTTGACCGCGCCGCACTCGGAGTCACGTGGATCGGCGAGGGCACCAAGCTCGACAACATGGTGCAAGTAGGCCACAACTGTCGCATTGGACGCCACGTTGTCGTCGCGGCGCAGACTGGGTTCTCGGGCGGCGTCGTTGTGGAGGATTACGCCATCATCGGCGGCCAGGTCGGCATTGGCGACAAGGCGCGCATCGAGAGCCGAGCCATTCTGGGTTCAGGCTGCGGCGTGCTGACTTCGAAGGTCGTCCGCTCCGGCCAAGTAGTGTGGGGCACGCCGGCCCGTCCGCTGCGCGAACACCTGGAGCAGCTTGCGAACCTCGGCAGGCTGCCTGCCTTGCGGAAAGAAGTGGAGGACCTGCGGGCGCGCCTTGCGGCGCTCGAATCGGCGGACCATGCGGATCGCGGTCGGCGGTAACAGTCGAAAAGCCGGCAAGACCTCCGTCATTTGTGGGCTGATCCGCGCTCTGGCCGAGTACCGATGGACGGCCGTGAAGATCTCGCCGCATCTGCATCCCGGGCGCAGTGGCGATACGGGCCGGTATCTCTCCGCCGGGGCGCGCGAAGCGGTGCTGCTCGGTAGTCCGCCGGCGCGCTGGCCAGACGGTAATGTGATCATCGAATCCGGCGCCGTGCAGGATGCCGACCTTTACCTACTCGTACTCGACCTCACACAGCCTGACTTCAAACCTTCCGCGGCAGCGATGCTGACGCGCGCGGATGCGTTCGTCGTAACGGTAGGCGAATGGGACGGCGGGGAACGGCCGGTCTTCGCCGCTCCCCCGCCCCGTTACGAAAGCGCCGCGCTGGCTGAGTTCATCAGGCGGCGGCTACAGGAAACGTCAGCCGAACCATGATGCGTTCGGTTCCCGTTGGAAGCACTTCGAACCGCGCTCCGTGCGTCTTCAAAATGCGGCGCGCCATCGAAAACGCCGTTCCGTGCGATGTCCCCAGCAATTCGGGAGGCACCTCGAACTGCCCGGGAGGAGCGAACTCCACTGCGATTTGCCCATCCCGTTCATAGCACCGCACCTGCGTGGCGCGGCGTGTATCGGCTGCGAGGAACGACAGAACGTTGCGGACCAGGTGCTCGATGTGGCGGATATCCGCCAGGACGAGCGGCAGTCCCTCCTCTACGTTAAGGCAGAACCAGGCGCTGGTGCCCGATTTCCATTGCGACACGACCTGCCCGACTACTTCGGCGAGGTCAACCAGAGCCGGTTGCGACGAACCGGGCTCAGCGAACAAAAGAGCGTCTTCGAGCATCCACGAGGCCTGCCGGATCTGGCGGTGCAACGCCGCCAGACGGCGTCTCGATCTCGAATCCGCCGGGGGGACGGACATTTCGAGATAGAAGCCGATCTGCTCGATCGAGTTCAGTGGATTTCGAAGATCCTGCGCAAGTTGCCGGATGACTTCGGCTGTTTCAGGCGCGCACAGGGCTACATCGGCCGGCGGAGCCTGCGTGTCAGAGAGCATGAGCGTGTTGGCCGCGTTCTCGGAATTATAACGGTTTCCAGCCTAACTTCTTGTATTTTCTTACGTAAACTGTTACTAGTACTTCCGTATCCGGACTACCTAAACGAGAGTGTTACCGCGTTGGAAGTAGTACCATCGACCCCCAGCCGCACCTCGACCTCACCCCGACCAGCCATCCCATCAGGCACCCGGACATTCACCTGATCCAGACCGGCGAAATCCGGATGTGCGCCGGCGAACGCCACCTCGGCGGTCACCCCGCCGACAGTCGCGGTCACGGCTCGGCCGCCGCGAACCCCGGTGCCGTAGAGCACCAACACGAGTCGCCCGGCGTCCGGGCTGGCATCCACCGCCGCCGCCACCCACCGGCCGTCCGCTCCGGCCCGGATAACGGTTTCTTGAAAGACGCTACCATCGGCGCGAATGCGAACGAGATTTGCCGCCGCAGCGCCCTTGCCGTCGCCATTGGCCGAGAACAGCCCGGGGGCAACCCCTACAACGTCTACCGCGCTCGCGGCTACGATGGTGTCACCCCGGCCGATGCGGACTCGCGCGGGACCGGGAGCGGTTCCCTGCGGCACTTGGAAATTGATCTGCGCAGGACCGGCGTAGAACACCCGCCCCCTCCGCTCGATGCCCATCGCATCGAGCACCGTAACCCAGGTCTGGGCGAGAGTGGATTCCGAAGGTTCCGTTCGCAGATCTTCGCCGAAGCCTGCCGCAATGGATTCGGGAGCAACCGCAGGCGTGTAACTTGCGCCCGATACGGTCGCGAAGCGGAAATCGAGCGGCGGCAGGGTGGCGATCACCGGTCCATCCGCCTTGATATCCAGGCGCTCACTGGCGCGTTGGACCTCGACCGGGCGTCCGCCATAATCCCAGGCCGAGGCAGGCCCATCACTCACCGTCGCGATGATGCTTGACTGCCCCGATTCAGACCACGCCGCCACGATGGCCGGCTCCGCGCGCCAGTTATTGAACACGAAACGATACTGCTCGGGTCCCATCCAGACGGCCCGGTTGAGTCCCTGCGATCCCGACAGAAGATTCACCGCTAGCCGGAACGCCTCGCCCGCCGGCCGCAAGGAGCCACCCGAGGCGATCAGAGATACCGGTCCTGACCAGCCTTTACTGCAGTTGCCTTCGGCAGAGGAGAACAGCGCCACATCGAGCCCCACAGCCCACGCGGTCACGATTGTCTTGAACGTCTCCCGTGCCAGGCGGTCCAACTCGGCAGCCCCGATGGCGCAGCCCTCCGCCACGGCGCCGCGCACTCCCAATTCCGTGCTCAGAACGGGCAGGCTGTAGGGTGTTTTCGCGCGCTGACCGCGCTGGCGAAACCAGTCGGTAACCACCGGCAGCCAGCGGTAATGCGCGTAGAAGTGAAAGTTCACTCCATCGGCGATCCCGCCCAGCCCGTCCAGAATTTCGTTGGCGCGGGGCCAGATCTCGGCATTGAACTTCGAACCAGGATCGTCGAGCGCGGTCTCAATCGCGCCCGGCACGGAAAGCTCTGCCGCGGCCGGAGTGGCTGCTGCGCCGGAACGGTAGTAGTCCTGTGCGAAGGCGATCGCTTCGGCACGCGTACGCGCCCCCGTTTCGATCCAGTCCTTCGCGAGCAGGAGGCCGAGAGAATCGCTGGAGAAACCGGCAGCTATGATCCTGGTTCTCTGGTCTGCCTCCTTGATAGCCTTTCGTGCGGTGGCGAGGGTGCGGAGGTACTCGTCCGGCGTACCGCCCCAGGAACTTGCCAGTTCGGGTTCGCTTTCGATGACCACGTAGTCGATGCGCCCGCGGTAGCGGTTGAAGAGGATGTTTGTGAAGGTGTGGAGGCCGAAGCTGTATCCGTAGCCCGGCTGCCACTGTGTGCTCAGGTCTTTGGGCGGGTAGGAGCGCGCGGCCGGCTGCGGATCGTTTCTCCCCGTAATCCACGGGGTGGCCCCTACCGAGTACACCGGGATGAGCCGCACGCCGGTTTGGCCGGCCGTCGCGACCTGGCGGTCAGCCGCGCCCGGCTCGACGAAGCCATGGTTGAACTCGATCTCGGACCAGGACCAACTTGTCCGTGCATAACGCGCGCGGAGACTCTGTGCGAACACGGCCGGTTCGGCGTTCGGCGGCGCGATAACGCCGAGCGGGTTCGCGGCACGCGATTCGAGGACCAGAATGCCCGCAAGCGCAAGCACACAACGAACGGAACAGCGCACTCCCATGCACCCCTCCTGTCCGGCTACCGGCGCACTCCTGCCAGGCCGCCGCCCATTCAAGTTGAAATACGGTTACCCTTAGGATAGCGCGGCCTGCAGTCCGGGTGAGTGCATCGGCACTTGGCGGATGCTGCGAGTTGTGCTTACATAGGGAAAATGCTTTTTCAGATGGAGACGCCGGCCTCAAGCTAACTGCATGTATCCAGGTAGAGGATTTCCGCCCCGTAAGCCCAGAATCCGGGAGAACGTCAACGAAGCCATCCGCGCACGTGAAGTGCGTGCTGTCTTCCCCGACGGAAGTGTCGAGATCATGCCTACGTCGGCCGCAGTGCGCCGCGCGCAGGAACTGGGCCTTGATCTCATCCTCATTGCTCCCACAGCGGACCCGCCCGTCGCCAAGGCGATGGACTACGGTCAGTGGCAGTATGAGAACAAAAAGAAGCAGCAGGAGGCCAAGAAGAAGCAGCACGTGATCCAGGTGAAGGAGCTGAAATTCCGGCCCAACACCGACGATCACGACTACGACTTCAAAAAGAAGAACGCCATCCGGTTCCTTGAGGAAGGCAACCGTGTAAAGGCGCTCGTGCAGTTCCGCGGACGCGAGATCGCGCACGTGGATATCGGCCAGAAACTGCTTGCGAGACTTGCGAAGGACCTATCGCCGCACGGGACAGTCGAAGGACAGCCGCGGCTGGAAGGCCGGCAGTTCCACGTCATTATCAGTCCGGTCAAGAAAGACAAGATCGAGAAACCGAAAGCACCCCAGCCGCCGGCTCAAGGCGCTGCTGGGCCCCAGGGCGGTCCCGCACCGGTGAGGTGACCCGGACCGTACAGCGGACATCCGAATAACCATGGCGGCAGCGGCCATCCTCCGCTGCCACGCCCTACCCCGCCGACTCAATAAAACAGGTACTTCCGCCACTGATCGTCACTCTTGCCGAGCATCCGCATGAGGTGACGGCTGGTGTGCAGGCTGAAGGGCTTCGGCTGCCGGAGCAGCTTCATCCCAACCTCTTCCGGCATAAAGCTCCCCTTGGTGTTGTTGCATTTGTGGCAGCAGGCCACCAGGTTCTCCCACGTTGTCTCACCATTGCGCGAGCGCGGGATTACGTGATCAAGCGTCAGTTCACCGGCAGGCAGGATCTTGTGGCAGTACTGGCAGGTGAAACGGTCGCGAAGCAGGATGTTTTTCCGCGACAGGGCGCGCGACTGGTGCGGGATGCGCCGATACTCGAGCAGCCGGATCACGCTCGGCAGCTTCAGATGGTACCGCGCCGAGTGGAGAAGCATGGAGGAGTACTCCTCCGGCGCCGCGATGCCCTTCAGTATCAACACCAGCGCCCGCCGGGCCGCACAGATATTGATCGGCTCATAGCTCGCGTTCAGAACAAGCACCGGCTTTTGCAGCCCGCTCATAAGGCCACTCCCTGCGCCGCGGGTTCGCTACGAAACGGTTCGCGCCCGATGCGGCGGTCCACGCGCGCAAGCGTCAGCACTGTGACAGATCGCGCGCCCGCCCGTTTCAGGGCTGTTCCGCAGGCGCTAGCGGTCGCTCCGGTGGTGAGGACGTCATCCACCAGGAGGATCCGCCGGCCTTCCACGGCCTGCTTGCGCTTGACCTCAAAAGCACCCGCAACGTTGGCCCGGCGCCTGGAACTCGTCAACCCGGCCTGACTGGCCGTAGGTCGCCGGCGGCGTAGCGCGGAAGCCACTGGTACGCCGAATCGCCGGGCCACCGGCTCAGCCAGCAGCGCCGACTGATTGAAGCCGCGGTCCCACCTGCGCCTCCAGTGGAGAGGCACGGGAACCACGGTATCGAAGGTCGCATCGCGGGGAATCGCGGTGACCAGCAACTGCCCAAGCGAACCCGAGAGCGGAGCCACCTTGCCGTACTTGAGCAGGTGAATGAGTTCCCGCAAACGCCCCTCGTAGGCACCGAAACAGTACGCCGCATCGAAGCCGCGCGCGCCGCGCCGGCATAGAGGACAGCGGCCTTCGGCGTCGAGCGGAGCTCCGTTGATGAACGGCAACCGGCAGCAAACACAGAAGAACTCCGCCGCGAACGGTTCCGGCGGTTCCATGCACTCGCTGCAAACGGGGATCCGGGAAAACTCTGTGAGGGGCCGGTCGCAGATCCGGCAATTGTCTGGGAAGAGAATCGTGCAGAGGGCGGCCGCAGCCTTATCGAACGCCAACTTTACCGCGGGGAGTAGGCTTATTCCCGAACAACTCGAGAAGACGCACCTCCAAATCGTCAGTGTACTACGATATTCGCCGTATGTACCCTGCCGTCTCGCAGCGGCGTCCAGAGTTCGGACAAACATCCATGCGTACCGTCTTGTGCTTTGCGGCCGTTGCCGCCCTCTGCGCCGCTCAGGAAAGCAATGCCCCGGCCGCCCGCACCGAATGGGATGTGACGGACGTGGCGGCGCTCCGGTTGGGTGGGCTCAAGAGCCGGATGCTGGCCGTGTCGAGCATCGCCGAACTCGCACGCGTCACATGCCGGTACGATCGTTTGCGCGCTACGTCGATGCTATTCCGCGCCTTCGAGATCCTGAAGAAAGCGGATTACGGCGCTTCGGGCTCAGGCCCTGCCGCACTGTTGCGGTCATCCGAACAGTGCGCTCCGGAAGTGGCGGCGCTGATTGTGCGCGAGCCCCAGCGATTCCACCACAGCTTCTCCGACCAAGTGCGCAACGCGCGCTCCGCAATCGGATCGGAAGAGGAAGGCGACGAATCCCGCGCCGCCGACCTGCTCGAGAGCGCCGCGCCCGAACTGCCATACGCCTCTGTCAAGGAAATGCTGGCCTTCGTCGATGCGCTGTTCGAGTTGCGAGCCGCGTCGCGTGCCGAGGGTGATCGCGCGTTCTCGGCGACGCTGGAGGCGCTCGTCGAAGACCGCGTCTCGTCTCTGCAGGCTATCTTCGCAATCGGGAATTACGTGTTCGGGCCGCCCCCACGGTCTGAGACGGAAATTGAATCGCGAGATGCAGGCTCAGGAGTCGCGTTCAGACTGGAGGCCGATCGTCCGAGTGTGTCGGACGCTGCGGCGGTTGCATATATCGAGGCTGCGGCAACCGTCCTGGATGCCTCAAAGGCGTCCGGCGACGAAGCCGAGCTTGATCGCGACCTCGTCACGCAGTTGCTGCGTCATGCAAGCCGCTTGGCGCCCGACATCGCGGAAGACCTCGTGCCGATCGCGCGCAGGCTCGGCCTGGAGGTGGAAGCGCTGAACGGCGATTCCGGAGAGGAGACCCGTCTCGCCGAGAAGGCACTCCTCTCGGCGTTCCGCCTGCACTGGGTGGCAGGACACGCTCAGGCCGCGAGACAGACCGCCGGCGGCCTGTTCCGTCAGCCGGTACGCCAGCAAATGGACGTCCTCGCGCATTTTGCCGAGGCGCGAGAGGCGCTCCGCACGAAGCAACCGGAAGCCGCTTTCGCGATTTCCTCGGCGATGCCGGGAGGCACGCATCGGACGCTTGTCCATTTGGGAGTCGGCGCATACGAAGCAGCACTGAAAGGCAAGGAGCGCGCGCGGGATATGGCGTTCCTGGGCTTGCGCGAGGCGCTGACCGCGCCTCCCGAGCACAGGCCCGGCTTGCAGATCATCGCCGTGCGGATTCTCGCGGAGGCGGACACCGAGACTGCGTTCAGTACTCTGTCACACGCGGTGGATTCGCTGAACGCCATGGACGCGGCGCGGCCGCGCGAGAACTCGGCCGTCCGGCTCTCGCGCTGGGGATTCTCGGAATCCGTCTCACTCGGACACGAAGCGCGCCGGTTCGCGCTCGTGCTGCCGGGTTTGCCCGCACCTGACCTTGGCGCTGCCGCGGCGGACCTGGCCAACATTGACGCCGCGAGAACTGAGGACATTCTGGTCCGGCTCCGGTCTGAGCGCCGTCTCGCCGAGGCGCTGGTGACCCTCGCTTCGCGAACAGTCGAACGCGCGCACCGCCCGTGACGGGCTACTTCTGCAGGAAGAAGTGCCCAACGAACATCGAATCGATGCCGGAAGAATAGAAGCTTCGAACCGCATCGCGGGGGCTGCAAACCATCGGGTCGCTGAACAGGTT
>DATMXS010000386.1:0-13080 GCA_035561355.1 Bryobacteraceae bacterium | reverse complement strand
GCAGCATACTCGTGGAGCCTCGTCGAGACTGTCCCGGGTGAAGGGTACCAGCAGTTCGTGCTGCGCATGAACTCACAGACGTGGCGCACCGCGGCCGAGGTGGACCAGCCCCTGTGGAAGCACTGGCTCACGATCTACGTGCCGCAGAATGCCAAAGCGACCACCGGGCTTCTGTTCATCGGCGGAGGTTCGAAATCTGAGCAGACGCCCTTGAAACCGGATCCTTTTCTGGTGGAGATGGCAAAGGTCACCGGGTCAGTAGTTGCCTCGCTGCGCGACATCCCCAATGAGCCGCTCACATTCAAACAAGAAGGCAAGCCGCGCACCGAGGACGAGATCATCGCGTACACGTGGCGGAAGTACCTGGAGACCGGTGACGAGAAATGGCCGCTGCGCCTGCCCATGACGAAGGCGGTGGTCCGCGCCATGGACACCATAACCGCGTTCTGCGGGGGCGGGCCGGCCGGCGGCATAAAGGTGGACCGGTTCTTCGTCGCCGGAGCCTCCAAGCGCGGCTGGACTACGTGGACCACGGCTGCCGTGGACGATCGCGTCATCGGGGTCGCGCCGGTCGTGATTGACCTGCTGAACATCGTGCCGTCATTCCAGCACCATTACCGCGCATACGGGTTCTGGGCGCCGGCTATAAAGGATTACCAGGACATGGGCATCATGCAGGCGACCGATACGGGCGAATACCGCAATTTGATGCGCCTCGTGGAGCCGTACAGCTACCGTGACCGCTACAAGTTCCCGAAATACATCGTGAACTCCTCGGGCGACCAGTTCTTCCTGCCGGATTCGTCGCAGTTCTACTTTGACGATCTTCCGGGTGAGAAGTACATCCGCTACGTGCCCAACACGGACCACTCGCTCAAGGACTCCGACGCACGTGAAGGGCTCATTGCGTACTACGACGCACTGTTGCGGGACGTCCCGCGTCCCCGCTTCTCCTGGACATTCGAGCGCGACGGCTCGCTTCGTGTGATCACCAGAGATCAACCATCCGACGTAAAAGTTTGGTACGCCACCAACCCGAAAGCGCGCGACTTCCGGCTGGAGACGATCGGCAAGGCGTACCAGGCAGCCCGTCCCCAACTGCTGAGGCCGGGAACGTATGTTGCGCGCGTTCCGAAGCCGGAAGCCGGGTGGACAGCGTTCTTCGTCGAGTTGACGTTCCCGAGCGGCGGCAAATATCCGTTCAAGTTCTCGACGCCCGTGCGGGTGATCCCGGATACGCTTCCCTACGAGTGGCCGCCGAAGAAGGCGGCATCCGCGAAGGCCCGCTGATCCGGACGGGATTGCGGGCGACGGCGCCTATACTAGAGCTTATGCGTGGACTGTGCGCGGCGGCATCGCTGTTCGTGTGTCTGGTCTCTGCGGCTCCGGCGGCCATGCCGGGCTTCACGAACGCAGAGTTTGCCGCGAGGCGGCAGGCGATGCGCCGGACCCTGGGAAAATCGGTGCTGGCGCTCTATGGGTATACGGCGCGGGATGTAGACGAACTCCGCACCGGCTTCTATCAGGAGCCGAACTTCCTCTATCTGACTGGGTGGAATGAGCCCGGCGCGATCCTGCTGCTGACCTCGGAATCCGAGACCCTCTTTTTGCCGCCACGGAACGCAGCAGTGGAGCGCTACACCGGCGCTAAAATCGCGCCCGGGGACACGCAGGCAAGTGAGGCGACCGGGTTCGACCAGGTGCTGTCCGTCGCGCAGTTCGAGGCTCAGTTCGCAAAGGCCGCCGAGAGCGCCGAAGCTGTCCTCACTGTAAGAGACCGGCGGGACCTGCCAGCGCGGCTCGAGCGGCTCACCCCCAAGCGCGAGATTCGCGACGCGCGGGCTCCGATTGCGGCGTTGCGTGCGAAGAAATCACCGGCCGAGATCGCCTGGATCGAAAAGGCCACGCAAGTCAGCATGGACGCCCACAGGGCGGCGTGGCGGCGCATCAAGCCCGGCGTTTTCGAATACCAGGCGGCCGCGACGATGGTGTTTGCCATGCTCGACCGTAACTGCCGCACCGCGTACACCCCGATCATCGCCTCCGGCCCGAACGGCCCTGTTCTGCACTATGCCGAGAACTCACGGCAGATCGGAAACGGCGAGCTCATCGTCATGGATGTGGCCGCGTCCTGCGGCGAGTATGCGTCGGACATCACACGTACGGTGCCCTCAAGTCGGAAGTTCACGCCGCGCCAGCGCGAGTTGTATGAAGCCGTGCTCGGAGCGGGGAAGGCGGCGATCGCGGCGGTGCGGCCGGGCGCGACGATGCAGGAGATCAACAAGATCGCGAAAGATTACCTCGAAGCGCACGGCAAGCTCGGGAAATATCTGACGCACGGGATCAGCCATGGCGTCGGCCTGGAAGCGCACGACGCGCCGGCGCACACGTCGCAGGACAAGTTTGAGCCCGGCATGGTGATTACGATCGAGCCGGGCGTTTACCTGCCCGAGGAGAGCACCGGCATTCGCATCGAAGATCTGGTGCTTGTTACCGCCACGGGCGCGCGCGTGCTGAGCGCCGCGCTGCCGAAGGACCCGGCGACATCGAACGTGCGATGAGGAAGTAATTGAAACCGCGAACCCAGTCAGCGCTCGGTTACGCCGCCATTTTCGGGGCCAGCCTGGCCGCCGCGCTCATTGCCGGCTGGCTTGGAACAGGCGTCGACAACTTCGCGTACGACTGGGTCTTCCGGCTTCGCGGCGCATCGGACCGTCAACCTGAAACGGCCATCCTCGCCATCGACGAGGCAAGCCTCAGCCAGATGGGCGGCATGCGCCATCTGCGGCGCGGGTTGGGCGAGGCGCTCGAGCAGGTTGCGGCCGCCAGTCCCAGCGTGGTCGCCATCGACCTGATCCTCGCCGATCTGGGCGATCCAGCCGAGAACGACGTGCTCGCAGCAGCGTTCGCGAAGATTCCGCGGCTGGTGCTCTCAGCGGATATCATCGGCGACGGCCGCGATTGGGAGGAGCCGATCGAGCCGTTCCTACGGCACGCAGCGGCGGTGGGGCACGTACACGGGCCTCCCGGACCGCTCGACGGTGTCAGCCGCATGGTGCCGCTGGAGCAGATTGCCGGGCAGCGGCGACACTGGGCCCTTGCATTCGAGGCCTTCCGGCTGAGCCGCGGCGCTCCTGAGGTGACCGAATCGCCTGAGGATGTGCAGGTCGGGAATCTCACCGTTCCTGCCCGGCGTGAGAAGTCCCGCACAGTGCGAATCCGCTACCTGAGGCCGGACGCCGAGGGCGGATCCCAGATTCCGCGAATCTCCCTTGCGGAGTTGAAGGCGCGGCCGGAGCGCACGCGGGAGTTCGCAGGGAAAGCCGTGTTCGTAGGGTGGACTGCTCAGTCGGCTTACCGGGATCGCATGTTGACCCCGTGGTCGGATGGCAGCTACATGCCCGGAGTCGAGATTCACGCCAACGTCTTTGAGACCCTTGCCGGAGGCCGCTTCCTTGTGGACGCGAGCGAAGGCGCCATTGCGCTCGGCTGCGTCCTGCTGGCCGCGGCGGGGGTGTTCGGATTCGTGCTGCTCGGCGGTTGGCAGGCGTACGCTGTGGCAGCGCTGGTCCTCGCTGCCGCACATTATGCGCCGTACGGCCTTTTCGGCGCAGGGATCGTGTTCCCTTATGTGGCCCCGCTCTCGGCGGCGTGGCTATCGACGGTGGGGGCAGGCTCGTGGCAGTTCTTGAGCGTGCGCCGGGCGCTTCGGGCAGCCGAAGCTGACCGCGCGCGCTACCAGCAAACGCTCCATTTCGTGACGCATGAGATGAAGACGCCGCTCACCGCCATCCAGGGCTCGAGCGAGCTGATGACCCGCTTCACCCTGACTGACGACAAGCGGAAGCAGATGGCCACCATGATCAACGCGGAATCCAAGCGGCTGGCGAGGATGGTGGAAACGTTCCTCAATGTGGAGCGGCTGTCCGCCGGCCAAATGGAACTGCGCCGGGAGCCTTTCAGTGCACAGGTGCTGATGGACGCCTGCCTGGAGCGTGCCCGCCCGCTGGCTGAGCGGAAACGGATCCAGATGGCGTGCGGCCAGATGCCTGAGGCGGTGATCGAGGGCGACCGTGAGCTGATGGAGTATGCTGTTTACAACTTGCTCAATAATGCCGTAAAGTATTCGCCCGAATCGAGCGAAGTAAAAGTGATAGGCGTCCTGGAGAATAACTCCCTCCGGCTTGCCATCCGCGATCAGGGTATCGGTATGGAGCAGGACGAAATCCGCAAGATTTTCCAGAAATTCTACCGGGCCCGCACCGCGGTGGCGAGCGGAATATCGGGAACCGGGATCGGTCTTTCTATCGTCGAACAGATCGTTTCGCATCACGGCGGGCGCATCGAGGTAACGAGCGCGCCGGGCAAGGGATCCTGTTTCACGCTGGTCGTGCCGGCGCACGCGGGAGCCGCCTTGGGTACAGCAGACGGCCAACCGCCCGCCGGAGCACAGAGTAGAGGGTAAGTGCGCAAACTGCTTGTAGTTGAGGATGACGCCGCTGTCCGGATGACGATCGTGATGGGCCTCGAAGCAGAAGGCTACGAGGTGGAGGCGGTCGGATCCACCCGCGAGGCGCTGGACCGGCTCGGGATCGCTCCCTATCCTATTGTGATCACAGATATTTACCTCGACGACAGGACGGGGCTGGACGTGCTTCAGGCGGCGCGCTGCAAAGACCCGGCCTGCCAGGTCATTCTGATGACCGCCCGCGGAACGATGGAGACGGTAATGGCCGCCACCCGGGGCGGCGCATTTGACTACATTGCCAAACCGTTCGACTGGGACCGCTTCATCGGCGCTATCAAGAAGGCGGAGGCCGCGCGGGACGAGGTGGGCGGCGACGATTCCGATATCGACGATCTGCCAAACTCCGACATCATCGGCAGTTCCGGGCCGATGATCGACATCTATAAGGTGGTGTCGCGGGTCGCGCCGACTGACGCCACCGTGCTCATTGAGGGTGAGACCGGAACGGGCAAGGAGATGATCGCCCGGATGGTCCACCGGAACAGCCTGCGCGCGCAGCAGCCATTCGCGCCCGTGGATTGCGGATCGATCGCCCCGAGCCTGCTGGAAAGCGAACTGTTTGGCGCGATGCGGGGCGCGTATACGGGCGCGGACAAGGACCGCCTGGGTGTGTTTGAGGCGGCGAACCACGGCACGGTTTTCCTCGACGAGATCGGTGACGTTGAACTGAATTTCCAGCTCAAGCTGCTGCGGTTTCTACAGGACCGGGAAATCCGTCCACTGGGCGCCCCCCGTTCGAAGGTTGTGGACGTGAGGGTGCTGGCGGCAACGAACCGCGAGCTCCAAAAGCTGGTGGACCAGGGCAAGTTTCGCGAGGACCTGTGGTTCCGGCTGAACGTGGTTCGGATCGTGCTGCCGCCCCTGCGCGAGCGGCACGGCGACATCCCCCTGCTCGCTCATTATTTCCTGAAGCGCTACAACGACCGCTACAGCCAGACAACGCGTCTCACCAACTCGGGCCTGCGTGCAATGGCCGAGTACACCTGGCCCGGAAACGTGCGCCAACTACAGCACATCGTGGAGCGGCTGACCATCCTCGCGCCGAACGCGCGCATCGATGAGGAGGCTATCCGCGATGCGATTGACGCCATGGAACCGCGCGAGCAAGCGAGCGAGAGCCTGGCGGACACCGAAACCGAGCAAATCAAGCGTGTACTCGCCGCCACCGGAAATAACAAAAGCCGGGCCGCAAAAGTGCTCGGAATCGAGCGTAAAACGCTGTACCGGAAGCTGGAACGGATGGGGCTGGGGTAGGCTGACGAGACTGGCCTTGCTGCGCAACTCCAAGATGGTGCTTGGCTTCCCTGCTTAGGGCTTTCCCCCGAAGCTACTCAGGAATATTATTGTGCGCAAATGCGGGTTCCGGCTTAAAATGCGGGGGGAGGTATAGCCATGTTTGAGAGTCTTGAAGATCACATCAAGCATGACACCGAAGCGGAATCGACCCGAACACAACGGGTGTTGCAATGGATCATGGCTTTGGTGGCCGGGATCATCGTTTTCGGCGGCCTTTACTACGGAGTGCGGCTGCTTGATTAATCGGCAACTGAAGGGTTCGTCCACCGGGCCCGCAGGGGCTCGGTGGCACTCACCTTCAGCATGAAACGCTTCACTCGCCCCGAATAGCCTGAATTGCGGTTGTAGGTCTCGAGTACGCCTTCCAAGTCCTTTTCGCGATACAGCCGGGATTGTGACAGTTTCCGCGCGACTTCGTAGATCCCCTGTTTGATCGAAGCGAACCCTGTCTTCGCGGAGTTCCACCCGAAGATGTTGTTGCGTGCGTGTGCGATGCCGGCTCCGGACTCAACCATCGCGATGGCCGGCAGTAAACGCCAGTCCAGGCCGTGGCGGTCCGCCGCAGCAAGGAAGTCTACTGCCAAATGGCTCACGGGGGATTTATTTGCTTGCAGGAAGTACGTCAGCCGAGCCAGTCTGGGATCATCTTTGTCTTTGGACTCAACAGATTGCGCAATGGGCACTGCCGCCAAACCGAAAAGGCCCCAACAGACCCAGGTCGTAATCCTGTTCAGATTCATTCCCTCTCTCCGGATCTCGCGTCGTAAGCCAATCCCCCTAAGTGCTAGGGGTGAATGACACTTAATCCAGTACAGCTTTTGGAAGTATAACACAGGGCCGGATCAGCGCAATACCAAAAATAGAATATTAAAGGACGTTTACCTCCGCTTTGAGATTCGGACTACCCTGGGAAGCCAGGCGCCAAGTCTTTGGCGCTGCAGAACATCCGCGAGCGAGATGCAGCCCGTAGGCCGAATCTTCTCTCCCTGGCCTTCAAGAGCATCGGATCTGATCAGACAGACGGTGAGAGGCTACGTTGAACCCGGCTCCGAACCCACATTGGGATAGGGAGCAACCCTGCTATCCTGTCAAATTCGGAGACGGCCGTCTTGAATGAAGCTTTCCTGGTGATGGACTTCCGCCTCCCAGGTGTGTCACCGAGATGATCAGATGTATCACCGATTCCCCCCGGAGGCCTCATGACGTTCAAACGTATCCTTCCCCTCGCTGCCCTCTGCGCAACATCGCTCGTCGCCGACGAAGGGCTGTGGCTTTTTAACCAGTTTCCGAAAGAGCAGGTCGTCAGGAAATACGGCTTTCAGGTGACGGACGAGTTTCTGAATCACCTGCGGCTTTCTTCCGTGCGACTGGGCGCTTCGGCGTCCTTCGTCTCCCCCAACGGACTCATCTTTACCAATCACCACGTCGCATCGGGTTGCATCCAGCGGGTGAGCTCCAAAGAGAACAACTACATGCGGGACGGCTTCTACGCCGCGCGGCAGGAAGACGAAATTCCGTGCCCCGGGTCGTCGGCTAACGTGCTGCTGAGGGTTGAGGAGGTGACGCGGCAGGTGACGGGCTCTATTCATGCGCAGCCCGGCTCGGCGGAAGCGAACCAGCAGCGCCTTGCGGCGATCGCGAAAATCGAGAAGGACTGCTCCTCGCCCTCCGGCAACCGTTGCGACGTCGTGACGCTCTACTCCGGCGCGCTCTATCACCTTTATGAGTACAAGAAGTACACGGACGTCCGGTTGGTGATGGCGCCCGAGGAAGGGATCGCATTTTTCGGAGGCGACCCGGATAATTTCACGTATCCGCGGTACGACCTGGACATTACGTTCATGCGGGCTTATGAGAACGGAAAGCCGGTGAACTCGCCGCATTACCTTAAGTGGAGCCGTGAGGGAGTGAAGGACGGTGAACTGGCGTTCGTTTCCGGCCACCCGGGATCGACGAACCGCTTCATCACGTACGCCACGATGGAGTACATGCGGGACACGCAGTACCCACTGTCGCTGCGGTACCTCGGGGCCATCATCAAGAGCCTGAAAGCGTACGGGGCCGTCAGTGACGAGAACAAGCGTGTGGCGCGCGGCGTGCTGTTTGGAGCGGAGAACAGCTTCAAGGCGCAGTCATTCGAGTTCAAAGGCTTAAAGGATCCGAATTTGTTCGCCGAGAAAGCGCGGCGCGAGAAGGCCTTGCGCGATGCGATCCTCAAGAACGCAAAGGCCGTTACGGAAACCGGTGGCGCATTCGAACAGATAGCGAAAGCATACGGGGCCTGGGCGCCGATGGCGGGCGAGTCCTACGCCTTCGAGCGCGGCCCGATGTTCTCCACGCTGTTCGGCATCGCGCGCACTGTGGTGCGGATGCCGGTAGAAAAAGCGAAGCCGAACGGCGAGCGTCTGCGGGAATTTACTGACGCCGCGCTGCCCGGCGTGGAATTGGGGCTTTACGCGAAATCGCCGGTTACGGACTCGCTCGAAACCGTGATTCTCACGAACTATTTTCGCTTCGTCGAAAAGGAGCTTGGCGCGGATAATCCCGTGCTTAAGGCCATGCTGAACGGCCGCACGCCTGAGAAGGCCGCCGACTATTACGTGGGCGGCACGAAGCTGAAGGACATCGAGGAGCGCCGGCGCCTGGCTTCGAGTGTTGAGGCCGTGAATGCATCGAAGGACACGATGCTGGAACTCGCGCGCATTCTGGATGGGCCCGGCCGCGAGATGCGCAAGAAGAACGAGAACACGATCGAGGCGACCGTCACGCCGAATGCGGCGAAGATCGCCCGCGCGCGCTTCATGGTTTTCGGCGCGACCGAATACCCCGACGCCACCGGCACCCTGCGCCTCTCCTTTGGCCCCGTGAAGAGCTACAAGAATGCCGAAGGCCAGCCGGTCTCCTGGACCACCGACTTCTCCGGCATGTATAGGCACGCCACAGGCCAAGACCCATACAAGCTGCCCGATGCCTACTTGAAGGCCAAGGAGCAGTTGAACCCCTCGACGTCGCTCAACTTCGTTTCGACCAGCGACATCATCGGCGGCAACTCCGGAAGCCCGACGGTAAACACGAAGGGCGAAGTCATCGGCATCATCTTCGACAGCAACATCGAAGCCATGCCGAACCGTTTCGTCTACGACGAGGTGATGGGCCGCGCAGTACACGTATCGGCGCAGGGCATCATCGAATCGCTCGATAAGGTGTACAAGGCGGGCCGCGTTTTGGAAGAACTCGGGTTCAAGAAGTAAGACCAGCTTGCGGCGGAGAGGCGGACGGCGCTTCTCCGCCCCGGTCCGAGCCGCTGTCGCGGAACAAGTCCCACGTGATGCCCGTATCCAGGGTATGCCCTTTCCGGCATTCGACTCCGTCCGCCACGACGCCTCGTACGCGCTCCGCCACATGAAAGCCCATCCGGGCTTCGCGATCGTCACCATCTCCACTCTCGCCTTGGCAATCGGCCTGAACACCAGCCTGTTTACCGTGTTCAACGCTGTGGCTCTACGGCCGTGGCCCGTTCCCGACCCCGACCGCGTCGTCGCGGTCTTCAGCTACGAGCAGGGAGGCGAAGCTGGCGCCTTGAAGCTCGACGAGTACAGGTACCTGGCGGCAAACGTGCGATCCCTGACCGGCTTGGCGGCCATGCAGCGATCACAGATCAGCCTGGGCGGCGATCCGCCGTCGCGACCGTCCACGTGCGGATTCGTGAGCGGGAACTACTTCAGCGCCCTTGGTGTTCCCATGGAACTTGGCCGCGGCTTCCTTCCGCAGGAGGATCGCCCGGAGGCGCCGGAAGCAGTCGCGGTGATCAGTTACGCCACATGGCAGACGCGGTTCGGAGGCGACCGCAATGCACTGGGGCGGACCATCCGGATCGACGACGCGACTTTCACGATTGTCGGCGTCGCCGACCGCCGATTCGCGGGAACGGCAATCACGGAGAGGATCAGCGTGTGGGCGCCCATTTCGGCGTTCGCGATCGTGAACTGGCACGGCGGCGGCGCCCACCTCGGAAGCGCGGATGCCGGCGGACGCTTGGCAGACGGGGTCACGCGCGAACAGGCGCAGGCCGAACTGAATGTTCTGGACCTCCGCTTCAGAAAGCAGTCGCGGCTTCAGGCGGGCGGCGTGCTGGTCAGGCCGACGGAATCGGTGCAGAACCCTGCCGCCCGTAAGGAATTCGTTCCGGTGTTCAGCCTGATTTTCATTGCGATGCTCTTGATCCTTATGCTCGCGTGCGCGAATGTGGGGAACTTGTTACTTGCGCGCGCGGCCGCGCGCCGGAGCGAGATTGCAGTCCGGTTGTCGCTCGGCGCGGCAAGGCCGCGAGTGGTGCGGCAACTGCTGACCGAGAGTCTGGTGCTTGCGTTGATTGCGGGAGGCACCGGGATTTCGCTGGCTGCCTGGGCGCCGTCGCGCCTGCTTGCGGCCTTCGGAATCCACGATCTCGGGGTGGCGCTGACGCCTGACCTGAAGGTGCTCACGTTCACCATAGGCCTCTCGCTCATCGCATGCATTGGATTTGGCCTCGCGCCGGCGCTGCACGGCACCCGTATAAGCCTGTTCGAGACAATGAAGGAGTATCGCACGGCCGGGGCCTCGCGCATTTCACTTCGCTCCATCCTGCTCGCCGCGCAGGTCGCCGTGAGCGTGATCCTGCTCGTCTCCGCGGGCCTCCTGTTACGCGGAGCACAGAACGCGCGCACTCAGGATCGCGGCTTCGCAATCGCCAACATCGCGACTGCGGAAGTAAGCCTTCCCGCGAACATGTACGATGCGAACCGGACACGCGCCCTGTACGAGCAGATCGCCGAGGAGTTCGACGGAGGGGCACGGCCCGGCCTCCTGGCGGTATCGACGTTGCAGCCGCTGGGCACCGGCAAGAGATTCATGGCCTTCACCCTCCCGGGTACTACGCATCAGGGGATCGCACTGGTTCAGGAAGTCACGGCGCCATACTTCGATGTCTTGAAGATTCCTGTGGTCGCCGGCCGGGGATTCGATAGGCGAGATGCGGGGCGGAAGGTCGCGATGATCAATGAATCGATGGCGAAGCGGCATTTCCCCGGCCGTCAGGCGGTCGGTCGACGCATTCAGTGTGGGCGCGAATCCTACGAGATTATCGGCGTGGCTCGAGACGCGCACGTGAGCAGTCTCGAGCGGCTGGACGCGACGCTTTACCTGCCGCTCTCGGGCAACGCGCAAGCACACATGCTGATCCGGACGGACACCCCTGGCGCTCGGGAGCGACTGAAGGCTTGCGTCGGGCGCATTGAACCGAGAGCCACGGTTGAAATCAGACCGCTGGTCGAGAATCTCGAGATGGACCTGCGTCCCTCGCGCATGGCATCAATGCTGGCGGGATCCATGGGAGCACTGGCGTTGACACTGGCGTCGATCGGCATGTTCGGCGTATTCGCCTACGCCGTACGGCAGCGCACCCGCGAGATCGGAATGCGCATGGCTCTCGGCGCGGGACAGGGCCGGGTGATTCGCGACGTGCTGAGCTCGAGTTCGCGGGCGGTTGCAGTCGGCCTTGCCGTGGGGCTGCTCGGCTCGGTCCTGGCCTCCTGGCTGCTTGAGAGCGGTTTGCACGGCGTAACCCCGCTGGACCCGGCAACCTACGGCGGCGTCCTGGGTCTGGTGACAGTGGCTGCGCTAGGCGCGAGCCTTTGGCCCGCCCGGATGATCAGCAAGATTGATCCGGTGGTTGCGCTGCGGTGCGAGTAAGCCGGCAGGCCCGGGGCGCTCGCCGATTGGCCGCTTCGGGCAGAGTTCTTCCCGTGTCCTGTATCCTGTCTTTCATGGACCGCGGGCTCTTAATCGTCTTTACCGGCAACGGCAAGGGCAAAACGTCGGCCGCGATGGGGGTTGCCCTTCGCGCGGTCGGGCAGGGTCTGCGGGTGCTTATGATCCAGTTCATCAAGGGGTCGTGGCACTATGGCGAACTCGACAGCTCGAAGATGCTGAACGGGAGCTTCGAGATCCGACCGATGGGGCGCGGGTTCGTGAAAGTCGGGACCGAGAAGCCGGACCCCGAGGACGTGCGGCTGGTCGAAGAGGCGTGGAAGGCGGGAGTCGAGGCAATGCAATCCGGCAATTACGAGCTGGTGATCTTCGACGAGATCAACTACGCGGTGAACTACGGCATGTTGCCCGCCGCGCGCATGATCGCCGACCTCGCAGCTCGCCCGGAGCACGTGCACGTGATCTGCACCGGCCGCAACGCCCACCCTGACCTGATTGAAGCCGCGGACATGGTGAGCGAAATCAAGGAGATCAAGCACCCCTTCCAGAAGGGGATCCTGGCTCAAAGAGGGATCGATTACTGAATGGCATGGTTTACGCGGGACAAATCGAAGGACAAGGCTGACGCCGGCGGGGCCGCCAAAAAAGTGAAGACGGAGGGGCTGTGGCTGAAATGTGACGGCTGCCGCCAGATCGTCTGGAAAAAGGCGCTTGACGAGAACCAGAACGTCTGTCCGCGGTGCAGTTATCACTTCCGAGTGGACGCGCAGACCCGCCTCAAGCTGCTCTTCGATAACGGCGAGTTCGAGATCCATGACGCAAGCCTGGCGTCCAGCGATCCGCTCGCTTTCGTCGATTCGAAGCCGTACACCCAGAGGTTGGCCTCGATGCAGAAGAGCACGTCGCTTTCGGACGCTGTTATTTGCGGTTCGGGCAAGCTGGCCGGGCGTCCGGTGAACATCTGCGCGCTGGAGTTGAAGTTTATCGGCGGGAGCATGGGTGCCGTGGTCGGCGAGAAGATCACCCGCGCGGTCGAGCGATGCATCGCGAACAACCAGCCACTGGTGATCGTGTCCGCCTCGGGCGGCGCGCGTATGCAGGAAGGCGCGGTGAGCCTGATGCAAATGGCGAAGATCTCGGCCGCGCTAATGTACCTGGACGAGCGCCACATCCCGTATATCAGTGTCTTGACGGACCCAACCACCGGGGGTGTGACCGCGAGTTTCGCAATGCTCGGCGATCTGAACATCGCGGAGCCCGGCGCGCTCATCGGCTTCGCCGGACCGCGCGTGATTGAGCAGACCATCCGGCAGAAGCTGCCGGCAGGCTTTCAGCGAGCCGAGTTCCTGCTGAAGAACGGGATGCTGGATGCCGTGGTCAAGCGCAATGAAATGAAGGAGTACATCGCGAAGTCGTTCGACTTCTTCTGCGGACCGGCAGCATAAACGGGCTCGGCCGCGCCGGTCGCCCGGCCGAGGAGCCGGTTCGCGGACGAGGGGGCCAGGGGG
>DATMXS010000385.1:0-3348 GCA_035561355.1 Bryobacteraceae bacterium | reverse complement strand
GCATCCCCAACGTCGTGATGCACTGGGGCGATCCGGCTGGCGAGAACGACCGCAAGCTGAAACAGCTCTTGCAGTTACCCTCCGGTGCTACCCCGATGTCCGACTGGTTTCGCTCCACATTCAACGGCGCCAGCCAGACCGGCAACCTCGCGGCGATTCTCGACCGCATCCTCGATGGCCGGTAGGATGCGAGCCGGCCGGCACGCGCGGTACCATTGAGGGTTGCTTCCTATGGTGTCCCGCAGTCGCCAGTTCCTCGACCACGTTGTCCCGGCGGTCATGAAACCGTTGCGGGTGCTTTGGAACCAGGTGATCGGCTTCGTGTTTCTCGTCTTCACGGTCGTCGGCATCTCGCCGCTCGTCAGCGGCGTTCGGGAGTTCGACGGGGACGGGCAGAGCCTCATGCAAGTGGGGCTGAGCGCGATTTTCGTGGCTGTCATGGCGATGTTCACCGTTCAGTCGTTCTGGCGGGCTCGCAAGGCCGGCCGGCAAGACGGGGCAGCCGCGGCGGACCGCCGCACTTAGACTCGGGGAGCAGCGGCACGGATAAAAATGGCTGAAGATCCCCTCGGACTGCCCGGGCAGTTCCCCTTCACGCGCGGTGTGTACCGCGACATGTATCGCAAGCGGCTGTGGACCATGCGGCAGTACGCCGGGTTCGGCAGCGCCGAAGCGAGCAACAACCGTTACCACTACCTGCTCTCGCAAGGCATCACCGGACTCTCAGTGGCGTTCGACCTGCCGACGCAGATCGGCCTGGATTCGGACAACCCGCTCGCGGAGGGCGAGGTCGGGCGAGTCGGCGTGGCGATCTGTTCGCTCGCCGATATGGAGCGGCTTTTCGACGGTATCGAACTCGAGAAGGTCAGCACCTCGATGACCATCAACTCGAGCGCCGCCGTTTTGGTCGCTTACTACGCTCTGGTTGCCAGGAAACAGGGCGCGGACATCCGGAAACTCTCCGGGACGATCCAGAATGATGTGCTGAAGGAGTACATCGCCCGCGGCACGTACATCTACCCGCCGCGGCACGCGATGCGCATCATCACGGACCTGTTCGCGTGGGCGGGGCGCGAGATGCCGGAGTGGAATACCATTTCGATCAGCGGGTACCACATCCGGGAAGCCGGCTCCACGGCGGCTCAGGAAGTGGCGTTCACGCTGGCCGACGCGATTGCGTACATTGAAGCGGCCATTGCGGCGGGGCTGGATGTGGACGGCTTCGCGCCGCGGCTTTCGTTCTTTTTCAGCTCGGATAATAACTTCCTCGAGGAGATCGCGAAGTTCAGGGCGGCGCGGCGGCTCTACGCACGGATCATGAGGGACCGCTTCGGTGCGAAGAACCCGCGCTCGATGATGCTCCGGTTCCATGCTCAGACGGCGGGTTCGACGCTGACTGCGCAACAGCCGGACGTGAACCTGGTTCGCGTGTCACTTCAGGCGCTCGCCGCAGTCCTGGGCGGATGCCAGTCGCTGCACACCAACTCGCGCGACGAGGCGCTCGCGCTCCCCACCGAAGACTCAGTGCGGCTTGCACTGCGGACCCAGCAGGTCATCGGCTACGAGACGGGTATCGCGAACGCGGCGGACCCGGTGGGTGGCAGTCTCTACATCGAGGAACTGACCGACTCTATCGAACAGAAGGCGCGCGATTACATCGAGCGCATCGACCAGATGGGCGGCGCGCTGAAGGCTATCGAGGCTGGGTACATTCAATCGGAGATCCAGGCATCGGCGTATGCGCATCAGCGCGCGGTGGAAAGCTGCGAGAAGATCGTCGTCGGCGTCAACAAGTTCAAGCTGGATGACGAGCAGCCTATCCCCACTTTCAAACTCGATGCCACGATCGAGCACGACCAGGTGGAGCGGCTTCGCAATCTTCGCGCCTCACGAGACCACACGCGCCTAAAGGCAGCCCTGGTGAAACTGGAAGCCGGTGCAAGATCGACGGACAACCTGATGCCGCTGATCTTCGAAGCAGCCGAGGCGTACGGCACGGTGGGTGAGATTTGCGACGCCCTCCGCCGGGCCTTCGGCGAGCACCGCGAAGCGATCGCGTAAGACCAGCAAGAATGCAGAATGCGGAAGGCAGAAGGTAGCAGGAGCGACCAACCTATCGGCGCGCCCGGCCGCCTCCTGCGCTTCTGCCCTTTTTCTTCGTTCTATCCACGCGGTTTAGCGCCGCGGACGAAGGCCGAGAGGAACTTACCGTCCACCAGCGGCGCGATCGCATCCACATCAACGTTTCTGCCGCTCAGAAACTCCCGCGCATCCTCGACACGGTAGATCCGCGTTGGCTCGATCTCGATCGATTCGAAGCCGGCGGCCGCCATTTTGTCGCGAAACTCGTCTTCCTCGAGCGCGCCCGCAATGCAGCCCACCCACAAGAGAACGCTCTCGCGCACTTCGGCAGGGATCGTTCCGCGCGTGACGACGTCGGACACGGCAAAACGCCCGCCCGGCTTGAGTACGCGAAACGCCTCCGCGAGCACACGGTCCTTATTCGCCGATAGGTTGATGACGCAGTTCGAGATGATCACGTCCACCGAGTTGTCCGGCAGCGGGATGTGCTCGATTTCGCCCTTCAGAAACTCGACATTCGTAAGCCCCGACTTGCGCTTGTTCTCTTCGGCGAGCGCCAGCATCTCATCCGTCATGTCGAGTCCGTAAGCCTTGCCCGAAGGACCGACGCGGCGGGCCGAGAGCAGGACGTCGATGCCGCCGCCGGAGCCCAGGTCGAGCACGGTCTCTCCGGCCTTCAACTCGGCGAGCGCGGTCGGGTTGCCGCAGCCGAGAGAGGCAAGGACGGCTGTATCGGGCAGTTCGGCGACTTCGCCGGTGGCGTACAGGTTGTTGGTGATCGGATCGCAGCAGCGGGTCGCGGAGGGCGCCGACCCGCAGCACGCGGTGCCGCCGCCGCTCGCGACGCGGAGCGCAGCCTCGCCGTATTTCTCTTTCACGACGTTCTTGATATCGGTACTCATTTTGAGGTCTTCCTTCCTGTGTTGACGATCTGGTCGGGCGCTATGGTTTGCGGCCGCGAACAGCACTCGGCGTAGAGGAAATCGAGCACTTCCCGAAGCGCGGCGGTGTTGGCCGTGTAGCGCAGGAACGTGCGCTCGCGCTTCATGACCACCAGGTCCTCATTGCGCAGCTTGTCCAGGTGGTGCGACAACGTGGATGCCGCGATGCCGGTTTCCGCCTGAATGTCACCCGCGACCATGCCGTCCGGATGGGCGGCCAGCAGGAGACGAACGATCCGCAGCCGGGGCTCGCTGCCTAGGGCGGCGAGCATATCGGCGTACCGGGCAGTAGCATCGGCAGTGCTCATTTCCATATTTCTATAAT
>DATMXS010000384.1:0-6092 GCA_035561355.1 Bryobacteraceae bacterium | reverse complement strand
CATCGCCCAATGCTATAACCACATGATCATGCCGCTGGCGAACCGGCGCGACAAGGTCACACAGGTGCGTTGGGGCATTAAAGATTTCATGCACCGGTTCAAGCGCCAGCCGCAAGGCATGTGGCTGCCGGAGACCGCGGTGGATTCCGAAACACTCGATATTCTGGCCGAGAACGGAATCAAGTACACCATTCTGTCTCCGTACCAGGCGCGACGCGTGCGCACGAAGCGGGGTGCATGGCGCGATGCGAGCGGGGGGCGTGTGGATCCCTCCGTCCCGTACAAGTACCGGACGCCGTCCCACCGTAAGATCGCGATCTTTTTCTATGACGGGCCGATCTCACGCGCCGTGGCGTTCGAACGGCTGCTCGACCGCGGTGAGTATCTTGCCGACCGGCTGCTCGGATCGTTGCCGCACGATCGCACGGAACCGCAACTGGCGCACATTGCCACCGACGGGGAGACGTACGGGCACCATCACCGCCACGGTGAGATGGCGCTTTCATACGCGCTGAAGTACATCGAAGAGGGCGGGAAGGCACGCATCACGAATTACGGCGAATTCCTCGGCATTTCGCCGCCGCAATCGGAAGTGCAGGTCTGGGACAATACGGCCTGGAGTTGCGCGCACGGCGTGGAGCGCTGGCGCAGTAACTGCGGTTGCTCGACTGGCGGTCCAGAAGGGTGGAACCAGGACTGGCGGATGCCGCTCAGGGACGCGCTCGACTGGCTGCGGGACTCCCTGGCTCCATACTACGAACAGTGCGGCAGCGAACTCTTGAAGGACCCATGGGCGGCGCGCGACGATTACATTGACGTGATCCTCGACCGCTCTGGGCCGGTGCGCACGTGCTTTTTCGAGAAACACGCGAAGCATCCGCTTCCGAAGGACGAGACGATTGCGGCATTGAGCCTGCTGGAACTGCAGCGCCACGCGATGCTGATGTATACGAGCTGCGGGTGGTTCTTCAGCGAGCTTTCGGGCATCGAGACCGTGCAGGTGATCCAGTACGCGGGCAGGGTGCTTCAGTTAGCGAAGCAACTGGGCGGGCCGGACCTGGAAGCGGCCTTTTTGGACCGTCTGGAAGCGGCGCGCAGCAACGTACCGGAGCATCGCAATGGCCGCGTGATCTATGAAACGTTCGTCCGGCCGGCGATGGTGGATCTCGAAAAGGTCGGCGTACACTACGCCGTAAGCTCGATTTTCGAGGGCAGCCGCGAGGGCCGAATCTACTCGTACTCGGTCGATTGTCAGGATTACCGGCTCCTGACAGCGGGCAAGGCCAAGCTGGCGCTCGGGCGAGCGCACATCACGTCGGAGATCACGCGGAAAGAAGCGGACGTGACTTTCGGGGTGGCCCATCTCGGCGATCACAACGTAGCGGGCGGGATCCGCGGCTTCCGCGGGCAGGAGCACTACGAACAAACCGCGCAGGCCATCACAGGCGTGTTCCGCAAGGCGGACTTCACCGAACTGGTTCGCGTGGTGGACCGGGAGTTCGGACCCGGCACCTACTCGCTGAAGCTACTGTTCCGCGACGAGCAACGGCGAATCCTGCGACAGATCGTCGAATCGAGCCTGGGCGAGGCCGAGAGGGCGTTTCGCCAGGTCTACGAGGATCGCGTGTCACTGATGCGATTCCTGGCGGAAGCGGGAGTTCCGGCGCCGAAGCCGCTGCTCATGGCAGCGGAGGTGACGCTGAATACGGAACTACGCCGGTGCTTCGAGCGGGATGACATGAACATCGGACGCATCCTCGCGCTGGTGGATGAGACGCAGACCGCGGGTGTCGCGTTCGACGCAGCCACGCTGGAATTCGCGTTGCGGAAAACGCTCGAGAGGATGGCGGAGCGGCTGGTGAAGGAGCCGCGCGACCTCCAGGTTCTGAACCAGCTCTCCGGAGCGGTGCAGATGGCGCGTTCGCTCCCGTTCGAGGTGACCTTGTGGCGCGTTCAGAACCTGTTCTACTGGCTGATGCAGGCAGTCTATCCGGGCGCGCGCGACCGCGCGGCTGCCGGTGACCTTGACGCACAAACCTGGGCCGAGAGCTTCCGCGCCCTCGGCGTACGTCTCTCCGTCCGTGTTCACTGAACCTCCATGCCAGATCTTCGACTCCCGCTCGCGACGTACCGCATACAGTTCAGCCTCGCCTTCCGCTTTGTGGATGGCCGCGACCTGGTCCCCTATCTGAATGACCTCGGTATAACCGATTTGTACTCCTCGCCGCGTTTCAAGGCTCGACGCGGCAGCCCGCACGCGTACGACGTGGCCGATCCGAGCAAAATCAATTCAGAACTCGGAACGGAGGAGGAGTTCGAGGAGCTGGCGGCGAAGCTGCGGACGTACAACATGGGCCTGTTGCTCGATATCGTGCCGAACCATATGGCCGCGAGCTCGGAAAACCCGTGGTGGATGGATCTGCTCGAGAACGGCCGGGCGTCGCTGTTCGCAGCGCACTTCGCGGTGGACTGGGGGCGGGAAAGCGCCAAAGCGCGGCGGCGGGCGCGGATCCTGCTGCCGATCCTGGGGGACCTGTACGGGAACGTCCTCGCGCGAGGAGAGATCAGCCTTAAGTTGGATGAAAACGGATTTTACGCGAAGTACTGGGAGAAGCGGCTGCCCCTGGATCCGAAGTCATACGCGCTCATTCTCCAGCCTTGCATGGAAAAGGCGCGCGTGAAAGGAGCGACGCAGGCGGCCCCGGAGATGGAGCGTCTCCTGGCGGCCATCGAAGCGCTGCCCCCAAACCCTCAGACGCGGGACGATATGCGCAGCCGGCACGAAAACAAGGAGCGGCTCAAACGCGATCTTTGGGTCGCTTACAGCAGCTCCGCCGAGTTTAAGGCGGAGCTGGACGAGTGCCTGCTGACTGCGAGCGGCGTACCGGATGACCCCAGGAGCTTCGATGCATTGGACCGCATCCTCGACGAGCAGCACTACCGTGTTGCGTACTGGCGCACGGCGGCCGAGGAGTTGAACTACAGGCGGTTCTTCGACATTACGGACCTCGTGGGAATCCGCGTGGAAGATCCCGAGGTGTTCGATGCGCGGCATGCCGAGATCCTTAGCCTCACCCGGTCAGGCGACGTGACGGGGCTGCGCATCGATCACATCGACGGACTCTGGGATCCGTCCGAGTACCTGGAGCGATTGCGCGCACGAGTTTTGGATACCGAGGAAGGCAGCACGCCGCCGGAATGCACCGGCTTCTATGTCGTGGTCGAGAAGATCCTCGGTGGGGAGGAGCAGCTCCCGGCGGACTGGAAGGTCTGTGGCACCACGGGCTACGACTATCTGAACTGGCTCAACGGTGTCTTCGTCGAACCGGCAGGACTGGCGAAGCTCGATTCTTTCTACCGCAGGTTCACCGGGGTCCAGGAAAGTATGGGTGAAATGCGGTACCGGCGGAAAAAGCAGGTGGTCGAGTCGCTGTTTCCGGGGGAACTGCGGGCTGTCGGCTACCACCTGGGAAGGCTCGCGGCGATTGACCGCGTCGCACGCGACTTGCCGTTCGCGGATCTTACAAGCGCTCTGCTTGAAGTGATCGCGTCGTTTCCGGTCTACCGGACCTACATCCGTACCCTGGAGGTGCCCTCGACCGACCGGCAATACCTCGAGCAGGCTCTGGTGGCGGCCCAACAGGCGCTGCCGAACACCAGCCCGGAGGTGTTCGCGTTCCTGCGGCGCGTGCTTCTGCTCGAGATCCCGCATTACGCGGAGCACCCGGAGGAGTGGCTGGGTTTCGTGTTGGGTTGGCAGCAGTTCACCGGTCCGTGCATGGCGAAAGGCTTTGAAGACACCACCTGCTACAACTACTACCGGCTGCTCTCGCAGAACGAGGTGGGCAGCGACCCGGAACTGGCTGATCATCCCGTGGACGTCGTGGAATTCCACAAGCGAAACAGAGCGCGTCAGGAGCGATGGCCGGCCTCGCTGAACGCCACATCGACGCACGATACGAAGCGCAGCGAAGATGTTCGGGCGCGGATCAACGTGATCTCCGAAATGCCCGACGCCTGGGCGGAGCGCGTTGAGCGGTGGGCCCAGAACAACGAGCGTCACAAGACCGTGGTGGACGGCTTCGCGGCTCCGGACCGCAATGACGAGTACATGTACTACCAGACGCTCGTAGGCGCCTGGCCTTTCTGCGGCGAGGATATGGCTGCCTTCCGCGACCGGCTCAGGAACTTTGCGCAGAAAGCCACGCGCGAAGCGAAGACGCACTCGGACTGGCTCAATCCGAACGCGGGGTACGAAGACGCATTCATGCGGTTTATCGACGCGACGCTCGCCGATGAGAGCGAGTTTGTGAGGGAGTTCTCTGATTTCCAGAAGGAGATTGCCCCGGCGGGAGCCGTAAACGGACTCGCACAAGTGCTCCTCAAGATCTGCTCGCCAGGAGTGCCGGATTTCTATCAGGGAAGTGAGGTGTGGGATTTCAGCCTGGTGGATCCCGACAACCGCCGGCCAGTGGACTTCCAGATGCGCGGGTCGGCGCTGGACGAGATCCGGCGGCAGGAAGCGCACGACTTGAATTCGCTGATTGCGGGCTTGGTGGAGAACTGGCAGGACGGCCGCATCAAGCTATACGTCACCTATAAGACGCTCAATTTTCGACGTGCGCACGGCGAGTTGTTTCTTAGCGGCGATTACATCGGGTTCCACGATCCGTTGCACGCGTGCGCGTTCGCGCGGCAGAAGGGCGAGGAGTGGGCGCTCATCGCCACGCCGAGGTTCGCGTACCGCCCCGGGGCCGGTCTGGTGAACCCGGACGCATGGGGCGAGGAGGCGCTTGCGCTTCCCGAAGGCGCGCCTACGCGCTGGCGCAACGTGTTTACAGGCGACCAGACGGCATCATTGCGCCTGCGGGACCTCTTCGGCAGATTTCCGGTGGCGCTGCTCGAGCCGGTGAGCGAATAGGCTATTCGGTTTTCATTCCGAGCGCCTTCAGGTAGCTCTTCTCGAGAAGGTCGTCGAGTGCGGCGCGGGCGCGTTCGGGCGTCGGCCGGAGCTTGATGCGCTTACCGGCAAGCGGGTGGGCGCGAAGGCGCGGTACGCTATGCCCATGACGATCTGGGTAGCCCTCCTGCTGCTTGCACAGTCGCAATCACCTGCGGATCGCGTCGCGGCGGCGGCGGATGCGCTGGCGCCTTCGCTCGTGGAGCAACGCCGCGACTTCCACATGCATCCCGAGCTTTCGAACCGCGAGGAGCGCACGGCCCGTGTGATCGCGGCGAAACTGAAAGCGCTGGGCTTCGACGAGATCCGGACAGGCGTGAGCAACCACGGCATCGTTGCGGTGCTGAAAGGCGCGAAGCCCGGGCCCGTGGTGGCCGTGCGCGCGGACATGGACGCGCTGCCCATCGAAGAGACGCTCGATGTGCCCTACCGGTCCCAGAACAAGGGCGTGAAACACGCCTGCGGGCACGACGTACACATGACGGTGGCGCTTGGCATGGCCGAGGTGCTGATGGGCATGCGGCAGGAACTCGCGGGCTCGGTACGGCTTATCTTCCAGCCTGCGGAAGAGGGTGCGCCGGAGGGCGAGGATTCGGGTGCTCAACGGATGATCCGCGAGGGAGCGCTCGGCGCGGTGCGTCCGGCCGCGGTGTTTTCGCTCCATACGAACCCAATGTTGCCCGCGGGCAAGATCGGCTATGCGCCCGCCGCGATGCTGGCGTCATCGGACAGCCTCAAGGTGCGGATCATCGGCAAGAAAGTACACGCCGCATGGCCGCATCAGGGTATCGATCCTGTAGTTGTGGCGGCCGAGTGCATCACGGCGCTGCAGACCATCGCGAGCCGCAGAATCGACCCTCTGGAACCGGTTGTGCTGACTTTCGGTTCGATCCACGGAGGGAACCGAAACAATATCATCGCCGACTCGGTAACGCTCGAGGGCACGCTGCGCACGCACAGCGAACAGGTCCGCGAGCGGGCGCGCTCCCTCGTGCGTGAGATAGCGACCGGAGTCGCCCAGGCGCACGGCGCGAAAGCGGAGGTGGAGTGGGGTGCAACGGGTAATCCGCCGACGGCGAACGACACCGCCTTGGTTGAGGCTTCGCTGCCGGTGCTGCGTGCGGCGCTCGGA
>DATMXS010000383.1:0-2251 GCA_035561355.1 Bryobacteraceae bacterium | reverse complement strand
GTTTCTAATGAGTGTTGTGTCCGCGGTGCCGCTGAGGCGCGTGCGTTACTCCCACGATTTCGCCGCGCTGCCGACCGTCTGTGACTTGATCCTGGCGGACGCTGAGGCGGGCTGAACGGATGCTGCGCGTCGCAAGAGATAAGTTGAGCGCCGGCGCCGCGGAACTGCGGCACCTTCCGCGCGCGCTGCGGTTGGCCTACGAGGCGGCGCCGCGGTGGACCGTGGGTTGGCTGGCCCTGCTGCTGCTGCAGGGCCTGCTGCCGCTTGCGACTGTCACGCTTACGGGCGTCTTCGTGGACGCGATCGCGGGCGCGGTGCAGACTCGGGCGGGCCTTCGGCGCGCGATTATCACGGCCGCGCTGATCGCCGCAATCCTCGTTATCGGCGAACTGCTTCGGAGCGCCGCCACGCTGGTTCGAACGGCTCAGGCGGACCTTATCCAGGACCACATCAGCTCACTGATTCACCGCAAGTCCTCGACCGTCGATCTCGCTTTCTATGATTCCGCCGAGTACTACGACGACCTGCACCGCGCGCGCACGGAGGCGGCCTACCGGCCCATCGCCCTTCTCGAATCATGCGGCTCCCTGTTGCAGAACGCGGTGACGCTGCTCGCGATGGCCGCCGTGTTGGCGCAGTTCGGCGTGTGGCTCGCAGGCGGCCTGATCCTGAGTGCGATTCCGGCCGCGTATGTCTACTTGTCATACGCTGTCAAACAGCACCTCTGGCGCATGCGGACCACCGCGGGCGAGCGCCGGTCGTGGTATTACGACGCGCAGCTCACGAGCGGCGAAGCAGCGCCGGAACTGCGTCTGTTCGGCCTTGGGCCGGTGTTCCGCGAGCGCTTCCTTGGTATTCGGAAGCGGCTGCGCGACGAGCGGCTGGCGCTCACCAGGAAGCAGGCTGCCGGCGAGTTTGCCGCGGGCGCGTCGGCGTTCCTCGTTACAGGCGCGGCAGTTGCGTGGATCGTATGGCGGGCGGTGCGGGGTTATGCGACGCTCGGCGACGTTGCGATGTTTTACCAGGCATTCCAGCAGGGGTTGAAGCTGACACGCTCGGTGCTCGAGAACATCAGGGAGTTGTACGCGAACACGCTATTTCTGGGACACCTGTTCCGTTTCCTGGACCTGAAGTCTTCGATCGAGGCTCCGGCTGCGCTCGTCCCTGCGCCCGCGCGGCTCACTGGCGGCATACGTTTCCGGGACGTGAAATTTCAGTATCCGGGCAGCGCTCGGGCCGTGCTCTCCGGCTTCACTCTGGACGTGCCGGCCGGCCGGATCACCGCGATTGTCGGGCCGAACGGGGCGGGGAAGACCACGCTGGTCAAGCTGCTCTGCCGTTTCTACGATCCCGTTGCGGGAGGCGTGGAACTGGATGGGATTGACCTGAGGGAAATGTCACCGGAGGAGATTCGCCGGCGCGTGACCGTGCTGTTCCAGGAGCCCGTGCATTACTGCGCACCAGCTTGCGAGAACATCGGCTATGGGAACCAGGAAGCCGGCCGCGCCGCAATCGCGGAAGCCGCAGAACTCGCCGGAGCGGATTCCGTGGTCAGACGCCTGCCGAACGGCTATGACGCCGTGCTCGGGCGCTGGTTCGACGAAGGCACAGAACTGAGCACCGGCGAATGGCAGCGCATCGCACTCGCCCGCGCGTTCCTTCGTGACGCCACCATCATGCTGCTCGACGAGCCGACCAGCGCGATGGACCCGTGGGCGGAATCCGACTGGCTGAAGCGGTTTCGCGGCCTCGCGGAGGGGAAAACGACAATGTTGATCACGCACCGCCTGACCACGGCGATGCACGCGGACCGAATCTGCGTGGTCGAAGGAGGCCGCGTGGCGGAATCCGGCACGCACGCGGAGTTGCTGGCGTTGGGCGGCCTGTACGCCGCCGCCTGGACCGCGCAGATGAGCTTCGATCAGCTACCGGTTAGCCCGTAGCCGACATCAAACTGACAGCAGTCTTTCTGATGACACGGTTACACGTGGGCGCGCTGTCAGCGGCTCGCGCGCCCGATGACTTGTGTCATCCCGCGACTTACCGCGCCCTCCACAGCCCGAGCACGAAAGCAAGCATGAACGTGCACGCGAAGAAGAGGACGAAAAAGTGGAGATCCAGGAGCGTCTGACTGACCTGAGCGAGATCCGGCATCATTCCGCCACATCGCGATGTCGCTCGACGACCGTCGCCTTTTCGGCACGTGCGGGGGACGTGCGGCAAGGTGCGCGGATCAGACGTCGCGCGTCAC
>DATMXS010000382.1:0-7155 GCA_035561355.1 Bryobacteraceae bacterium | reverse complement strand
GTTCGGGGCTGTGATTCAATACCAGCCGCGTGCCCGCTTTGGCCGAGTGGCCGGTGAGCGCGATGCTGCCGGTGAACAGGCCCGCTCCGAGCGCGGCCGCCGGGCTGAGATCGCCGAATGCTGTCGCGCCGATGAGCGCGGCGCCGAGCGGCCTTATGAACGTGTGGATTGAGTCCCAGCGGCTGTCTACCCACGGGATCTTATCGGCAAGAAACTCGACGGAGTAGGCGAGCCCTGCAATTCCCAGCACCCACTCGTTCCCGAAAGCGCTCAAGTGCTCCAGGCCGGGTTTGAGGTGTATCAGCCCGAAGCGGATGCCGAGCCCGAGTGCGAGGACGGTCGCATAGAGACGGAGGCCAGCCGTCAGCCCCAGGCCGGCAAGAGTGCCGAGCGCGGCCAGGTTGTCCATGCAGCCAGCTTCGCATGCCCAGCCGCTATAATGCCGGAATGGCAGACAAGAGCCTTTCCGCCATCCGCGAGTTTCTCGCCCAACACCGCATCGCCATGATCGGCGCAAGCCGCAGCGACAAAGACTTCAGCGCGAAGCTATTCACCGACCTGCGCCGCGCGGGCTATGACGTGGTGCCCGTCAATCCGAATGCCACGGAGATTGGCGGAGTTCAGTGCTTCCCTCGCGTTCAGGACATCGCACCGCCCGTGGATGCCGCGCTGATCATGCTGCCTTCGGCTCACGCCGCGCCTGCAATCCGGGATTGTTCGGACGCCGGCATACGGCGCGTTTGGCTGTACGGATTCAAAGGACCATCGAAGATCGATCCCGCCGCGCTTCAGACCTGCCGCGAACTCGGCTTGAGCGCAATCGCGGGCTACTGCCCGTACATGTTTCTGCCGAACGGCGCGTGGTTCCACCGGGCGCACGGCTGGGTCACGCGGCTGGTCGGCGCCTATCCCACGTGAGCGCACTTTTCACACTCAGTCCCTCACACGTCGGCACTTATTTCTTAGTACTTAAGTACCGGTGTGTACGGAGACGTACGGGTAAGTTCTTTGTTTCGGAACTGTACGGAGTGGAGATTAGGGTGGCTTCAGAAATGCAGTATATCGGCCCATGCCGACGATCCTGGTGGCGGAAGATGACGCGCCCGTCCGCGCGCTGATTCACCGCATCCTGAGTCGTGAAGGGTTCGACGTGCTGTGCCCGCCGAACCGCCGTATTGCCGTCGAGCTCGCCGCCGAGCATCCCGGGGCAATCGACCTGCTGGTGGCCGATCTTTCCGCCGTGGGGTTCGACGATCCAGAAGTGCTGGAACAGCTCGACACATTGAACTTCGAGCCCGCCGTGCTGTTCATTTCGAACGCCGGCGAGCGGCCTCCGCGCCCGGGCAGTTGGCTTACGAAGCCGTTTCGCCCCTCCGAACTGGTGCGGAAGGTGCGAAAGCTGCTGGAGAAGGTGGGTCCAAAACAAAGAGCGAGCCGCCGGATCAAGCGCGCGCCATCGCCCTCAGAATCTGGAACGGCAGGGTGACGATGCCCCAAACCAGTGTCAACGCGCCACCGACGGCGATCCCAACGACCCGGAAGGGCAGCAGCAATAGCCAGACGATCGGGTAAAGGACCAGTGCGGCCAGCGCGAGCGGCCAACAGAGCAGCAGCAGAACCAGCCAAATGAAGAACGTAAGCACGCGTCGCCTCCGCCAGGAAATACGGCTTGGGGCCGCCGGATGTTCCCGCTAATCGAGTTCTGAGGGCCGCCTCCGCGCGTACTCGCACATAGCGTGGATGTTCGCGGCCGGTGTGTCGCGGACTACCTCGCAGCCGGCGCCGACGATGAACTTCGGGCCGGCGGCGCGATGGCATTCGGCGATGGCTGCGGCGACGCGATCGGCCGCAAGGTTCCTGAGGACGCCGACAGGCTCGATGTTGCCGAGCAGCACCTGATCCGGGCCCATAGCTTTGCGCGCTTCGTCCACGGGAGCGAAGTAATCCAGATCGACGATATCCGCGCCCAGGCGGCACATGCCGCTGAACAAGCGCCGGGTGCGCCCGCAGATGTGCAATCGGACGCGCGTGCCGAGGGCGCGGAGGCCATCGACGAGCTTCTGCTCGTACGGCCAGACGAACTGCTCGTAGATGCGCGGGCCGACGAGAGAAGCCGCGGCGTCGCCGACGCCGATGAGATCCGCACCGGCTTCCACCTGCGCCTTGGCGAACGCCAGTTCCATCTCGACGCTGAAGGCAAAGAGGTCGCGGACAAAAAGCGGGTCGTCCATGAAATCGGTCATCAGGTTGTTGATGCCGCGGAGATCGGCGCCCATTGCGCAGGGCCCTTCCACCCAGCCTTCGACGAGCAGGTCATTACCGGCGCGCTGCTTCAGCAACGCCACGCCCTGCACGCGATCGTGCATGCGCGGGCCCGCCAGCGGATCCGGCACGCGGAGACCGGAGAGGCGCTCCTTATCGGAGAGCAGCGCGCGGCTCTCGTTAAGGGCGGGCGGCTGATCGGGGAAGTACTCGACGGCAGCGCCGAGGTCGGCCGCCTCGCGGGCTGGGTCGGAGATGACCGAGACGTAGTCGAAACCGTAGGTCTCCGCGGTTCGCATTTGCGCCTCGGCAAGGACGCGGTGGTCCCGCGCATATTCGCCGTACTTCACGCCGGCGGTATCGGCGGCGAACATCATGGTGATGGGCATCAACGGCAGGCGGTCGGGCTCACGCCCGTCAATCATTGCGAATATGCGTTCGCGACCCGTCATGTTCAGGCTTTCTCCGCTCCCAGGATTCGATCGTCGTAATGCGCCACCACTCGCCAGCCGGGCGGGACGATCAGGAAATCATCACCGCGCCAATCGCCGTTCACGAGCCGCTCGATCAGTGTAAGACTGCCGCGAACCTTCTCGTATTTCCAACCGCGGCGTGCGGCCTCTTCGGTGGTGGCGCGCTCGAAGCGGTCGTCGGGCTCAATGCCCATTTCAATGAATGTAAGCTGTCCGTAGTTGTGCGAGTAATTTCCGAGCTGCTCGTAGAGGAACTTCGCGTTATCCTCGCCGTACTTGGCGACGAGCTCCTCATAGCTCTTGCCGATGCCGGTGCGCTCACGGCTGAGCGGCTCGAGTCCCTGACCGCGCTCGATCCACCCGCTCGTCTTGAAGTAAACGCCGGGGTGCTCGTTGAAGTAGTCGACGTAGCGTTCCTTGCTGCCGAGGAATAGGGTGATGCAATCGTGGCCGCGCGGCAGGACCACCGGCTTGGTGCGTGCGGTTAGGCCCGCGAGCCCGGTGCCGCAGAGGGCATATCCGAAGGCAATGGCCTCATAGTCGGAGCTGTCGCTCGCGTCGAGAGCGGCTTGCAGGCGCTCGCGCATCGGCTGCGCGCCGATATCGTGCAAGCCTTTCGTCAGGAACTCGACGTCCACCTGGTTGGGCGACCGCGCGATGCAGGCGCACACTTCGCGGTAGAGAATTTCGCAAGCAATCAGCTTGAGGCGCACTTCCTGGGTATTGTAGCGGACCGAAGCAGGCGGTTATCGGCCCGCCTTTACGCCCTCGAGGAGAGTAGAGAGGAAGCGCGCGAGTCCCTCACCTGGATTGTCCAGTTCCGAGATGATGGGTTCGATCTCGCGCTTGCGCAGCACACGCTCCTGCACCGGATTGGGAGCCGTCAGGAAGACGTACGATTTTGGCCGGATGTGCCGGAGCCGCGACTGTTCCCACAACCGCTGGAGTCTATAGACGAGGTAGCGAATGTTGATGTCGGTGAGACTGTAGCCGATGAACAGAATCGGGCGGCCGAGGACGTCCGACTGGAGCTTGATATCAAGCGGGTTTTCAAAGCCGAGGCGTTCGAAGAAGCTGGATTCGGTGAGAACGAGGGATTCATCATCGTCGAAATCGCCGTGAAACTTGACGATCTGGGTGATGCCTTCCCGAGCGCCGAGCAGGTCGCCGACGTTCGCGATCTTGGTGTAGGGCTTGTTGTAAGCGTCGTAGGCGCGTTCGAGCCAACGGTCGTAATTGGTGGTGTAGATGATGGGGAAGTCGAGTTCGACGAGAAGGCGATGGACCTCGCTCTTTCGCACGTCGAGTTCCTGCCGGTGCCAGCTGACGTCCATCCAACTCCGCAGCGGCCCCAGGTTGCCCTTGGTGAGCTTGTAGAACTCGGCTAGCGTGCGCGCGTCGCCGAGAGTATTGAAATCGTTCGGATCGTAGCCTAGCTGCTTGGCGATCTCGGCGACCATCTCCTGCGTGGTCGGGACGCCGACGTTCTTGGAAACGCCGGCGCCGACAAAGAGGATGGCCCGCCTCTGCCGGATTGCCTCGACGATATCGATCATTTTGCCGCGGCTTTGGTCTTCGCGACGACTGCGGCGGTCGCGCGGATGAAGTCCGGGTTGGTTCCGCAGCAGCCGCCGACGAAATTCGCGCCCGCCTCGATCAGCGCCGGAATAGAGGAAGCGAACTCTTCGGGTGTGGTGCGGTACACAGCTTTGCCGTCCACCATCTCGGGCAGGCCGGCGTTGGCCTTAATCCAGAGCGGCTTCGCGGTGGCGGCGCGCAGCCGGCGGCAGACCTCGATGTAGCCCTGAATGCCGACGCCGCAATTGGCGCCGATGAAGTCCACACCGGCGGCTTCGAGTTCCGCAGCGACAGATTCGGGCGTGGCGCCCATCATGGTGCGGTCCTTCTTCTTGCCGGTGTCGAAGACCATGGAGCAGCCTACGGGCAACCCGGTTTCCCTGGCGGCCGCAACGGCGATCTTCGCCTCTTCCAGGTCGGTCATAGTCTCGAGCAGGATGGCGTCCGCACCCGCATCCGCAATGGCGCGGCACTGTTCGGCGAAGGCAGCGCGGGCCTCACCGGCGGTCACATCGCCCATCATGAGCAGCTTGCCGGTAGGGCCGACCGAGGCGAACACGCGAGCGCGGCCCGCGGCGGCGCGGCGCGCGATCTCGATGCCAGTGCGATTGATCTCGGTGACCTTATCTTCGAGCCCGTGGCCCGCCAGCGTTACCCGGTTCGCGCGAAACGTGGCGGTAAGGACGACCTCGCTTCCGGCGTTCACGTAACTGCGGATGACGTCCTCGATCACGTCCGGATGCGAGAGGTTCCACTCGTCCGGCAACTCTCCCGATGCCAGGCCGCGGGCTTGCAGTTCGGTTCCGAGCGCGCCGTCGGCAACGACGGGAGCCGATGCGAGCAGATCAGTCAGGACAGACATGTGCCTCCTTCGGGGCTTACGGCCCCGAAGCCACGAAGGTCCGGGGCCACTGCAAGCAATTACGCTACGGCTTCCTTATTAAGCAGACGGCGCGCGATGGAAACCGCGGTCGCAGCGCTGGCGCCATAGCCATCGGCCCCGATGTCCCTGGCCCACTGCTCGGTGACGGGCGCGCCGCCGACGAGCACCTTTACCTGATCGCGGACGCCGGCCGCCTTGAGTGCCTCGATGGTGGTTTTCATCGACGGCATCGTCACGGTGAGGAGCGCCGAGAGGCACACCAGGTCGGGCTGGCGGTCACGGATGACCTGAACGAACTTATCTGCGGAGACGTCCGCGCCGAGGTCGGTCACTTCAAACCCGCCGCCCTCCAGCATGCTGGCGACGAGGTTCTTTCCGATATCGTGGAGATCGCCCTTCACGGTGCCGATCACCACTTTGCCCAGTGGCTTGTCGCCGCGTGCGGACAGCAGCGGACGGATCAGCTCGAGCGAGCCCTTCATGGCCCGTGCGGCCAGAAGAAGCTCAGGGACGAAGTACTCCTCGCACTCGAATCGCTTGCCCGCCTCGTCCATCGCCGGGATCATGTGTGCGTTTACGATCTCGAGCGGGTCGGCGCCCGCATCGAGCGCCTCCTTCGTGATGGCGACGGCTGACTTGTTGTCGCCCGAGAGGATGGCTTCGTAGAGCTGGGAAAGATTAGACATGGGTTGTGTTTGCCTTTCGACCGTTGAACTCCTGGATCGCCTCAACCATCGCCGCGATGTTCTTTACAGGAGTGCCGGCCTGGATGTTATGGACGGTGTCGAATACGAATCCGCCGCCTTTAGAGAAGACTTCGCACCGCTCCAGCACTTGCGCGCGAACTTCTTCCGGCGTGCCGAACGGCAGCGTCTTTTGGGTGTCTATCCCGCCGCCCCAGAACACGATCTGATCGCCGTAGGTGGATTTCAGATGCCGGGCGTCCATGCCGGTGGCGGAGCACTGCACGGGATTGAGGACGTCGAACCCGGCTTCGATAAAGGTCGGGATGAACTTTTCCACAGCGCCGCAGGAGTGCTTGAACGTCTTCCACGTCGTATTGCGGTGGATCCAGCCGTTCACCACCTTGTAATACGGCATGTACAGCTCGCGGAGGGTCTTGACGGAGCAGAAGGAGGAAGTCTGGGTGCCGAAGTCGGTGCCGCAGACGAATACGACATCGATATTGCCGCCGACGACCGCGTGGATCTTCTCGAGGTTCGCGAGGGCAACGTCGCACTGCCGGCGGAAGATGGCATGGACGTAATTGCGGCGCGAACTGGTGGCCATATACCACTCGGTGATGTCCCGGATGCCCTTGGGGTGCTTGAGAAACGGCGCGGGAACGAGCGCGATGTCGCCGAATGCAGTGCCGCCGAGCCCGGCAATGACGGCACGGCCGCTTTGGGCGGCGCGCGGAGCGGCCTCCGCGAGTTGTTCCAGGTAATCTGCGCCGATCGGCGTGAACTCCTCGCAGTTGTCCTCGGGATTCAGCTTGTCCTCATCGATCGGCTCCTGCCGGACGATGGTGTCGAAGAAGTAGAAGCCCCGGGGCATCTTGCCGCTCGGGGGCGCGGACATGTCGCCCTCGGGGAAGATGAGAGTCGCCCCGTCAGCATCGGTGATGGTCCGGAAGTCCTCAGGCACGAGCATCACCTGACCCCATCCGGAGCGCCACTCCTTCCAGTTGCGGTTCTTGAATCCGAACAGGGTGCTGAACGGGAAGAGGCCTTCGACGTCAATCCCCATGGCCTGCTTGAGATCGTCGTCCACCCATCCGAGCATCTGGTACGGCTCGTGACAGATGACCGGGCGTTGCTCGAGGCCGTAGTGATCGCGTAGCGCGGCTACACAGCTCACGTGGATGCCGGTGACGGACGTTCCGCCGAGATCCACCGGCACGCGATCTGGCTCGCGGTGCGCGAGCGCATTAAGGACTCGTTCTCTGGACGTCATGAT
>DATMXS010000381.1:0-24784 GCA_035561355.1 Bryobacteraceae bacterium | reverse complement strand
CCGGCCGTACGATAAACAGCTCTTCGTAAATCCTCATTTGGCCTCTGACGTTTCACCAAGGGCGCGACGATTGAACCTCGTCATGGCCTTCTCGGCGCCCTCGGAAATTATGGATTCAACAGCCTGGGCCGAATAGTCCAGAAAGTTGTCCAATTCCTCTCTTAACTCACGCCGCATGGGCTTGAGCAGAAAATCCGGTTCCGCCCGGGTACCCTTTCCAGGGTTGATTCCCAGACGCACTCTTGCGAACTCATCGGTGCCCAGCGAGCGGATGATGTCTTTCATTCCATTGTGCCCGCCAGCCGAGCCCCGCTCACGAATTCTGAGCGACGTCCACGCCAAATCGTTGTCGTCGTAGATGACGACTAAATTCGCCGGCGCCAGCTCGTATTTCTCGAGCAGCGGCCGTACCGAACCACCGCTCAGATTCATGAAAGTCTGGGGTTTGGCGATCAACGCCGTCTTCCCCGCCACGCGCCCGCATCCTGTGATGGAGCGCGCTTCCCTGCGATTCATGACGACACCGCCGCGCTCCGCCAGGCGATCCGCAACCAAAAAACCGAGATTGTGCGGCGACAACGCATACTCCGGACCCGGGTTTCCCAATCCGACAACGAGCCACTCGGGCATCGGAGATCGCTGATGCGCTCACCGCGGAAACACAGCGGAAGGCTGCGGCATCGCCGCATTCGCCCTGTTCCCGCGGTACGCCATCGTTCCTTACTTCTTCTTCTTCTCTTTCTCTGCGGCCGCCTCGGCTTCCTCTTCCTTCTTGCCCTTCTTGATTACTTCGGGCTCGGAACCGGCGGGTGTGGCGGCAGTTTCCGTCGTGGCCGCGGCAGTCGGCTCCTCGGTCGCGCGGACGGATACGACGTGCGCGAGCACACTTTCCGGAGTGGTAAGAAGCTGCATGGACCCGGACAGCGCGATGTCGCCGGCTCGGATGCTCTGGCCGAGCATCAACTCGCTGACGTCGATCGTGAAGTTCTCCGGAATCTCATCAGGGAGGCACTCGATCGAGACTTCGCGAGTGACCACTTCAAGCAAGCCGCCCTGTACTTTGACACCCTTGGGTTCGCCCTGGGTCATCACAGGGATCTGGACCTGCAGTCGCTGGAGTAGATCGATCCGCTTGAGATCAACGTGAAGCAGAGTGTCCTTGATAGGGTCGTACTGCCAGTCGACCACCATAGCGGGGCCGGCCTCACCGTTAATGGTGACGTCGAAAATCGTGTTGTGGCCGGACTTGCTGTGCAGGATCTTCTGCAACTGGCGCGGGTCAACCGCGACGGCGATGGCGTCCTTGCGGGCGCCGTAGACGATACCTGGAATCTGGCCTTGAACGCGAAGCCGCCTGGCTTCGTTCTTCCCGCGACTGGCGCGCGGTTCGGCCGCGACGGTGATCTTGTCGGACATCTAGGTTACTCCTGTACGGGCATTGGCCCGTGGCTCGCAGCCCTTGCCTGGTGGCTCGTGGCCGGTTCGCCGGTTTCTTTTCGCACCAACCGGGATCGCAAGTCCGCCATAGGGACGTGGGTTGCGTTGCCCGGCAAAAACTGGCTTGTAGCTCGTGGCCTGTGCGGCCGTGGCCTCCGCCTACCTTCACAAATCCGGTTATCTCGGCTCGTCGCCCCGCCCTTCAGCTCCCACGAGCCACGAGCGGGCGCGAAGCGCCCTAAACAAACAACGTGCTGACGCTCGTTTCCTCGTGGATGGACTGGATGGCGCGCGCCAGAAGCGGGGCCACCGACAGCGCATGGACCTTAGGGGATCGCAGCGCATCCTCACACAAAGGAATCGAGTTCGTCAGCACAACTTCCTGAATCCGGGATTTCTCAATCCGCTCAATGGCGGGATGGGACAGCACTCCGTGGGTGGCGCACGCCATTACGCTTTCGGCGCCCGCATTCAAAAGCGCCTCGGCGCCCTTCACCAGCGTGCCTCCCGTATCGATCAAATCGTCCACCATCAGGCACTTCATACCGGCGACATCGCCGATGATGTGCATCACCTCGGCGGTGTTCACTTCCTCACGCCGTTTATCGATGATAGCCAGTGGAACATTCAGCCGCTTCGCAAACGCTCGCGCGCGTTCGACACCGCCCGCATCCGGGGAGACTACACACGATCCGCCCGTCCGGCTCGTCTTCAGGTACTCGATCATCACCGGAGTGGCGAACAGATGATCGACCGGAACGTCGAAGAATCCCTGAATCTGGGCGGCATGAAGATCGAGGCACAGCACCCGGTCCGCTCCGGCCGTCTCCAGCAACTTAGCCACGAGCTTAGCCGAAATCGGAACGCGAGGTTTATCCTTACGATCCTGCCTCGCGTATCCATAATAGGGTAGCACTGCGGTCACGCGATCCGCTGACGCGCGTTTGAGCGCATCCATAATAAGCAGCAGTTCCATCAGGTTGCGGTCCACCGGCTTGCAGGTGGGCTGGACCACGAAGGCGTCCGTTCCGCGTACGTTCTCCTGGACCTGGAGATAGATCTCACCATCGGCAAACGTCTTCACCGAGGAGGCGCCCAGGGGCAGATGCAGGAATTCGCAGATTTCCCGGGCCAGTTCCGGGTTGGCGTTTCCAGTAAAGATCTTGATACGTTCGGGATTCATCATGCGTAACGGCTTTGGGGCGGCCATGTCTTTCCTGCGATGTGCGTGGCGAGCCGCCGCCACCACATCGAGTGGTAGCGGGCCCTGCTTATCAGCGTAACCGCAAAAACAGCGCCCTCCAACGATCTACGCGCCCGCGCTGCCGCAGCCCTGCTCTCGAACAGACCGAACAGGGACGAGCCGCTGCCGCTCATCAGCGCCGGATTTGCGCCCTGCCGTGCCAGCTTCCGCTTGATCTTGCCAAGCTTCGGGAAATCGCGGAAGACCACCGTTTCGAAGTCGTTCTCCACCACAGGGAGGGTCTGGGCGGGATCCTGCGAGAGCATCCAAGCTAAAGACTCGAAACTACTTATGGTATTCATTGCGGCGCCGGAAGTCAATTCGGGGCGCGCCAGCTTTTCGTATGCCTCAGCGGTGGACACATGCACGCCGGGTGCTACCACAAGGGCGTGACGCGTTGGGACATCAGGAAGAGGATACAGTTCCGTGCCGCGGCCTACTCCCACCGCGGCGCCGCCGAGCAGGAAGAAGGGCACGTCGCTGCCCAGTGCCGAACCGAGTTCGATGAGGCGCGCCAGTGCCAGGTGCCGGCCGGCAAGAACCGGAAGGGCCAGCAGGACTGCCGCCGCGTCGCTGGATCCGCCTCCGAGTCCGGCGCCCATTGGAATGGCTTTCGTCAGCCGGAATCGGACCTCGCCCCGAATCCGCGCGGCATCCATGACGGAGCGGGCCGCTCGCTCCAAGAGATTCTCGCCGGGAATCGGGACGGAGCACTCCAGCGAGACCGCACTTCCCCGCCCCGGCGTGAACTCAATCTCGATCGTATCGGCCAGCGAGATCGTATGGAAGATGGTCCGAAGCTCGTGAAAGCCGTCGGGCCGCCGGCCCAGCACCTGGAGGCCGAGGTTGATCTTCGCGAGGGCGTTCAGCCGCGCCCGCCGCGGCCCGAGCATCATTTGTCGTATTGCAGAAGCGAGAGGACGTCATAGCCGGCGAGCTTCTGCGCGCGCCCGTGCAGGAAGAGCAACTCGATTACGAAGCCGAACCCGGCTACCTTGCCGCCCATCTTCTCCACGAGTTGCGCGACAGCGCAGGCGGTGCCGCCGGTCGCCAGGACATCGTCCACAATGAGGACGTTCTGGCCGGAGTCGATGGCGTCCTTGTGAACTTCGAGTGAGTCAAACCCGTACTCGAGCTGGTACTCGACAGAGATAGTCGCGGCCGGGAGCTTTTTGGGCTTGCGCACCGGAACGAAGCCGGTCCCGAGGGCATAGGCAACCGCAGGGCCGAAAATAAAGCCGCGCGCTTCGATGCCGATGACGGTGTCAATGTGCTTGCCGCGGTAATGCTCGGTCAGCGCGTCGATGGTGGCGCGGAGGCCGTCGCGGTCCTTAAGTAGGGTGGTGATGTCGTAGAAGTTGACACCCGGCTTGGGAAAGTCAGGCACCTCGCGGATCAACTTCTTGAGGTCGGGCATTACGATGATGTCGCTCATGAAAAGTACTCGATTCGGAAGTCGCTGAATATTTGAAGAGGCGCCTCGAGCTCCTCGACACCGCGCACCTGCGCTCCACGCGGGCCTTTCCAAAGGTAACCACTGAGCTCGTTCAATTTCTCGGAAGGGCCTGTAGCGTACACCTCCACGCGGCCGTCCCCGAGATTCCGGGTCCAGCCCGTCAAGCCGAGCTCATTTGCCACCTGCTCGACGAACCAGCGGAACCCGACGCCTTGCACGCGACCGGACACATAGTACCGCCGTGCGAGAAAAGCCTCGGATGGATTTGCTTTCGCCACAGAATTTATATGGTACTCCGGCGCGGCGTTCCCAGACACGGCCATGCCTCATTCCTATCCTCCGGATAAGTATCGAGATCGCGTGCAGTGGGAAGCCGCATTCCAACAGCGCGCGCAACCGGAGGGTCACGTCACAGATGTTGCGATGTGCAGGTTTTCTCTGCTAATCTGAAGGTAATTTAATGCAGAGCGTGAGGCCCGGGTACTGGGAATTCCGGTCTTCACGACAGGGTTCCGTCAAGAACTCTCGTGCAATAAACGGAGCCCCCGCTCCTGGGAATTGGCAATTCGGATGCTTCATTGAAATCGCTGGGCAAGCCGCTTGATCGACCACATGGAGCACACGGCTTTATGTTTTCGGGTGCTTCACTTACTCAGAGGGGTCAAGGAGTTCCGGGTCCCACGCCACAGGGAGTTTCGACTTCCGCCCGTCGGTCGTCCTGAGCCGCGGCTGTAAAGCGGCTGCGATTGGTCCAGCGCAGAGAGGCGATGAGCGAAGTTCCTTCCAAGCTGTATGTCGAGGCTGTTAAGGCCGCCACACTGGTCGTGCTGCTCGCAGCCGCCCTGTGCTTCCCGTCGGCGGGAGCGGGCATCTTTTCGCGGCTGCAACGGTCTTTTCGCGCCCTCGCGGCGCGGCCGGGATGGTCGATCTTGGCGGTCGCCTTACTGCCGGTGCTCTTGCGGCTGGCGATCCTGCCGATATATCCCGCGCCGGAACCCCGGATCCATGACGAATTCGGCCACCTGCTCCTGGCGGACACGTTCGCGTCCGGCCGGATCACAAATCCGCCGCATCCATATGCAGCCAGCTTCGAAGCCGTGTACATCCTCGTCCATCCCACGTATACAGCGCAGTATCAGCCGGCGCTCGGAGTCATGCTCGCCGCTGGAAAGCTGCTATTCGGTCACCCGTGGGCGGGGATAGTGGTCAGCACGGGCCTGCTGAGCGGCGCTCTGTATTGGATGCTGCGTGGATGGGTACCGTCTGCATGGGCGCTACTGGGCAGCGCCATGGCCGCGCTACAGATCGGCGTGTTGGACTACTGGATGAACAGCTACTGGGGAGGAACTGTTCCGGCGATCGGCGGCACTATCGTGCTGGGCGCGCTGCCAAGGCTGAGCCGCAGCCGCGGGCGCGCGGTGTACGCCATCATCCTCGCCATAGGCTTGGCGATCGTGATGAACAGCCGGCCGGTCGAGGCTTTCCTGCTCGGCTTAGTGGTATGCGGGTGGCTCCTCAGGTTGGTGTTGCGAACGCGCGAACTACCCCTCAGCGTTGCAGTTGCGCAGATCGTTGTTCCAATCGGCCTCATTGTTGCCGCAACGCTCTCCGGAATCGGGTATTACAACTGGCGCGTCACGGGGAATGCTTTCGAGTTCCCTTACATGCTGCATCAGAAACTGAATGGAACGCCACAGCCGTTCTGGTGGCAAGCGCCCGTGTCCGTCTCGCATTTCAAAAACAAGGAAATTGAAGGCGATTACCTTCGCCAGCGGATGCTCCACGACCGCCGGTCTTCCCCGCTCGCGATGCTCAAGGCGACTGTCAGCCGCACGCTGATGGCCGGCCTCTTCTACTTGGGCGTCAGCCTCGCAGTTCCGCTTCTGTTCATCCGTTCTGCCTGGCGCGAGCCCCAAATGAAATTTGTGCTCGCGGCCGGCTTGCCATTTGCACTCGACCACCTGACATTTCACGCGTTCTATCCCCATTACGCCGCGCCCGAGTGCGCGCTTCTGTTCCTTGCGGTAGTTTTGTGCTGGCGCCACATGCGCAGGTGGAAGTGGAAGGCGGTGCCGGTTGGCCTCGCACTGTCCCGAACGCTTCCCATAGTCACCGTCCTGGGCCTGGCGATCCCGGTCGCGGGCAAAGCGGCGGAGCCGTTTCTGCCTGCTGACGCGACACTCGTCAGGAGGGCTTTGGACGAGCTCGGGGGCATACCACCCGCGAGAACCGGAATCGTGCGCCAACTCGAATCGATGGGAGGCCCGCATCTGGTGTTCGTGCGGTACAGGTATCCGATGCATCACCCGGACAATGAATGGGTCCGGAATGCCGCCGATATCGACGCGTCGCCGATCGTGTGGGCCAGAGAACTGGATCCCGAGACCAATCGGGCGCTGATCCACTACTACGGGAATCGCAGGGTTTGGCTTCTGGAGCCGGATGTGCAACCTGTTGCGCTGCGTCCATACCCCGAGACGACGCAGTACTTAAGCGTCCAGCGCGGAACGGGAGGCGCAGGTGAATAACCACACGCCGATGTCCGACCCTCCGCGCAGCCCCCGGACCCGGGCCAAAGCCATCGCGCCCTGGGTGGCGGTCGTCGTGCTGCTGTTTGTGGCAGCCGTCGTATTTCAGGCTGCCGGCGGCGCATTTAATCGCGAGCTGGCAGGGTATCCTGACGAGGCAGCACACTATGTGACCGCGTTGATGCTTCGCGACTACGCGGGCGCCGCGTTGGGGCAATCGCCAATGGAGTTCGCCCTCAATTACTATCTGCACTATCCGAAGGTCGCCTTCGGCCACTGGCCGCCGATGTTCTATGTGGTGCAAGCCGGTTGGATGCTGGTCTTCTCGTCCTCGAAGACTTCGGTGCTGGTGTTGATGGCAGTGCTCGCTGCATGCGTGGCGGCCGTGGTGTGCCTAAGGGTGTCCCGGCGCTTCGGGCTCATAACCGGTATCATCGTTGCGTCCGTATATCTTGCGCTGCCGGTAGTGCAGGAACACACTGCCATGGTGATGGCTGAGGGCCTCCTCACGCTGTTCTGCTTCCTCGCGGCAATCTCGTTCGGCGTTTACCTCGATTCGGAGAAATGGCAGGACTGCGCCTGGTTCGGCGTATTCACGTCCCTCGCGATTCTGACAAAAGGGAATGCCTGGGCACTATTTCTGATTCCTCCTGTCGCGCTGCTTGTCGCCGGCAGGTGGCGCGTTCTGCGCCAGCGTGCGATCTGGCTGACGGGCGCGGGGGTTCTGGCTGTATGCCTTCCGTGGCAGTTGCTGACGCTCCACATGGCATCCCAGGGCTGGAATGCGAAGCCCGGATTCCAGTACACAGTAACGGCCGTTCCGGCATTCGTCGCACAATATGCCGACATGACCGGCGTGGTTGTGCTTATCCTGGCGCTCGTTGGCATGGCAGTGACGTTGCTGCTGCCGCGGCGGCGTGCGGAGGCGGTCGCGGGCGAATGGGCCGCCATGTTCGGCCTGGTCACCGCTATGCTGCTCTTTCATTCACTGGTGCCTGCGGGAGTGGAAACGCGGAAGCTGATGCCCGCAGCGCCGGCAGTGCTGCTCTTCGCGATCCAGGGAGCCGTTTCCCTCTTCGGGCGGTTCGGCCTGCGCTGGCGAACACCCGTATTCGCAGCAGCGGCGGTTGCGTTGATCTTCGGGCTGGAAGCCTTCACCATTCCTGTGAAGCCGCAGCGTGATTTGAGTGCCGCTGCGGAAAGGATCGCAACCTGGCCGCGTGGATCGGTGACACTCGTGTCGAGCGATGCGAACGGCGAAGGCGCATTTATCTCTGAAGTGGCCATGAGAGACGAGCGCCCGAACCATATCGTTCTGCGTGCCAGCAAGCTGCTTGGCGACGAGAGTTGGGGAGGCGACCACTATCAGTCACGTTTCTCGGACGTGGTCTCCGTCCAGCGGCTGCTGGACCAAATCCCGGTGGAATCGGTTGTGATTGACAACTGGCCGGGCATGCGGGCACGTCCGCACCATGAACTGCTGCTGCGGGCGATAACCGAAAACCCGAGCGAGTGGGTTCGAGTCGCCGTTCAGGGGAAGGCCGGGACCGTCACCCTGTATCGAAGAGCCAGTCCTATCCGCGTTCCGGCCGGGGCGATCCGCCTGACCGCGGAGTCCATGTTGTCAAGAAGTTTGGGGGGAGCGGGATCGGAGTAGGATCCGAACTCTCTCAGTTACTGAACATTACGCATTGTCGGAGAAAGGACTATCTTGAGCACAACGAACATTGCGGTGATCATAGGCGCAGGCCCGGCAGGACTCACGGCCGCGCACGAACTGCTGACACGATCTGGCATCCGACCGGTCGTGCTCGAAAAGAGCGAACACATAGGCGGCATTTCGCGGACAGTGCGTTACAAGGGAAACCGCATGGACATCGGCGGCCACCGCTTCTTTTCGAAGTCGGACCGCGTAATGGACTGGTGGCTCAAGGTGATGCCGCCCGAGGCGGCGGCCGCGGCGAGCGAGTCCATCACTTACCAGAACCAGAAGCGGACGGTTCACACAAGCGGGACTGGTCCCGATCCGAAGCTGGAAGACCGGGTCATGCTGATCCGCAACCGGAAATCGAGAATCTACTTCCTGCGCAGGTTCTTCGATTACCCGATTAAACTGAGCGCCGACACCCTCAGGAAACTCGGGGCCGTTAGGACATTCAAGATCGGCGTCAGCTACGTCTGGTCAGCTATGCGCCAGATCAAACCGGAGAAAACGCTGGAGCAGTTCCTGATCAACCGCTTCGGGCGGCAGTTGTATCTGACGTTCTTCAAAAGCTACACCGAGAAGGTCTGGGGCGTCCCGTGCAATCAGATCAGCGCCGAGTGGGGGGCACAGCGGATCAAGGGATTATCGCTCGTCACCGCGATCACACATTTTGTGAAATCCGCGCTGCGACGATCGTCCGACCTCCAGCAGAAGGGAACGGAGACCTCTCTCATCGAGAAGTTTCTGTACCCGAAGCTCGGGCCCGGGCAGCTGTGGGAGTACGTCGCTGAGTTCGTCAAGGCCAACGGAGGCGAGGTGCTGAAAGGCTGGTCAGTGGAGCGGATTCACACGGACGGGAATCGCGTTACGGGCGTCACGGCGAAGCACGACAGCGGCGAAGTAAGGCGGTTTGACGGCGATTATGTGTTCTCGACCATGCCGGTTCGAGAGCTGATTGATTCCCTCGAGACGGACGTCCCGGCGAGCGTGCGGGAAATCAGCGACGGGCTCATGTACCGGGATTTCATCACTGTCGGCATGCTGGTGGACCGTCTCCAGATCAATGAAGACGGGCCGCGGGGCAAGCAACTTCTCAAGGACAACTGGATTTATATCCAGGAACCCGACGTGCTTGTCGGGCGAATGCAGATCTTCAATAACTGGAGCCCCTACATGGTGGCGGACCCGTCGAAAGTGTGGGTCGGGCTCGAATACTTCTGCTATGAGACGGATGACCTCTGGAAGCAATCCGATGCCGATATGATCGCACTCGCGACTTCGGAGATGGAGCGCATCGGAATCATCTCCGCCGCGGACGTGCGGGACGCGACGGTGATCCGGGTCCCGAAGACTTACCCGGCCTATTTCGGTACTTACGAGCGTTTTGGAGAACTGCAGCAGTACGTGGATCAGTTCGAGAACTTGTTCCTTGTTGGCCGCAACGGGATGCACAAGTACAACAACCAGGACCACTCGATGCTGACTGCAATGACGGCTGTGGACAACATTCTCGAAGGCCGGCGGGACAAGTCCAACATCTGGGCCGTCAACACCGAAACCGAGTATCACGAAGCCAAGCAGACGGAGAACCCGTCGGCCGGCGAGCAGGTTCCGGCGACACAGGCCGGACCGGCCTCCTGAAACGGGGAATATATGCGACCGAAAGCCGCACTTACCTGGTTCATAACCATCGCTCTCGCCGCAGCGCTGCTGTGGCTCTCGCTCCGGGGCGTGGACTGGTCGCGCGTGGGCGCGAGCCTCACACACGCTCGAATGGACGCCCTGGCGATGGCCTGCTTGGGAGCGAGTGTCGTTCTGATTCTCCGTTCGGAGCGATGGCGTATCCTGCTGCGTGCCGAAGGCGCGATTTCCGCGCGGCTCGTCTTCTGGTCTACCTCGCTCGGGTATCTCGGAAACAATGTTCTGCCCGCGCGCATGGGAGAACTCCTCCGCATGCGCGCGGTCGCATCGAAAACGGGCCTGAGCAACAGCTACGTGCTGGCGACGGCACTGACCGAGCGGGCGCTCGATGCCGGCGTGCTGGTGCTGGTCTCCTGTTGTGCGATGCTCGCCGCGAGCGCACTGCCGGAATGGATCCGCGGCGCTGCGGCAAGCATGGCCGTCGTGAGCGGCGCGACCCTGGGCGGCATCCTGCTGCTGCCGAAATGCGAGGTGTGGTTACAGGCGGCCATCGGACGTTTACCTTGTAAACCGGGGCTGCGCTCGCGAATACTCGGCCTCGTCTCCAACTTCCTGCTGGGAATGCGGAGCTTCCATCATGCGGGCAGGGCTGCGAGATTCCTGGCGCTGACTGCGGTGGTCTGGGTGATCGATGGATTCTCGGCCATGTTCGTCGCGCAAGCGATCTCGGTTCGGCTGTCTCTTGCGGAGGCGCTGCTGGTAGTGGCCGCTCTTGCGCTTTCGAGTGCGCTGCCTTCGACGCCCGGCGCGCTCGGCGTATACCAGTTCGTGGCCGTGACCGTCATGGCGCCAATCGGAATCTCAAATAATGACGCGCTGGCATTCGTGTTCCTGTATCAGGGCATCGTTGTATGCACGCTGGCATTCTGGGGCCTAATGGGCGCTTGGCGCCTTCGTTCGCGCCGGGCGGGTGTGGAAGCCACCGGGGCTGCTTCCGTCCAGCCGTTGGCAGTCGCGTCGCGCCCGGCGGAAGGAGTCGAGCGGGGATAGCCTGTGAGGGCGCCTATCGTTGTAAGTCGCCACACGACGCCCCCATTCCGTGGGCGGGCGGTACACTGGAATCTCAATGCTCTCGGTCGTTATCCCGGTCCACAATGAGGAGCCGTCGCTGCTGCCCCTCTACGATCGACTCACCAGCGTCTTACAGCAGATCGCGCAGCCGTACGAGATTCTGTTCGTCGATGACGCATCGAGCGACCGCAGCTTCGAACTGCTCGCGAATCTCGCTGCAACGGATGCGCACCTAAAGATTATCCGCCTCCGCCGTAACTTCGGCCAGACAGCCGCGCTTGCGGCAGGGTTCCACGAGGCGACCGGGGAGGTGATCGTATCCCTTGACGGCGATCTTCAACATGCGCCTGAGGACATCCCGGCCCTGCTGGCGAAACTCGACGAAGGGTATGACATCGCCAGCGGCTGGCGCAAGGTGCGTGTCGACAACGCGATCACGCGCAAGTTTCCCTCGCGCATCGCGAACTGGCTGATGTCTAAGGCGTCCGGCGTGAAGTTGCACGATTTCGGCACGACCTTCAAGGCCTACCGCGCCGAGATACTGCGTGATATCAACCTTTACGGCGAATTGCACCGGTTCATTCCCGCCCTCGCGAGTTTCTATGGCGCGAGGATCGCCGAGGTCCCCATCCAGAACATCGTGCGGCCCAAGGGTGCATCGCACTACGGCTTGAGCCGCACGTTCCGCGTGCTGTTCGACATCATCACGATCAAGTTTCTGCTGAACTATTTCACCAAGCCTATGCACTTCTTTGGGAAGTTCGGGCTGCTGGGATTATTTGGCGGAGCAGGAATCATGGGATGGCTGCTGGTCCACAAATTCCTCAGTGGGCACGGGATGATGGAAGTACACGGGCCGCTGATGCTGCTGGGCGGCCTGCTCCTGCTCGGCGGTTTGATGATGTTCTCCACCGGCTTATTCGGTGAAGTGCTGATACGGACCTACTTCGAGAGCCAGGACCGGCGGATCTACGCGATCCGCGAGATCCGTTGTATCCGCGAGAAGCAGCAAGCCGCGGGCGAAGGACGATAAGGCAGCCGCGGCCTAAACGTTCGCTTCGGCCTTCCAGACGGCTTCGACGGCGCGCGACCACCGGTCATCGAAAAGGCCTTTCATTGCCTCGCCCAGTCCAGAGTGGGTGAACATCACGGCCGTCCACGTCGGCCGCGTCACTACCGGGTCCAGCAGCGCGATCATGCCCTCACGGCAGTCGAACAGCGCCAGCTTCATCGGGAGCGACTCCGACATCCGGATCTCCACGCCCGCCTGCCGGTATTCCTCCAGCCTCTGGCGGTGATCGGTGTCCACGGCATCGCTCGACTCGATCAACAGCCGGCAGCGCACGCCGCGCGCGCAGGCGTCCTTCACGAGTTGCTCGTCGAACGGGTCCACCGCGTACGGGGGACGCGAGAATTCGAGGTACTCGCCCTGCACCTCGGCGAGCATACGGCGGTAATGCGAGGCGGTCTGGGACGGATCGCTCACGATGTGGAGGAAATCGAGCGTGCCCTGCTCGCCCTGCCCTTCCGAATAAGCGGTGCTCAGGTCTTCGATGAGTGCCGAGGCGGCGCGGTTCTGTTCCGTGAGCTCCTGTTCGAGCGATTTGCGTTTGCGCGCGAGGTAGGCAGGTATGGCCAGGCTGGGCTCCACGGCGGAGAACAGCTTGGTCTTCTCCTGGACCACCTGCGCGAACCCTTTCTCGACGAGGCTGTCCAGCACTTCGTAAATCTTCTGCCGCGGGACGTGCGCGCGAGCGGCGAGTTCGAGCGCCTTGAATCTGGGGTGCCCGACGAGAACGAGGTAGGAGCGAGCTTCGTAGGCGTTCAGCCCAATCTGTTGAAGCCGCCGCCAAAATCTCTGAAACGCGGTTTCCGGCATGGATTCCTCCCGAGCCATCAGAGCCCGGATGTTCACCATATCAAAGCACAACCCGCGGGTGGGGGCAAGTTAGGTCGCGGACGCGTGCTTCGCCCGGATCCCAAGTTGTCTCGCCTCCTGGACGATGGCACAATGCAAGTACGGAGGGGCTGACCGGCGGGTAACCGGTTTTTGCTGGCAGCCATCCCTTGAGCAAAGCGGGTGCTCCAATCTCGGCCAACAATCTCACGTCGTCCGAACTATGTTGAAGCTCTCCAATGTTCTCTGTCCGGTGGACTTCTCGGAGTTCTCCGCAAAGGCGTACGATTATGCGTTTTCGCTGGCGCGCCACTACAATGCTAAGCTCTTCGTGCAGCACGTGACTGAGCCCGCCCTGGCCCTTTACCGGAGCTACATCTCGCCGCAAACCATCGAGGACGTCTATTCGCGCCAAACCGCCTACGTCCGCGAGCGACGAGTTAATGAGCAAACACCCGGTCGAAAATATCAAGGCTGAACCGGTGATTCAATTGGGAGGCGCCGCGGATTCGATCCTCGCGTTCGCTGAAGAACGCGACATCGATCTGATCACGATGGGAACGCACGGCCGTCGTGGTCTTGACCGTGCAGCCGTGGGTTCCACTTTCGAGCGGGTTGTGCGAAAAGCCCGCTGCGCGGTCCTAGGCGTCCACCAACCTGTTCGTGATTTCGTGAGCCCGGCCAGTCCGGATGAACCCGTCGATCTCCGGCGTATTCTGTGGTGCACCGATTTTTCGGAGCACTCGCCGCGCGCGCTCGAATTTGCCCTTTCCCTTGCCTTCGAATACCACGCGGAACTCACGTTGCTGCACGTGTTGGAGTCGGCCAGAGACACTGAGAAGGAGCGCCACGCGTTGGAACTTCTCGAGGAAGTAATACCCGACGAGGCGCGGACCTGGGCGAAGGCCGTTCCGCTCGTGTTAGCGGGGGAGCCTTACGAACAGATCATCGAACATGCGACTCAAGCGCAAACCGACCTTATCGTCATGGGCGTACGAGGACGGCACATTTTTGACCTCGCGATATTTGGCTCGACAACACACAGAGTCATTCAACTTGGCCCTTGTCCCGTCCTGACCGTGAAGACCTAGATGGCTTTCCAGGAGGAGAATATGGCAGCGCCATTTGGACTGCGAGATAAGCTGAGGGAACTGGCCCTCTTTTCCCCGACGACTATGCCGGTTCTTAGCGTGTATCTCAACACGCAGCCGGATCAGCACGGGCGCGACAACTTTTCGCCGTTCCTGCGCAAGGAACTCAAAGCTCGCGCTGCCACGTATCCGCCGGAAACGCCGGAGCGGCGGAGCTTCGAGCGTGACGCCGAGCGTATCCGCTCGTGGGTGGACACCGAACTTCGGCGATCTTCGAACGGAGCCGCAATTTTCGCCTGCTCGGGAGCGGGTGACTTTTTCGAGGCGCTTCAGTTCGATGCTCCTTTTCACGAGAACCAGCTCTATGTCTACCACCAGCCGCACCTCTACACCCTCGCGAAGCTTTACGACAAGCACCGTTCCTACGCCGCCGTGATCGCGGACACGAACTCGGCTCGCATCTTTGTGTTTGGCCTGGGGCGCACACTCGGGGTTGAAAGCATAACCAACGTCAAAGTGAGGAGCCGCACGTGGCTGGAGGGCTGGTGGCTGCGCCGGGCTCAGTTCAAGGTCGAGAACTACCATTTGCGCCATGCCAAGCAGGTTGTGGACGAACTGGACCGTATCGTGCGCGAAGAGGATCTCGATCATGTTATCCTCGCCGGCGATCCTGTGATAATGCCGCTCTTGCTGGAGCAGTTCCCGCGGGCGCTCGCCGCCAAGGTCGTCGATCAAACCAAACTGGACATCACGGCGCCGGAACAGGAGGTCTTCCGCGACACCTTAGAAACAATCCGCGCGGAGGATGCACGTACGGACGCCGAGAGCGTCCGCGCAACGCTCGACGAATACCGGGCCGGCGGGTTGGCCGCGATCGGCGTGCATGACGTTCTCGCGGCGCTGTCCAACGGCCAGGTTCACACCCTATTTATCAGCGCTGCCATTGAGGAGATCCACCCGGAGGCGGAGAGTCTTAATCCCGCGATCGCTCCATCGCTCGCCGGGCTTCCGCAGACACCGGAGTGAAAATCTCCGATGAATTGGTGACGAGGGCATATCAGACCGGCGCTCAGGTGAAGTTCATCGAAGATCCTGCGCTCCTGGCCCAGGCCGGCGGCGTATGCGCGGCGTTGAGATACCGGCTCTGAATGGGGAGGGATACTGCGTCAGACCGCAAGAGGACGGGAGCGCTTCGTGCCGACGCCGGCAGAGCGGTTCCTGTGCGCATGACGCCCCGCATTTAGCCGTTCGCCCGGCCCGGCTATTCCAAGAAGCTTGCCTGTCGAACACTCGAAATAATCTGCCATTGTGCAGACATCGGGCCCAAGAGCGGCTCACCGGTACGTGGGTTCTCGCGATCGCGCCCGCAGCCGGCGGCCTCCCCGGCGCGCGCCAGCCACTGCGCGATTTCGTGACGGCTTACTTATCGAACAACGAATCGATATCGGCCCGCCAAGAATCTCGCCTGCATGACGTGCGTCGGCCAAGTCCTGCTCCTTCTCTTGTTCTTGGGCTCTGTGCCGGCGTGGGGCTCGCAGGAGGTTTCGCGCGAGTCGAGCCCGGAATTGCTCGACATGGCCGACTTGAAGGCACTCGCCGGAAGGGAACCGCCGGCGGCTACCATGCGAAAGCTCGAACTGTTGCTCCACACACCATTTATCCGCAACCGCGCAGCGACGATCCCAAGCGAAGGGACTCCGTCCGATTTTGGGCTTCGAGTGGCGTTCTGGAATATTGAACGCGGCCAGCAGTTGGAGCTGATCCGTAACGCACTCGCGGACCCGCCCCGGTTTCGGACCATCGTGGAGGCTGGACGGCAGAAGCGGGTGCCCGACCGTAAGTGGCGCCGGGCGGAAGCTGAGCTCGCGCTGCTTCGAAGCGCCGATGTGATCCTCCTGAACGAGGTTGATCTCGGCATGAAGCGCAGCGGCTACGCCGATGTCGCTCGCGAACTGGCTGATACGCTCCACATGAACTATGCGTTCGGGGTGGAGTTCGTCGAGGTAGACGGGTTGTACACAGGCGACGAGCGAATCAAGATGAAGACGCCTGAAGAGACCCAGGCCCTAGCCGATGATCTCCGGGCAGATCCCGCACGTTACAGGGGCCTGCACGGCAACGCCATCCTGACCCGCTTTCCGCTCCGCTCGGTGCGCGTCGCCCGCCTTCCGGAGTGCTACGACTGGTACGGCGAGGAACTGGACGGCATCGCGGCGTTGGAGAAACAGAAGCGCTGGGCGGCCAAGAAGGTGTTCGCCGAACGGATGATGCGGCAGGTGCGCCGCGGCGGGCGGATGGCGCTGGTGGCCGAATTGGAGGTGGACGGAGCGCCGGCGCGCATTACTGTGGTGTCGGCACACCTGGAGGACCACACCCGCTCGGCTTGCCGTGGAGACCAGGTCGAGGCGTTAATGACGCAACTGCGGAACACGCCGGGCGTCGTAGTCGTTGGCGGTGACCTGAACACCTCAGGCATGGACGGGACGCCAACCTCAATTCGTTACGAGATCAAGAAGCGGGTCGCCAATCCGCGCTTCTGGACCAACCAGGGCTTCCGCTGGTTCACCCCGCTCTCGGTCCCGGCAATCGTCACATTTCCCATAAACCTATGGAAGAACCATCACGATCCGACAGCGGTCCACGTTCCATTCTTCCTCCCCAACCGCGCGCGCCAGATCTTTCGCAAGCTACGTGGCTTTGAGTTTGCGGACGGCGGCCGCTTCGATTTCACTGGCAACGCCACGCGGAGCGGCAACCGCCGCGGCCGGAGCTTGGCGAACTCCAACCAGCGCGCCTGGAAGGGATTCCATCCGACCTATCACATGGAGCGCACCTATTTCTTCGCGGGCACCTACAGGCTCGATTGGCTGCTGGTGAAACCCGCGCCACAGCAAGGCGGGGCGGCACTGTTCCGCCCGCGCAATCCCAGGACGCTGCGAGCCATGAACGAGCTCGGCCGCGAGCGCCTGTCAGACCACCAACCGATTACCGTAGACCTGGAGCCTCTGCCCAACGGCACCTCTGACCCTGCGCGAACCAACGACCGGCGTTGACAAGAGCGTGACGGAGGGCCAGGACGCATGTCGTGTCCCGCGATCCCACTTACTGCTGTTAAGGACGCACTGCGCTGGCACGGGGAGAGGCGCCACTCGTCCGCGACGTCCCGGTTCCATAACGCCAAGCGGAGGCAAGCTTGCAAATGTCACGTAACGAGAGAATACCATGTGCAGACGCCATTGGCACGCTGTATGTGCAGCGCGCGATTGGTTCTGGCGGTCGGATGATCTTCGTCGGTATCATCGGGACAAAGAAGTAACCAGAGTATCATTGGCTGGCTAAGAAGTAACCGGAGTAGAACTTAGAGGAAGTAACCCAAGGCCCGGCGAGCCTGATACGCCCGGACGAGCTCACGCTTGCGGTGTTTGCATTAATCCTATAAGATTTCAAGTGTGTTGGAAACCTGGGAAGTTTCCAAGCACTGACTCCCGAGGGCGAGATCGCAAAGGTGGTTGACACCTGTGCACGCCGAAGTATTGAGTGCGATATCGGCCAGCGGCACGACGAGGCGAAGCGATCAACACGTGAGCGTGCCGCATGTCTGAGTTCCTTACACAAATCTCAAATCTCTCCGTCCAGATCTTCGCCGTCGCCAGCATGGCGTCGGTGGGGCTCCGGTACACTTTACGAGAGATTCTCGCGCCGCTGCGCCGCTTCTGGGCCGTCGTCCTCGCCCTGGTCGCGAACTTCGTAGCCGTTCCGATGCTCGCCTTCGTGATCCTCAAAGTGATCAAGCTCGATCGGCCATACGCCATTGGTCTCGTTCTTGTGGCGTCGGCAGCAGGTGCGCCGTTCGTCATAAAGTTGACGCAGCTATCTGGCGGCAATGTGGCGTTCAGCGCGGGAATGTTGGTGCTGCTGGTTGTGGTCTCAATCGGGTATATGCCCGTAGTCGTTCCATTGCTCGCTCCGGGTTCCGAGATCAGCGCCCGGGCCATCGCTGAACCGCTCGTAATGACGATGCTGCTGCCTCTCGTCGCGGGATTGTTGCTGAAACGCTTCGCTCCCCGCTTGAGCGAGTTGTTGCCGCTGCTCGGCGTTGTGACCAACATCTCGCTCGTGTTGCTGGTGACACTGACTTTCGCGCTGAACCTAACCACCTTGGCCGGGGTACTCGGCACAGGAGCCATTCTCGCTTCGCTGCTCTTCATCGCCGGCGCGTTCGCGATCGGATGGCTGCTGGGCGGGGTGTTCGGTGAGCACCTGCGCGACGAGATGGCCCTCGGTACTGCACAGCGGAATTTCGCCGCGGCGCTGGTCGTGGCGACACAGAGCTTCGACGCCCCCGGTGTGCTCGTCATGTCCGTGGTCGTTTCCCTCGCGACCATGGCTGTCCTGTTTCCGGCTGCGAAGTTGCTGAACAGACGCGCTAACCGGCAGTCCGTTATCGATAATCCGCGTCACTTGCACCCATCGGAATGATGAGGAGACTCAACTATGCCGTCTGATATCCCCCGTCACGTGCTTCCGATTCCAGATCGCCCCTACGCCGGAGCGACGATGTACGACGCCCGGAACCCGGATGCCACATACGAACCAATCGAGCCGTTGCGCCCGCCGTTCGCGGCCCCCAACATCCTGCTCGTCCTGCTGGACGATGCCGGCTTCGGATCGAACAGCGCCTTCGGGGGCCCGTGCCGGACGCCGACCTTCGAACGGCTTGCCGCCGGCGGCTTGCGCTTTACCCGGTTGCACACGACGGGCATGTGCTCGCCCACTCGCCAGTCGCTGCTCACGGGACGCAATCATCACTCGGTGGGGATGAGCACCGTTTCCGATATGGCCTCTGCGGCGCCGGGCTACACGTCGCGGCGGCCGAATACAGCGGCAACGATCGCGGAGATGTTGCGGCTGAACGGCTACTCGACCTCGCAGTTCGGCAAGTGCCACGAGGTACCCACTTGGGAATGGAGCCCAATGGGGCCGTTCGACCGCTGGCCCACGGGTAGCGGGTTCGAGTACTTCTACGGCTTCATCGGTGGCGAAACGAGCCAGTTCTATCCCAGTCTGACGGAGGGCACGACGCCGGTGACGCCGGACCGGACACCCGAAGAGGGATACCACCTCACCGAGGATCTCGCAGAGAAAGCGCGCAGGTGGTTGGGGCAACAGCGTGCGCTGGCGCCTGACAAACCGTTTTTTCTTTATTTCGCGCCCGGCGCCACGCACGCCCCGATTCATGTGCCCGCCGCCTGGCGCGACCGCTATCGCGGGGCATTCGACCAGGGCTGGGACAAACTGCGCGACGAGACGTTCTCGCGGCAGAAGACGCTCGGCATCGTTCCCCCCGACTGCGAGCTCACGCGGCGGCCCGACGGTATTCCAGCCTGGAGCGACATTCCGGATGATTTGAAGCCGGTGCTCACGCGCCAGATGGAGCTGTATGCCGCGTTTCTGGAGCACACCGACCACTGCGTAGGCCGGGTGATCAAGGCGATCGAGGATCTGGGGGCGCTGGATGACACGCTGATTTATGTCATCACGGGCGACAACGGAGCCTCGGGGGAGGGCACCCTGAACGGCACCTGGAACGAGTCCCTGACCATGACGGGCATGGAGCACGTCGAAACGCCGGAGTTCCTCCGCGAGCGCCTCGAATCGTTTGGAACGCCCGAATCATACGCGCAGTACTCGCTGGGCTGGGGCCATGCGATGGATACGCCCTATCAGTGGACCAAGCGGATCGCATCGCATTGGGGAGGCACACGCAACGGGCTGATCGTCCACTGGCCGCACGGCATCAAGGCCCGGGGTGAGCTGCGCCATCAGTTCCATCACGTGATCGACGTTACGCCGACGTTCCTCGAGGTGGCGATGCTTCCACAACCTGTGTTGGTCCACGGGGTCACTCAGCAGCCGATCGAAGGTGTGAGCATGGCGTACAGCTTCGACCAGGCGGGCGCGCCCGAACGGCATGAGACGCAGTACTTCGAGGTGCTCGGCAGCCGCGGGATTTACCACAAGGGATGGACCGCGGTCGCGCCGCATAATCCGCCGGGAGCGGGATGGCCCCGCCGCGCACTGGATGAAGCAGTCTGGGAGCTCTACGACACCAACACCGACTGGACCCAGGCGCACGACCTCGCGCGGGAACACCCGGACAAGCTGCGCGAGCTCCAACGCCTGTTCCTGATCGAAGCCGCCAGGCACAACGTGCTGCCGCTGAACGACCGCGTCGCCGAGTTGGCCGATCCCGACAGGGCGGGACGGCCGGTGCTCGCCAGGACTCGCCGCCAGCGGTTGTACGGCGGGATCGGCCGGCTCAATGCGTTTTCCGTGATCAACATTAAGAATAAGTCCCATCGAGTGGTCGCGGAAGTTGATGTCCCTTCGGCTGGCTGCGACGGCGTCATCATCGCGCAGGGGGGGTTTGTCGGCGGCTGGTCGATTTACGTCAAGGAAAGCCGCCCGAAGTACTGCTACAACTTCTACGGCGTCGATCTGTACCACGTCGAGGGTACCGAGCCTTTGCCGCCGGGAACGCACCGCGTGCGCATGAATTTCGAGTATGACGGCGGCGGGCCGGCGAAGGGCGGAACCGTGACGCTGTTCATCGACGACCGGCAAGTTGGCGAGGGAAGGGTCGAGCGAACGCAGCCGCTCCCATTCGCGAGCGACGAGCCGCTCGAGATTGGAGCCGACAACGGGTCTCCCGTCACGCGCGACTACTCGGTTCACCGGTTCACTGGCACCGTGCACTGGGTCGCGATCGAGATTCCCGACGTCGCGCGCGACTCCGACGGCGAGGTATCGGACGAACAGCGGCTGGAGGCATCGCTCATCAGGGAGTAGATCGCATGGACGCCCCAGAGTCTCGCGGGGGATCGGAAATCCCTGAAGAGTCGTCATCGACTGACGCTGGCACGGACGCCGAGCAGCCAGGGATGAGCGAACTGCGCGAGGCCGTCGCGAACGCCCGGCGGCACTTGACCCGCGGCCCGTCGCTGCGCGAGGACGGGTTGGCAGGGCTGAGCCTCGCCATCGCGAACGTGCCCGACGGCATGGCCAACGGCGTTCTGGTGGGCGTCAATCCACTGTTCGGGCTGTACGCCACCATGATGGGACCGCTCGTTGGTGGTCTCGTCTCGAGCACCAGCCTCATGGTGATCACGACGACGGCTGCAGCCTCGCTTACCGCGAGCCAATCGATCGGCGAAATTCCTGCAGCAGATCGCACGAACGCGCTGTTCGTCATGGTGCTCCTGGTCGGCGCCTTCCAAATTCTTCTTGGCGTGCTGGGGCTGGGGCGCCTGACTCGGTTCGTTTCTTACTCCGTCACCACAGGCTTTCTGGCCGGCATCTCGACACTCCTGATCATCAGTCAAATCCCGACCATCGCCGGCTACGCCGCGAGCGGCAGCAACCGTGTGATGCGGGCCATCGACGTGCTCGTGCATCTCGACGAGATCAACCTGGCCGCGCTCGGTACCGGAGGATTGGCCCTGGTGCTCGCGGTGTTGCTCCCTCGAACGAGGTTGCGAAGCCTTGGACGACTGGTAGCGGTGGTCGTGCCGTCACTGCTAATAGCAATGCTCGGCGCCCAGGTGCAGATCGTGTCGGATGTGGGGGATATCGCTGGAAGCGTTCCAACACCACACCTGCCCAGCTTCAATGTTGCAGGCATGGTGAATGTGCTCACCGGCGCCTTGTCGGTCGCGATCGTGGCGCTGGTGCAGGGTGTGGGCGTGAGTCAGAGCGTTCCGAACCGGGATGGATCACGAACACGGATCTCACGGGACTTCATCGCGCAGGGCGCCGCGAACGTCGCGTGCGGCCTGTTCCGGGGACTGCCGGTCGGAGGGTCGCTCAGCGCCACGGCCATCAACGTCATCTCGGGGGCGGTCACACGCTGGGCGTCCGTCTTTGCAGGCCTCTGGATGGCCGTCATCGTTGTGGCTGTGCCCAACCTGGTGGCGTTCATCGCTATGCCTGCCCTCGGTGCGCTCCTGATAGTGGCCGGAGCAAGCAGTCTGAAACCTTCCGAGCTGGCGACGCTCCATAATGCGGGGTGGCCATCTGTCACGGCGGGGGTAACGACCTACCTGGCCACTCTCTCCCTGCCGATTCAAGCGGCGGTCGCGCTGGGGGTGGTGCTCTCGGCGCTGCTCTTCCTGAGTCGAACGGCCAGCGCTATCAAGGTGGTCCAACTGGTCAGGCACTCCGACGGACGCGTCGAGGAGCGAACGCCGCCGCGACATCTGCCAGGCGGCGCCGTAACGGTGCTCGACGTCTACGGGGACTTGTTCTACGCCGGGGCCAGGACGTTGGAGCGGCTGCTCCCCTCCGCTCGCGAAGCGGATCGCCCTGCGGTCGTTCTGCGTTTGCGCGGGCGTCGAACGCTGGGAGCGACACTCATCGATGTGCTCGGGGGGTATGCCGACCAGCTCCAGCAGGTGAACGGCCGGCTGTATCTCACCGGGCTGAGTGAGGCCGCGCATCAGCAGGTTGTCCGTTCCGACAAGCTGCCACTCAGCGGTGCGGTGCGTCACCCGCAGGCCACCCCGATCGTCTGGGAGTCCACACGCGCAGCCGTTGCTGACGCCCAAGCGTGGCTTGCGAGTTCCGAACCGGGCGACCCGAGTAGCGGGCCACCCGACTAGCGACGAAGCTGTTGACCTCAATCTCAACCTTCCTCCGGCCGTTCGTGTGGACCTCCTAGCCAATCGTCTGCGAGTGCGAGCGCCTCGCTGATTGACTCGCCGAGAACGGGGCGGGCCGGAAGGATGTGAACTACGCCTCCAATGTCGAGTTTGCCGGACCTTCGAAGCTGCGCCGCGACGACGTCGCTGACACCCGCCAGATATAGCCGTCCGTCCGCTTCCGACAGCGACTCCGCGTAGTCTGAGAGGACCTCGATCAGCGTCGCGCCTATCCTCGAGCGCCCGCGCAAGCGGAGGACGACGGCGGGCCTGCGTACACCGTCAGCGCTAGGGAGCGCGTCGCCGAGCGTGCGTGCGCCCGCGAAGAAGAGGCTGCCGTAGACGTCGAGCACGATGACGGCGTGGCTCTCAAGGCGTGACGGCGGAGACTCTTCCGCAAACCGCCCGTTGCCGAGCGGCACCAGCGCACGGACGGTGATGTCGGATGCCGACGAGGAGAGATACAGGATAATCGTCAGGAGAACGCCTGCGCCAACGGCCAGCGGAATCGATAGGAACAACGTCGCCACGAACGTAACGACAATTCCCAGGCGCGCGGACCCACCGGTGGTCCAGATCGAGCGGGCCTCGCGGAAATCCAGTGCGCTGATGCCTGACATGATCATGATGGCAGCGAGCACGGTCATGGGAACCCGGCCCACGAGCCCGCGAGCCGCCAGCACGATCACCAGCATCCACACGCCGCCAAGGATCCCGGCCCACCGAGTGCGGGCGCCAACCGCGATGTTCAAGGCGGTCTGTCCGACTGAGCCACCGGCGGGAATGCCAGAGAAGAGACCGCTGGCGACATTGGCCGCGCCCTGGGCGACGAGGTCGCGCGAGGGGTTCACGGGACTGTCGTCGGGGTTTTCGACGCTTTGGCTCACACCCGCACCCTGCACCCCGATGACAACCGCGATGGCGAACGCGCCGGCGATCAGCGCCGGTGTGAGAAGCGCGAAGTCCGGCAGCGCCGGCACAGGAATTCCGCTCGGAATCGGGCTGACGTCCGCCACCCGCTGGACACCGGCCCAATTGAACAGCACCACCAACAGCGATGGGACGACGAGCGCGACTACCGACGAGAGGTTTCCGACGACGGTACGCCCGAGTCCTATTGCCAATACCAAAGCGAGGCTGCCCGTGAGAATCGTCGTGCCGCTGAACTCGGAGCCGCGCGCCAAGAGATTCAAGAACTGCGCCACTTCGTTGCTTCCCTCGGCCTTGATGCCGACAAACGGCGCCGACTGGTCCAGAATGAGCAGAGCCGCGACACCTGCCAGAAACCCCGTCATCACAGCATGAGAGACGAATCGGACGAGACGGCCGGCCCGGAGCAGGCCAAATACCGCAAGCCACACGCCGATCAACACGACCAGCAGGAACAACGCGTTGTCTCGCTCGCCGGCTGGATACGCGGCGATAATCTGCCCAGCTGCGAGCGCCGACGCACTGGTAGTGGAGATCTGCATCAGTTGGCCACTCACCAGTGCGCTGCCGGTGATTGGGGCTGCGATGCTTGTATACAGCCCGTACACTGGGTTCACGCCCGCCAGCGTCGCTGACGCGAGCCCATCAGGGACGCTAACGACGGCGTTGACGAATCCGGCGACGGTGTCCTTGCGGACAGCGCTGCCCGTGGTCTCTGCCGGCATTTGCCGCCCCGTTGACGGGGTGTTCTGATTCATGGATTCACTCAGGCTGGAACCCGCCTCCATTCACATCCCAAGCGCCGATCACTACTAACGCGATTCGGCTTGGGACGGACCGTCGTGCCTTTGTCTCATCCGATACTCATGGACCTCCCGGCGCAACGACGGCGGCTTTCCCGGGTTCTCCTCCGTCGAACAGGCCCGCTCGATGTTTCACCCCTCGACCTTCCTCGTCCCGTCGTTCCACCGAACGCGCCTCCCACTTCGCAGTGAAATGTTTGCCATCTGCGGGACCAGCGTGGCCTGAAAGCCGAGCGACATCGGAGCCGCTGGGGTCTTGCGCGTCCGCATGCATTCCATAAAGTTC
>DATMXS010000380.1:0-9029 GCA_035561355.1 Bryobacteraceae bacterium | reverse complement strand
ATGCCCGAGAGCCGCTCGGATTTCTCCACCGAGATGGTGCCGACCAGCACCGGCTGGCCCTTCTCGTTGAGCTCCTTGATTTCCTTCGCCGCGTTCCGGAACTTCTCATCCTCGGTACGGTAGACGACGTCCTGAAACTCTTTGCGGCCCAACGGACGGTTGGTAGGAATCTCCACCACGTCGAGCTTGTATGTCTTGTCGAACTCCGCAGCCTCGGTGGTAGCCGTACCAGTCATGCCGGCCAGCTTCTTGTACATGCGGAAGTAGTTCTGGAAGGTGATGGTCGCGAGCGTCTGGTTCTCGCGCTGGACTTTCACGCCTTCCTTGGCCTCGACGGCCTGGTGCAGCCCATCGCTCCAGCGGCGGCCCGGCATCACGCGTCCGGTGAACTCGTCCACGATAACCACCTCGCCGTCCTTGACGAGGTAATCCTTGTCGCGGTGGAACAACACGTGCGCTTTGAGCGCCTGCTCGACGTGGTGCTTCCACTCGACGTGCTGAATGTCCCACAGGCTCGGCAGCCCGAGCAGCCGGGCGCACTTGTCCCAGCCGTCCTCAGTCAGCGCGACGTTGCGGTGCTTCTCTTCCACCGTGTAGTCGCCCGTATAGTATTTCTCGCCGGGCTCCTTGCCTTCGATCACCTCGCCGCGGACCAGCTTCGGGATGATGCGGTTGACCCTGACGTACTTATCGGTGGATTCTTCGCTCGCGCCCGAAATAATCAGCGGGGTACGGGCTTCGTCGATGAGGATCGAGTCCACCTCGTCAACGATGGCGAAATGGTGCTTCCGCTGGACGCAATCTTCCAGTCGGAATTTCATGTTGTCGCGGAGGTAGTCGAATCCGAACTCGTTGTTCGTTCCGTAGGTGACGTCCCGGCGGTAGGCATCCTGCCGCTCATCATCGTCGAGTTCATGGACGACGTTGCCGACCGTGAGGCCAAGGAAGGTGTAGATCTTCCCCATCCACTCCGCGTCGCGCTTGGCCAGGTAATCGTTCACCGTGACCACGTGCACGCCTTTGCCTTCAAGTGCGTTCAAGTACACGGGTAGCGTGGCGACCAGCGTCTTTCCTTCACCGGTCTTCATCTCGGCGATCTTGCCGCGATGCAGGACCACGCCGCCGATCAGCTGGACATCGAAGTGCCGCATATTGAGCACCCGGCGGCCGGCTTCACGGACCACGGCGAAGGCTTCGGGGAGCAGGTCGTCAAGTGGGGCGCCCTGCGCCAGCTTTTCCTTGAACTCTATGGTTTTACTGGCCAGTTCTGGATCGGAGAGCTGCTGTAGGGAAGGCTCTAAGGCGTTGATGGACTCGACCAGGGGACGGATCGCCTTGACTTGGCGTTCATTCCTCGTCCCGAAGATCTTCGCAAGGATGGCGTCGAACATGGTAGGGGGCTGCCTAGGGGGCTGCCTTCTTATTTTAACAGGCTGGCGAGCGCTGCCCCTCCTACTGCGCTGCCGGACCGGCCTTTACCTTCGCTGCGGCTGCCCGATGCTCTGAAGCTCGCCTCGGATCACCCTGGGCCTGGTAGAGTTCCGAGAGGCGCTGGTGCGTCTCCGCGCGGTTGGAATCGTAGTCGAGTGAACGCTCGAAAGCCTGGATCGCCTCGGCTTTCGCGTGCTTAGCCTGGTGCGCCCTGCCGGTTTCGAAGAAGACGTCCGCCTGGAGCGTCTGGTAGTACGGGGAGGTCGGGAATACGCGCCCCTCCAAAGCCACATGCAACGCCGCCAGGGCTTTATCGCTCGCGCCCTGAACACTATATAGCTGACCCAGGTTCAGGTAGCCCTCGGCGCGGGAAGGGTCAAGCGCGATGGCCTTCTTGCAGACGCTCTCCGCCTCGGTGAACCGCCGCCGCTTCGTGTATAGCGAGCCCAGGGTAAGATACATCTCCGGAGCGACGAACCTGGAATCGATGGAACGCTCCAACTCGCTGATCGCGTCGTCGTCTTTCTTCAAGTCCATATACGTGAGAGCCGCGTAATAATGCGCCGTGTTCATCGCGGGATCCGCGGCGAGCGCCTGAGCGTGGAGATCGAGCGATGCGGCGTAGTTCCCGAGCTTGCGCTCCGCCTCGCCCAGCAGCGAGAGGAAGTGCGGAACGCCGGGTTTGGCGGCGAGACCCTTCTCAAGCTCCCCTTTCGCTTTGTCGGTCCGCCCCATATCGAGATAGATCCGAGCCAGGTAGAAGCGGGCCCAGAGCAGAGTCGGATCCAGATCGAGAGCCTGCTGGAACTCCGCCTTGGCTTCCGCGATCATCCCGATCGACCGTTGCGCCACATACGCCCGGCCGAGCAGCATGTGGGCGGCGGCGTTCTGGGGATTCAGCGCAACCGCGGCCTTGAACTCCTGGACCGCTGGTTCCACCTCCCCCCGGTCCAGGTGCGCCGAGCCGGACTCCAGGTGCTTCTGCTCCGGTGAGGGGGCTTGGCCCGTGAGCGCCGCGGCGCCCAGCAGAAGGATTCCGGCGAGGATGAACCCCGGCTTCACGGAGCGATTATACTCCCGCACCACCGGTGCACCCGGGCTGACGCTTCCGGACCCCCCTCAAAAGACCTCTTGAACGAAATCGCACTTGGGGGCATGATTCTCCAAGACGTTTTCGGTGGGTCTTTGGAGGTTGGGGTCTGATTACCGCTGGTGTTCCGGGGCGCCGACGCCCGCGGCCGAGTGCCCGGGTAGAGGGCGGAGCCTGTTCAGCCACCGGCGGCGCGGCGCAACCCGTGCCATCTGATGAATGAATCCAGAAAGGACGTTACATGGGGTTTCTCGCTTTGGCGGAGAATAGCAGTCGATCTCTTCGCTGTCTCCTGACTTTTCTTCTGCTCGCCGCTGGGCTGTTTGCCCAGACGGACCGGGCGACGCTGCGCGGCATCGTCTCCGATCCGTCCGGCGCTATAGTTCCGGGGGCAGACGTCGTCGTAACCGAGGTCGCCACGAACAGCCAGCGCAAGTTCACAAGCGACGAGAACGGGAACTACGAGATTCCCGGCCTCAAGCCGGGCTTATACCGTCTGGCCGCCGATAAGGCCGGTTTCCGGGCTTTCGTCGCCGACAACCTGCTGCTCGATGCGGGCCAGGTTCGCCGTATGGACGTAACGCTCCAAGTGGGCGCTACCACTGAAACCGTCACGGTTCAGGCCGGCGCGGCCCTGATCCAGACCGAGACCGGAACGATCTCGGGCGAACTCGACAAGAAGAAGTTTCTCGACCGCCCGCTGGTCGATGTCTATCCTTCGCCGCTCGCTCTGATGACCACCATGCCGGGCATCCAGGGCAACGGCTGGAACCTCGTGATGTCGGGCATCTCCGACCGCCAGAAGCAGTCCTGGCAGATGGACGGAGTTGCGAACGACACCGCGGGCGATCAGAACGATAACCCGGCGTTCTTCGAGACCGTTCAAGTCACTTCGGTTTCGAGCGGCGCCGACGCGTCCCGCGCGACCAGCTTCAACATGGTATCCAAGCGCGGCAGCAATGACTGGCACGCATCTGCTTCCTACAAGCATGAGAACTCCGGCCTGAACGCCCGGGAGTTCTTCGATATGCGACCGAAGAAGAGCCCGTACATTCTGCACGAAACGAACTTTGACGTGACCGGCCCGATTATCAAGGATCGGACCTTCTTCTACGTCGCGTGGTTCCACCAGACCATCCCGTTGGGGTCCTGGGTCAACCGCAACACTCCGACGCTCAAGATGCGTCAAGGCGATTTCAGCGAGTACCCCACGGCCGTCCGCGATCCCCTAAACAACGACCTGCCGTTCCCGGACAAGAAGATCCCGCTCGAGCGGTTCAACAGCGTCTCCAAAAAGGCGATGGATCTGTACTACCCGCTGCCGAACCAAGGCGCCGCGAACAGCCCCACAAACAACTACGGCTGGTACTTCCCGTACAATTCCGACCTGTACAAGGGCGACTGGCCGATGTTCCGTGTGGACCATAAGTTCACCGAAAGCAACAACCTTTTCGTGCGCTGGATGGCGCGTAAGACGCCCTACATCCGGCCCGGCTCCGGGTTCGAGTGGGCCACCTATACGCAGAAGCGCGATCACCGGCAGATGGTGATCTCCGACACGCACGTGTTCTCGCCCACTCTTGTGAATACCTTCACCTTCGGCCGGCAGACCGACTTCTTCCTGTATGGCGAAGATGAGAAGGGCGTGAAACCGCTGACCGGCGCGGAAGCGGTCGCCGCGCTAGGGATTCAGGGCGTGAATGCCAAAGGCTATAAGGCCATGGGATTCCCGCAGATCAGCATCAACGGGCTCGCCACACTGAACAACAGCAATGGCGCAATCGACAATGTGAACGCCGACGACGGCGTGAACACCTACTCGGACACGATGACGTGGGCCAAAGGCAAGCACGTTGTAAAGTTCGGTGGAGAGTACCGCACTTACTGGTGGTTCTCCGGAAGTATTGCTAACACCGTGTATGGCAACTACGGCTTCGATGGTTCGATCAGCGGCGTCGGCTTCGCCGACTTTATGCTGGGCATCCCGAACTCGACCTCGCGGCTGGATCCCCTCGTGAACCGCCCCAACCACAATAAGCAGGCGGGTTTCTTCTTCACCGACACGTTCAAAGTCACGCCGAAGCTGACCCTCGACTACGGCCTGCGTTGGGATTATTACGCCAACGCGAGCTATGACGACGGACTGATGTACAACTTCGACCTGAAGACCGGCTCCGTGATCGTTCCAGCCGAGTTGCAGTCGAAGATCCATCCCCTCTACCCCAAGAACATCCCGATCATCACGGGTGATGTCGTGCCTCCAGGATCGCGGAAGAACATCCGGCCGCGGATTTCGGCGGCGTACCGCCTAACCAACAAGACCGTCATTCGCGGTGGCTATGGCGAATTTACGGATAGCTGGAGCTACACCGCCCGCCGTCCGGGCTCCGATCCGTTCGTCCTGACCGAGTCGTACAACAACGCTAAGAACGCGCTTGGGCTTTCCTTCCCGAATCCCTTCCCCGCCAATCTCGGCGCGGCGACGGTCGCAAGCCAGAGCGTTACCGCTTGGCCGATGGATACGGAGAACGGCACTATCCGGCAGTTCAATTTCACCCTCGAGCAGGAAATCTACAACATGGGTATCCGCCTGTCCTACATCGGCATGCGGAACTCCGGGCTCAACTACGGCACGTACAACATGAACAAGCCGCAGCCGAGCACGACGCCGTTTGCGCAGTCGAGGCGGCCCTATCCCCTGTTTAACTCCGTCAACGTGTTCGGGACGGACGGTAAGGTGCACTACAATTCGGCGCAGTTCGAAGTGCAGCGGCGCATCGGTTCGCTCGTGTTCAACTCGAACTTCACCTGGTCCAAGAACATGTACAACTGGGCCAACACGGAGAATCCGTACGCAATCACCGATAAGTGGGCGCGCGACGCGAACAACCGCGAACGGTACTGGGTCAGCAGCCTGACGTGGCAACTGCCGTTCGGTAAGGACCGGCGCTTCCTGAACCAGATCCCGGGCGCGTTGAACCAGGTTATTGGCGGCTGGACGACGAATTTCATCAGCACGTTTGCTTCGCCCACGTACGCTTCGCCGTCATACAACAACACGCCGCTCGCGGGCGGCGGCACCACCGCCGACCCGTCCGGCACCAGCACCAACGGGGGTCTTCCGGACGCGATCGGCGATCCGCAGGGCTCGGGCTTCAATCGGACCGTTAATCAGTGGTTCGACAAGAACGCGTATGCCCCGCCGCCGGTGGGCCGTTTCGGGAATGCATCCCCAAACTCAATCGAGGGCTATCCGATTCGCGTCCAGCACTTGAGTGTCGCCAAGGCTTTCCCGGTCACGGAACGCCTGAAGATGACATTCACGGGCTCGTTCTCGAACCTCTTGAACCATCCTCATTTCGGCTCGACCGCGGCGGACGGTTTCCAACGCAACATTCAGAACGCCGACACCGGCAAGTTCACGGCCACACGGCCGAACTATGAGCCGGAGAAGCAGAGCTATCGCCAGATTGACCTGAAGCTCCGCATCGAGTTCTAGTCCGCTTCACTTTCGAGGGGTCGGGTTCGCCCGGCCCCTCTCTTCGGTTCGGGTTATACTCTTCCTTTTCCTACCCGTGATAATGCACTTCGTACGCTCGTGCCCGGCCACCCTGGTGTTTGCCGCCGCGCTCGCGTCCGGTCCGGGCGCTCCGCAAGTGCAATTTGTGGATGTCGCGGCGCAAGCGGGCATTGCGTTCACACACCAGAACGGGGCCTCGGCAGAAAAGCTTATGCCGGAAACGTTCGGGGCCGGCGTCGCGTGGATCGACTACGACAACGACGGCTGGATCGATCTGTTCTTTTCAAACGGCGCGGATATGGCGCGCGGCAAGCCCGGCCCGGGCAACGTGCTGTTTCGCAATCTGGGGAATGGGAAGTTTACCGATGTGACCGCAAAAGCCGGGGTCGCCGGGACGGGACGTTTCGGGACCGGCGTCGCCGTCGGCGATTACGATAACGACGGCTTCCTGGATATCTACGTCGCCGGTTACGGCGGCAATCAACTCTTCCACAACGAAGGCAATGGCACCTTCACCGATGCTACGGCTAAGGCAGGGGTCGCCGCGGGAAACTGGAGTAGCAGTGCGGCGTGGTTCGATTTCGATCGCGACGGCCGGCTGGACCTCTACGTCGCCCGCTACCTCGAGTACGACATCAAGAACGCACCCCACTGCGGCTACAAGCAGGAAGGCTACCGGATGTACTGCGATCCCCAGCAGTTCGACGGCATTCCCGACCTGCTCTACCGCAATAACGGTGACGGCACTTTCACCGACGTTTCGCGCAAGGCGGGCATCGCGAACCCTTCGGGCAAAGGCCTGGGCGTCGTAGTCGGCGACATCGACCTCGACGGCTGGCCCGACGTGTTCGTCACGAACGACGGCGTGCGCAACTTTCTCTACAGGAACAAGGGCGACGGCACGTTCGCGGACATCACCTACGGCGCCGGCACCGGCTACGACATGAACGGCAAACCCATGGCCGGTATGGGAACGGAAATCGCGGATTACGACGGCGACGGCCTGCCCGACATCTTTTTGACTGCGTTTTCACGCGAATACAACACGCTGTACCGCAACATGGGGAACCTGAAGTTCGCGGATGCGACCCTGAAATCCGGCCTCGGCACCGGCTTCAACACCCTTGCCTTCGGGACCAAGTTCTTCGACTACGATAACGACGGCGACCTCGACCTGCACTGCACCAACGGCCATGTCACCGATAACGTAGAGCTTTACGATTCGCAACTCTCATACAAGCAGACCGACCTTTTGTACGAGAACATCGGAGGCGGCAAGTTTCGCGACGTTTCCACCGTGAGCGGCCCGGCGTTCCGTGTCAAGCACGTCGGGCGCGGGAGCGCGCTGGGCGACTTCGACAACGACGGCGATCTCGACATGGTGGTCGCCAACTGCGGCGAGCGCCCGCTCCTGTTCCGGAACGATGGCGGCAACCGGAACCACTGGATTTCCATCCGCGCACGCGGGCGTGAAAGCAACCGCTTCGGCATCGGAGCGAAAGTTCGGGCCACCACCCCTGCGGGAGTCCAGTTCCGTGAGATCAACCCGACCGGAAGCTACCTGAGTACAAGCGATACCCGCCTGCACATCGGGTTCGGAACGGAAGCGGCGGTTACGAAACTCGAGGTCGAGTGGCCCAGCGGAAAGAAGCAGGTTCTCGAGAACGTCAAGCCTGCGACAAACCTTCTGCTCGACGAGGCGAACGCGCGGTAGCGCGCATCACGGGAGTTTCTGGAGTTCTTTCAGGATCCGGGTGTTGGTCGGGCGCACGCGGTAGTCTTTCTCGGTTTCCTTCCAGCGGACGATACCCTTCTTATCGATAACGTACGTCGTCGGGTGAGGCACGTACCAGCCGCGGGCCACGGACTCCGGATTGCGGAGACCATAGCGATCCGTGACTGCGTGGTCGGCATCACTCAGGAGTTCCACCATGAACTCCTTGTGGGTGACCGATGTGACCTTGGGAACCATCATGCGGACGCGCGAAAGCGGGTCCGGACTGACGGCGATGATCTTGGTGCCGGCTTGCAGCGCCGGCGGCAGCAGGCGGTGCAACTCGACCAGTTGCGTGACGCAGTAAGGTCACCAGTGGCCGCGGTAAAACACGAGCACAACGTTGCTTCCGCGGAACTGCGAAAGCGTGAGGGCGCGGCCGTCGCCCGTAGGCAAAGTGAAATCCGGAGCGGCAATTCCGGCCACGATGCGGTTCAGATCAGTCGGCGTGAACGGCCCCTCCGGGACAGCAGTTGCCGCCATCGCGAGTAGCGCGCGGCGGGTGACCATCACGGGAGCGCGCTCCGCACCGCTTCGAGTTTTTCGCGCGAAGGCACGCTTCCCTGCCCCATGTTCTGGCTGCCTCCGCCCCGCCCGCCTTTGGCGCTGAGGGCTGCTTTCAGGACATTGCCTGCGTGAATGCCGGAGTCGGCCGAGACGGCGAGAAGCAACGACGGCGGCTCCTCGGCAATCGCGAGGAACAGGGCCTTCGGGTTCGCCGCGAATCCCTGGGCCGTTGCGCGGACCTCGTCATCCAGGGCGCCCTTCGCGATGCGCAACTCATGGCGGCGGAGGCCGTCGCTGGCGGGCGGCGCAGCCGCGTACAACTCCCTGCCCCGAACCTGCGCCAACTCGACAGCCAGCTTGCGGCGCGCCTTCTCGGATGCCGCGAGCGCCTCGGTCTGTGAGGCGGCAATCGCCGGCGTCTCGTCAAGTGGCGAGGAGAAAACGCGCGCGATCTTCGTGAGCGCTTCGAAATCGGCGCGAGCGCGGCGGACGGCGCGCATGCCGCAGAGAAACTCCAAACGCACGCTCTGGTGAGCCCGTTCGACCTTGCGAATGAGAATCGGCCCGATCTCGCCGGTGGCGGAAACGTGCGTACCGCCGCAGGCGCTGCGGTCGAAGCCGTCGATGGTGATAATCCTAAGCTCGCCCTCGCGCTCCGAGGGTTTCCGCAGAGCCGGGCCGCTAGCGGCATCCTCGAAGCCGACCGC
>DATMXS010000379.1:0-18366 GCA_035561355.1 Bryobacteraceae bacterium | reverse complement strand
TTCCCGCGTTCAATGCCCCCGTATTGAGCGGATCGATGGAGATGCAATCCGTCACGCTGCCATTTGACGTGACCGGTTGGATCAGGTCCTGGGAGCGGGTTGACAACACCGGGCTACACGGGGATGAGGTGCTGTATCTGCAGATTGCCGGGCGGGGAACGGCGACCATCAATGGCCGATTCCCGGATCCGAACGGCCCGTTCGTCATGTACAACTTTCAAGGCGATTTCACCGGTACGGCATCCACCGTGCCCGAGCCCGCCACCATGGCGCTCACCGCCGCGGCAGCCGGGCTGGCAGCTCTCGCGCAAAAGCGTGTACGAAGACGGTCGGATGCGGTTGATTGTTAAATCAAGTCCGGCGTTGCAGGATGTCGCGCGTTTGTAGGTATGCTGGCACGCATGTGGAAACTCAGTGGGGCGCTGGTGGTTGTGTGCGCGGGCGCTCTGGCGGCAACCCCCGCCCAAGTGGAGCGGGGGCAGTACATTTTCAAGATCGCGGATTGCAGCGGCTGCCATTCCGAACGCGACTTCTCGCGGTTCGCGGGGCCCGTTGTCGCGGGCGGGACCGGCAAGGGCATGGTGTTTCCGCCCGAGTTGGGACTGCCGGGGAAGGTAGTGGCGCCAAACATCACGCCGGACAGGGAGACGGGGATCGGCGCGTGGAGCGATCAGGAAAAGATCCGGGCGATTCGGGACGGCGTAGGCCGCGACGGAAAGGTGCTGTTCCCGATGATGCCTTCGCACTTCTACCGGGCGATGAGCGACCGCGATGTGGATTCGCTGGTGGCCTACATGAACACGCTCGCACCAGTGAAGAACTCGCTGCCGCGGACGGCTCTTCCTCCGGGCCTCCAGTTGCCGCTACCGCAGGCCGCGGGCAAGGTGCCGCATCCGGATAAGGCGGACCGCGTGAAGTACGGTAAGTACCTGGTGACGATCGCCGCCTGCGCGGACTGCCACACCCCGATGGGTCCTCAGGGGCTCGATACGACTAAGATGTTCGCGGGCGGGCGTGAGTTCAACTTCCCGGGCGGGATGCGGTCAGTCAGTGCGAACCTAACGCCGGATCCCGAAACGGGGATTGGGAAGTGGACCGAGGATCAGTTTGTGAAGCGCTTCCGGATCTACGAGCCATACCTGAAGGCGGGCGCACCGAAAGTTGAGCCGCACGCTTTTACGATCATGCCGTGGCTGATGCTGGCCGACGCGGACGAGGAGGATCTGCGGGCTATGTACGCTTATCTGCGGTCTATACCGGCCGTAAAAGCGACTCACCGCGGAGACGCGCAGCAGGTCACCGATTAAGCGGTACTTGAGTAAGGGCGCTTCGGCATGCTCCACGGCATCCTCTCTGACGTGCGCGAATGCGGCCGGCCGGTCACAATCGAGTCCATCGTCGAACTGCTCTAAGGCCAGTTAGGCAGGCGATCCGCCAGGCGGCACCGGCACTGCCGCCTGGCGCATCACGGAGTTTACTTTCGCAGTTCGATGCCGAGCTCTCGAAGTTGCCGGTCGGGGACGCCGGAGGGGGCATCCATCATGAGATCGGTGCCGCGGGCTGTCTTCGGGAACGGGATAACGTCACGGATCGAAGTCTCGCCCGCCAATATCATCACCAGCCTGTCCAGGCCCAGGGCGACGCCGCCGTGGGGCGGAGCGCCGTACTCGAGCGCGTCGAGCAGGAAGCCGAACTTGGCGCGGGCGCTCTCGTCGGAGTGGCCCAGCGCGCGGAAGACCTTATTCTGGATGTCGCGGCGGTGGATACGGATGGACCCGGAACCGAGTTCGGTGCCGTTCAGAACCAGATCGTAAGACTTGGCGCGGCAGTGCGCCGGATCGTCGGTGAGCTTGTCGATGTCTTCGTCGTACACCGATGTGAACGGGTGGTGCGCGGCGTCCCACCGATTCTCGTCTTCATTCCATTCGAACATCGGGAAATCGACGACCCAGAGGAAGCGGAAATCATCCGGTTTGAGGAGACCGTGTTTTGCGGCATACTTCTGGCCGGCAAACATCCGGAGCTGGCCGCAGGCCTGGAAAACCTTCTCATCGGGGCGATGCAGATCGGGCTCGCCCGGCCAGCCCGCGAGGATCAGCAAATCTTCTGACGTAGCGCCGGTGCGGGCCCGCACTTCGGTCATGGGCCCAGGGTAATCGCGGTCGAGGCGCTTGGGATCGTCATATACGCGGAGGCCGCGCTCGGCGCCGTACGCCTTTAGCTCGTCGCGTTCCTTGCGGCTGGCCCCGCCGGCCTTCGGAACAACAATAGCCACGAGCGGGAGGGTGTCTCCGCTGAGGGCCGCACCGGGGAAGAGGTCCTCGACCCTGTAGAACGGGGGCAGGCGCAGATCCGGCTTATCGCTGCCGTAGCTGGCCATGGCCTGGGCGTAGGTCAGGCGCGGAAACGGAGCGTCCACTTTGTAACCGGCAACCTCGCAGATACGTTGCACGAGCGGCTCGACAACTTCGAGGACGCGCTCCTGCTGCGGAAATGACATCTCGATGTCGACCTGGGTGAACTCGTACTGGCGGTCGGCGCGGAGGTCCTCGTCGCGAAAGCAGCGAACGATCTGGAAGTACTTATCGAAGCCGCTGACCATCAGGAGCTGCTTGAAAAGCTGCGGCGATTGCGGAAGGGCGTAGAAGCAGCCGGGCTGCACGCGGCTGGGAACGAGGAAGTCGCGCGCACCCTCCGGCGTGGAGCCGGCCAGGAACGGCGTTTCGATTTCGAGGAAGCCCTGCTCGTACAGGGACTGGCGAACAGCGAGCGAGATGCGCGAGCGCAGCATGATGTTGCGCTGCATGCGCGGGCGGCGGAGGTCGATATAGCGGTACTTGAGGCGTATATCCTCGCCGACGTCGACGGCGTCCTCCATCGGGAACGGCGGCGTGCGGGACTCGTTCAGAATCCAGACGTGCTCCGCGATAATCTCGACCTCGCCGGTCGGAATATTTGAGTTGACTGTCTCGGGCGTGCGGCGTTCGACACGGCCCTCGACGGCGACAACGTACTCGGAACGGATCAGTTCGGCCTTGCCGTGCACATCGGCATCGAGGTCCTCGTGGATCACGACTTGAGTGACGCCGTCGCGGTCCCGCACGTGGATGAAGATGACGCCGCCCAAGTCCCGGCGACGGTGCACCCAGCCCATGATGAGGGCCCGGCTTCCGGCATCGGATGCGCGCAGTTCGCCGCAGGTGTGGGTCCGGCGGAGGTCGCCGAGAAAGTCTAAAGGTACGCCCTGTTCCGACATGTCAGTGTGTAGTGAGTAGGTCAATCAACTGCTCGCGGGTCAGGCTGTGCTGCTCGCCCGTACCCATGTTCTTTAGAGTGTAGCGTCCCTGGGCGATTTCGTCGTCGCCGAGGAGGACTGTGCCATTTGCGCCGAGCTTGTTGGCAAGCTCCAAAGCCCGTTTCAGCTTGAGGTCCGCGCCGACCTCGACCGCGAAGCCGATGCGCCGGAGGTCGAGCGCGAGCAGGCCGGCCTCCTGCTGCGCTTTTGCGCCCATGGGCGCGAGGAAGAGGTCAAGTTGGGGACGAGGCTCGCCCGCGGTTTCCTCGAGGGTCATGACGAGGCGATCCTCGCCGATGGAGAAGCCGATTCCAGGCGCCTTGACTTTCGCGCCGAGCGATTCAGCCAGGCCGTCATAGCGTCCGCCGCCGAGGACGGAGTTTTGGGCGCCGAGCGAGCCGTGGACGATCTCGAACGTCGTCCGCATATAATAATCGAGGCCGCGGACCAGGCGCGGGCGGACTTCGAAGGGAACGTCCCAGGTACGGAGATAGGTCTGCACTGCGTCAAAATGTGCGCGGCAGTCCCCGCAAAGGCTCTCCAGGATAGACGGCAGGCCGTCAATGATGTGCTGGTCCTCCGGCACTTTGCAATCGAGGACCCGTAGCGGATTCGTGTCCACGCGCCGCTGGCAATCCTGACAGAGGCTGTCCTTGACCTTGGCGAGCTCTTCGCGAAGGCGCGCAACGAAGGCAGGGCGGCAGTTCGGGCAGCCCACGGAATTCACCAGGACGTTGGTGCCTTCCAGACGCAGGGCGCGGAACAGCTCCATCACCATAGTAATGACTTCCGCATCGATGTAGGGCGATTCGGAACCGATTGCTTCGGCGCCGATCTGGAAGAACTGGCGGTAGCGGCCTTTTTGCGGGCGCTCGCGTCGGAACATCGGGCCGATATAGTAGAGCTTCTGAACGCCGGGCCGCTGGTCGAGGCGGTGCTCGATGTAGGCGCGCATCACGGACGCCGTGGCTTCGGGGCGCAGCGTGAGTGAGGAATCGTCACGGTCGGTGAAGGTGTACATCTCCTTCGTGACGATGTCGGTTTCCTGGCCGACGCCGCGGGTAAAGAGCTGTGTGTCCTCGACGAGCGGAGTGCGGATCTCCTGGTAATTATACGAGCGGAACACGCGGCGCGCTTCCTGCTCAACCCGGTTCCAGAGCTCCGTCGCGGGCGGCAGCAGGTCCCGCATGCCTTTCACTGCACGGATCAATTTGTATCTTCCTTGTAGGTTTGTAGATAGCGAACGTAGTTCGCGGCGCTGTGGAGGATGCCTTCGCGTTCAGCGTCCGTAACGGCCCGCTTCACTTTGCCGGGAACACCCATCACCACGCTCGAGGGCGGCACCTGCATGCCTTCGGGGACAAGCGCGCCGGCAGCAATGATGGAGCCGCGGCCGACTTTAGCGCCGTTCAGGACAATGGCGCCGATGGCGATCAGACACTCATCTTCGACCTCACAGCCGTGCAGGGTAACCGAGTGGCCCACTGTGACGCGATTGCCAATGACGAGCGGGTGCGTGTTGCGCTGCACATGAAGGCACGAGTTGTCCTGGATGCTGGTTTCCTCGCCGATGCGGATGAAGTTCACGTCGCCGCGGATGGTGACGTTAGGCCAAACGCTCGAACGCGCACCGATAATGACATCCCCGATCACGACCGCAGCGATATCGACGTATGCGGAGACGGGAACAGTAGGGACAACGCCGCGGTAGGGGCGAATCATGGGATGTTGCGTGGAATCATCATGGTAGCACGTTTCGTTACAATCGAGACTATGGTGCGTTTCGCGTTTGTCCTCGTCCTGTGCGCGGCGTCGGGACTGGCCCAGAGCCGATTCGATGTTCAGGCTTTGCTTAAACTCGCGCGTGTCAGCGATCCCCAGGTTTCACCCGACGGCCGGCAGGTGGCGTTCACCGTTCAGACCGTCAACACGGCTGAGAACAAGAAGATTACGCAAATCTGGACCGTGCCGGTCGCGGGCGGAACGCCGAGGCAGGTGACGACCGAGGGAAACAATAGCCGCCCGCGATGGTCGCCGGATTCGAATGAGATTGCGTTCGTTTCGGACCGCGGCGGCTCGTCGCAGATCTGGCTCATGCGATCGGACGGGGCCAACGTAAAGCAACTCACCAGCCTTTCAACCGAAGCTGCGGGCGTGGTGTTCTCTCCGGACGGCGAGAACCTGCTGTTTGTGAGTGAGGTGTACCCCGACTGCACGGACGACTCCTGCAATAAGCAGAAACTCGAGGCGGAGCAGAACTCGAAGCTGAAGGCACGCAGTTATACATCGCTGCTGTACAGGCACTGGACCGCGTGGCAGGCGAAGCGGCGCTCTCATTTATTCGTGGTGCCGGCCGAGGGCGGAACACCCAAGGACCTGACGCCTGGATCGCGCGACGTGCCGCCGTTCTCGCTCGGCGGCGCTGACGATTATACGGTGTCGCCGGACGGCAAGGAAGTGGCGTACGTAATGAACTCTGACCCTGAGCCGGCCGTGAGCACCAACTCGGACCTGTACGCGGTTTCAATCGCGGGCGGCGAAGCGAAGAAGATCACGAGCAATCTGGGCGCGGACAACTCGCCCGCGTATTCACCGGACGGGAAGCACCTTGCGTGGCGGACCCAGCAGCGCGCCGGGTACGAGAGTGATCGCTGGCGGCTGGCTGTGCTGGAGCGCTCGACCGGGAAGATGACTGTCCCAACCGAAGCTGTGGACCGGCCGGTGACGGGGTTCGTATGGTCGCCCGATTCGTCCCGGCTCTTTTTCACAGTGGAGGACCGCGGACGGCAGTACATCCAGATGGTTTCGGCCACGGGCGGCGGCGCGCGAAACATTGTGACGGGCGAGAGCCACATGGACGAACTTCAGATCACGCCGGACGGCAAGACGCTGGTGTTCAGCGAGGCGAGCGCTTCGCGTCCCGCGGAGATCATGAAGGCCGAGAGCGGTGGATCGGCCGCACCGTTGACGCGTTTCAATGATGCGGCGATGGCGGCTTACGCGCTGCCCCGGCTGGAGGAGTTCTGGGTGGAGGGTGCCGAGCAGGCGCGGGTACACAGCTTCGTGCTGAAGCCTCACGGTTTCCGTGCGGGCCGGAAGTATCCAGTGCTGTTCCTGATCCACGGCGGGCCGCAAGGCGCATGGGGTGAGAGTTGGAGCTACCGCTGGAACGCGCAGGTGTTCGCCGCCGCGGGCTACGTGGTGGTGATGCCGAACCCGCGGGGCTCGACGGGCTACGGGCAGAAGTTCACCGACGAGATCAACCAGGACTGGGGCGGACGAGCCTTCGACGACATCATGGCGGTTGTGGACCACGTTGCGAAGCTGCCCTATGTAGACGGCAGCCGGATGGCGGCGGCCGGCGCTTCCTACGGCGGCTACATGATGAACTGGATGCTCGGGCACACGCAGCGGTTCAAGACGCTGGTGTCGCACGCAGGCGTGTTCGATTTGCGGAGTATGTTCGGCGAGACGGAAGAGCTTTGGTTCCCGCTGTGGGAGTTCGGCGGCGCGCCGTGGGACAACCCGGAGCAGTACGCGAAATGGTCGCCGAGCTACTACGTGAAAGACTTCAAAACGCCCACACTGGTGACGCACGGCGAGCTCGATTTTCGCGTGCCCTACGGCCAGGGCTTGCAGTTGTTCACGGCGCTCCAGTTGCAGAAGGTGCCGTCGAAACTGCTGATCTTCCCGGATGAAGGGCACTGGATCCTGAAGCCGCAAAACAGCGTGCTGTGGTACGGCACGGTGCTGGACTGGATCGGGGAGTGGCTGAACAAGCCAGCGGCAGCAGCGGGGCCTGCGGCAGTAGCGGAACCAGACGCAGGAGGCCCGGGGCAGCCGGCTGCCGCGGCGCCGAGATGAACCACGGCCGCCCGATGATCGAGGAGAAGCGAGGCTTTGTCTCGCCTTCGCCACAATAGCCGCTCACGGCGGGTGCGAGACTCATCTAAACTATCAAAATGCAGGGACTTCAACGATACGACCGTATCACCGTAGAACCGGGAAAATGCGGAGGTAAGCCTTGCATCCGAGGTCTCCGTATCACCGTCCGGCGAGTCCTCGAACTGTTGGCAACGTATAAGGACCACGCGGCACTACTGGCTGAGTATCCTTTCCTCGAGGAGGAGGACCTGCAGCAGGCGCTTCGTTACGCTGCCGCGACCGTCGACGATGAGACCGTCAACCTTCATCGGGTCGCGTGAAACGCATTCTCCTCGACCAGGGACTCGCACCGCTCGCCGCCGCGATTCTGCGCAACGAAGGATGGGATGCCCTCCATGTCGGCGACATCGCGATGGACCGGGCCAGCGACGAGGAAATCCTCGACGCGGCGCGGGACGATAGCCGAGTCTGTATCACTCTCGACCACGATTTTCACGCGCATCTTGCCTTGGCAAGGGCAGGGCGGCCGTCGGTTGTGCTCTTGCGGACCGAAGGACTGGACGCGAACGGGCAAGCGCAACTCATCCGTGCCGTTTGGAGTGTTTGCGATGAAGCCCTCGCAAACGGAGCCGCTGTTTCAGCCGACGGCACTCGCGTCCGAATCCGCCGCCTGCCCCTTGTGTAGCGTCTAGCCTAGGGCGCTTAGTGACTCTGGCAGGCAACTCGGTATGGAGGGTCCCTGTTTCGTATGATGGCTCGGTGCGCATCACACGACGTACGCTCATCGGGGCTGCCGCGGGGGCGGCTGCAGCTTCGGCTCAGGTAAAGGCCGCGGCTCCTCACCGGGCAGCGCCTACGGACGTGACGCCCCTCGACGGGCGGTGGATGTTCCACATCGGCGACGGCGACTTTGCCGCACACGCCGCCGGCGCGCAGGCGTGGCAAGAGGTTACCGTCCCGCATACCTGGAACACGCAGCCGGAGACGGCGGACTACATGGGGGTTGCGTGGTATCGCCGCAGTTTCCGCGCTCCCGCCGCTTGGGCCGCTCAGACCGTGCGCGTCGAGTTCGAAGCGGTGTATCACAGCGCGCGCGTGTTCGTGAACGGCAAGCTCGCGGGCGAGCACCTCAAAAAGGGCTACACGGCCTTCACGCTCGACATCACGAAGCTGGTGAGGCCCGGCGCGGACAACACGATCGCCGTTCGCGTGGACAACGCGTTCGCGGACGGGATGCTGCCGCGCGGAAAGTCATTCGACTGGACGCCGGACGGCGGGGTCTACCGCCCGGTGAGTCTACTCGTGACGCCGGCCGTGTTCATCGAGAACGTCGCGATCGACGCTGTGCCCGAGGGACCGGACGGCGCGCTCGAGATCGCGGTGACGGTGCGGAACACGGGAGCGGCGCCGGCCGCGGTGAGCGTGGGGTGCGAGGTCCTGGACGCGGCGTTGAGCGGCCCGGCAGCGGTGAGCACGACGGTGCCGGCGAGCGAAACTAAGCAGGTTCGAATCACCGCAACCCTTCCGAATGCGCGGTTCTGGCATTTCGATCATCCGAACCTCTACACGCTGCGTGTGACCGCGGGGCGGCATGCGTACGACACCAGGTTCGGCGTGCGTCGCTTCGAAGTGAAAGACGGCAGTTTCGTTTTGAACGGCGAGCCCGTGCGGCTGGCCGGTGTGGAACGCATGGCAGGCAGCCATCCGGATTACGGCATGGCCGAGCCGGCGGAGTGGATCGAGCACGACCACCGCGACATGAAGGAACTGAATTGCGTCTTCACGCGAGTCCACTGGGCGCAGGACAAACGCGTACTCGACTATTGCGACCGCCACGGCATCCTGATCCAGACCGAAGTGCCGAGCTGGGGGCCGGACACGTTCAAGGGCATGGCGAAGGAGCCCTCAGCCGAGATCATGCAGAACGGCCTGGAGCAATTGCGCGAGATGATCACGCGGGACCGCAACCATCCTTCCGTTTTTGCCTGGGGGCTCTGCAACGAAGTGAATGGGCAGAATCCGGCGGCGCAGGTGTTCGTGCGGCGGATGAAGCAGGAGGCGCGTCAGCTCGATCCGAAGCGGCTGCTGACGTATGCCTCGAACTCGTTGCAGACGACGCCGGAGAAGGATGTCGCGGGCGAGCTCGACTTCATCTCGTGGAACGAGTATTACGAGAGCTGGTACGGCGGCACTGCGGAGAGCGTGCGGGGCAACGTCGCCGCGATCCAAAAGGCGTTTCCGGGCAAGCCGATCGTCGTTTCAGAATACGGCTACTGCGCCTGCACGCCGCAGCGGCCGGAGGACGATGCGAAGCGGATTGGGATCTTGCGGACACACAATGCCATCTATCGCGAGTCGGACGCGATCGGTGCGCTGATCTTCTTCTGCTACAACGATTACCGCACGCACATCGGCGATAAGGGCGCGGCCGTGCTGAAGCAACGCGTACATGGCGTGGTGGACGTGTATGGCGCACGCAAGACGTCTTTCGAAGCACTGGCGGATGAGTCGAGCCCGATCGAATCTGTGACGGTTGTCCCGGAGGGTAACGGCGTTTTGGCGCGGGTGCGAGCGCGCCAAACGGTGCCGTCCCACCGCATGCGGTACACGCTTCGATGGATCGTTTACGGCGAGGGCGAGATTCCCCTGGAGCAACGTGAAGCACCCCTTACGCTGGCGCCGGGCGAGGAACAAACGGTGAAGCTGGAGTGGGCCGAGCGCGCGGCACGGCGGGTGCAAATCGAAGTGCGCAGGCCGACGGGTTTCGTCGCGGCTGCGTTCACATACGCGGCTGGATAGCGATCAACGGGCTTCCGCTGCGCGGCTGAGCGGTTTGACGAGCGGCTCGATCTTGGGCGCCAGTTCCTCGTAGGTCATCTCGGCAGGATGATAGAGTCGCACGATGCCGGCGCGGTCGATCAGGACGATCGTCGGCGTAGTGCTGGCGCCGTAGGTGCGAAAGACCTCTTCGTCTATAGGGGCGGGCATGTTCTTAACGGCCCCGTAATGCTCGCGACGGATCTGCTCGATGTACTTCGTTTCCTCTACGGGGGTGGCATCCGCTCCGCGTTTCGTGTAGCCGTAACGTTGCGTCGGAGCGACCAGGAGCAGGCCCTTCGGCCCGTATTCCTGCTCGATCCGCGCGAGCGTAGGCGCCATCGCCTTACAGTCGGGGCACCAGTGCGCCCACAGGAAAACGAGGACTGGGCGCCCCTTCGCGTCAATGCCGGGGATCGCCGGTGCTGGCTTGCCTTCGAGGGAAAGCACGTTCAGGTTCTTCTGTATGCGTGCGCGGATAGAGGTATCGCGCCAGCGCCCGAGCTCGTCACGGAGAAATGTGACGGCCTGGTCGCGTTCGCCGCGTGCGGTCATCACCTGCGCCTGCACTTCGATCGATGCGCCGAGGGCGACGGGCAGGTGGCTGTCGGCATCGAGCTTGCGCGATCTCAAAAGCTCGAGCGCCATTCGGCGAGTGTCTACGGCGAGCGACTCGGCTCGATCCGCGTGCTTGAGATTCCAGGCGCCGCGGGCGAGCCAGGAGTAGGCCTCGGCAGTCTCGGCGGTAACGCCATTGGCGGAGCGGAAGTCGGCGGCGATTTTCGCGGCGGTGGCGAAGTCATTGCGCGCGAGCGCGGCGCGGACGTCGCGCACAATGGCGGCGTTGAGTGGAGCGACACCGATCAGCACGGGAAGAATCCACGGTAACACATGCATCGAACTCAGCCGCACGGAAGAAACCCCCTCGAGTTCAAGTTAGCTTAACCTAACAGGTGGTTGCATCTATGAAGCGTCTTTCGGTCCTCTTTGTGCTGATTGCGGCCACTGCTGCCGCGCAGGATGCGGCGCCGTGGCGTGCCCGCTGGATTTCCGTTCCGGATTCGCCGGTTCAGGAGTACGGCGTCTACCACTTCCGTCGCACTTTCGAAGTCGCGGCGAAGCCGGCCTCGTTTCCCGTGCGCGTGACGGCGGACAACCGTTATGTCCTCTACGTGAACGGCGAGCGCGTGGGATTCGGTCCCGCGCGCGGCGACTTGAACCACTGGCGGTATGAGACGTATGACATCGCCCCACAGCTGAAGGCAGGAAAGAACGTGCTCGCCGCACTGGTGTGGAATGCGGGCGCGGACGGACCGATTGCGCAGAACACTCACCAGACCGGCTTCCTGCTGGCGGGCGACGGCGTGGATACGGGCTCCGGGTGGAAGTGCATCCGGAACGAAGCCTACAAGCCGGAACCGGTGACTCGAGAGATTATGCCGTACGGTTACTACGCAGCGGGTCCGGGGGATCGCGTTGACGGCTCGCGCTATCCATGGGGCTGGGAGCGGCCGGACTTCGACGATTCAGCATGGAAGACGCCTGCGGCGGGCACGCCGGGCGGGCCGCGCGACATGCGCGATTCGCCGAGCCGGTGGATGCTGATTGCACGGCCGATTCCTCCAATGGAGATGACGCCCGAGCGGCTCGCACGCGTACGAAAGGCGAGCGAAGCGGAAGTTGGCGCTGGCTTCCCTGCGAAGCGCGCGCCGGTGCGCGTTGCGGCGCGGGCCAAAGCGACGCTCCTGCTCGACCAGAATCACCTTACGACGGCCTTCCCTGAACTGACGGTCAGCGGCGGCAAGGGCGCGACGGTGACCGTAGGATACGCCGAAGCCCTCTTTGCTCCCGGGTCTTCCGCGAAGGGCAACCGCGACGAAGTGGAAGGCAAGCGGTTCCTCGGTTATCAGGACGTGTTCATCGCGGACGGCGGCGCGCAGCGCACGTTCCGGCCGTTGTGGTGGCGTACATACCGGTACGTGCAGTTGACGGTGGAGACTCAGGACGAGCCACTGACGATCGATGACTTCACGGGCGTGTACACCGGTTATCCGTTCGTCAAGAAGGCGCGCTTTGATGCCGGTTCGGCAGAGCTGCAGAAGATTCTCGAAGTCGGGTTCCGCACGGCGCGCCTTTGCGCACACGAGTCGTACATGGACTGCCCGTACTATGAGCAGCTCCAATACGCCGGAGATACACGCATCCAGGCCCTCGTCTCGCTCTATACGACGGGCGATGGGCGGCTCGTGCGGAACGCGATCGAGCAGCTCGACAGCTCGCGAACGCCGGAAGGCGCGACCTACAGCCGCGCGCCTTCGAGGCTCCAGCAATATATCCCGCCGTTCTCACTGTGGTGGATCGGGATGGTCCACGACTACTGGATGTACCAGCAGGACCCGAACTTCGTGAAGGAAATGTTGCCAGGCGTGCGGAGCGTGCTGGCTTTCTTTGCGGCGCGCCAGAACCAGGATGGGTCGCTCGGGAAAATGCCGTGGTGGAACTTCGTGGACTGGGCGAAGGAGTGGCGGAACGGCGTGCCTCCGGTGGATGCGGACGGCGCGTCGGCGCTCCTCGATTTGCAGTTGCTGCTCGGTTACCAATGGGCGGCGCGTATGGAGGAGGCGCTGGGGTATAAGCCGCTCGGTCAACAGTACGCCGCAGATGCGGCGCGGCTGAAGGCGGCGATCCCGGCTAGGTATTGGGACGCGGATCGGCGCATGTACGCGGATACGCCGTCGAAGAAGCAATTCTCGCAACACGCGCAGGCGCTGGCGGTGCTGGCAGGATTAATAGAGGGTGAAGCGGCTCGGGGCCTGATCAACCGAGCGGCGGATGACAAGAGCATCACGCAATGCACGATTTACTTCCGGCATTACCTGCACTCGGCACTCACGGCTGCGGGTGCGGGCGACCGTTACCTGGATATGCTCGGCGAATGGCGGGCGCAGTTGGGCCGCGGGATGACGACATGGGCGGAAATGCCTGAGCCGTCGCGGTCGGATTGCCACGCCTGGGGTGCAAGTCCTAACTATGAACTATTCCGGACGGTGCTCGGGATCGATTCGGCGGCGCCGGGGTTTACGAAAGTGGCGGTGCGCCCGTTCCTGGGTAAGCTCGAGAAAGTCGAGGGCTCGATCCCGCATCCGCAAGGCGAGATTGCCGTGCGGCTGGCGCGGAAGGGCGCCGGAGTGGAAGCGAGTGTCACGCTTCCGGCAAGTGTAACCGGTGAGTTCATTTGGGACGGCCAGAAGCGCACGCTGAACCCGGGCAGGAATGTGTTAACTTTCTGAGGACGCCGGCCAGACGGCAGCAGCTCGGAAACCGGCAACTTAGGACTCTGATAGAACGTTATCAGGCTCAATCTAATGTCTGCTGCCGTACCTGCGCCTTTTCGCGCCCGTGTTGAACAACTTCTGCGCGTCGATCCTGAGGTGAAGCCGAAGGTTTACGCGCAGGTCAGCGAGTCGGCTGAGATTACCAGCCTGAACTACTGGCTGGAGCTGATCCTGGCGGCTGGCATCGCCACACTCGGTCTGGTGCTGAACAGCCCGGCGGTGATCATCGGCGCGATGCTGATCTCACCATTGATGGGTCCCATCATTGCCGTAGGACTGGCGCTTGCGACAGCGGACCTTTACCTGGGGTTGCGATCGGTGATTAGCGTGGCCGCGAGCATCGTGGGATCAGTACTGTTCTCCGCCCTCCTGGTGGCCGCGCTTCCCTTCCACACGCCGACCGCTGAAGTGCTGAGCCGCACACAGCCGAACCTCCTGGACTTGGGGGTGGCGATCCTGACGGGCTTCGCCGGATCGATCGTTGTAGCGCGAGGCGGCGGAGCGGGCGGCGTGACAGCGCTGCCGGGAGTGGCCATCGCGGTCTCTTTGATGCCTCCGCTGTGCGCGGTCGGGTTCGGGCTGGGCGCGGAGCGCAACACCGCGATCATGTACGGCGCCGGGCTGCTGTTCCTGGCCAACCTGGCAGCTATCGTCGCAAGCGCGTTCGTCGTGTTCCTGGTGATCCGGATGGACGCGCCCGATGTTCGGGCGCAGATCAGCCAGGGGATCCTGGCGCGCGCGGAGCACGATCGGCTCTATTCCACTTTGCGGCGCATGGCATTGGCGCGTCCGATGGGCAGCATCGGCAAGCTTCGCTGGCGAGTGGCGATGCTGGTCGCGATCATGGCAGTGCTATTCGTGCCGCTCAGGGAGGCCTTCGCGAGGGTGCGGGCCGAAACGGTGGCCCGTGGCGCGGTTAGGGATGCGGTGAGGCGGGTGGTTCCGGCGAACGCGCTCCTGACTCAGCAGATGCAGTCAAGCGGCGACCGTATCCGGGTGGCCCTCGTGGTCACGGAGTCGGCTCCGCGCGAGCGCATTCTAGAGGCAGAACGGCTCATCGCACAGCGGACCGGCCGTCCGGCCGAGATCTCTGTTCGCAAGGTGGCCGGAGAGAACGAACTGGCGCTGCTGCGGGCAGAGCTGCTGGCGCCGCCTCCAGCGGCGGCCGAGGATCTGGAAGCCGTCCGGGAGGAGTTGCTGCCCCGCTTGGCCAAACCCCTGAACGAGGTGTGGCCTGCGTCGCAGGCTTACTTGTCGGGGTACGAGCTCGGATTCGAGAACGCCGGCATCGTGATCAGAATTCGCTACCGTGCAGACGTGTCTCTGGACGCCGCGACGGAGAGCGTGTTGACGCGCGCATTGATGGCCGCGCTTGAAGTGAATAATCTACGGCTGGTGCTCGAGAACGAGACGCCGCCCCCTGCAAAGAAAGGACAACGCAAGTGAGTTTCCCCCCCGCACTGCTGCTCGCCGCTGCCGGCCCGGAAGCCACGCGGCTGCCGCTCGAGATGTTCCTTGTGTTCGGCTGCGCGAAGCTGGCCGGGGAGTTGTTTGAGCGGATGCGCCAGCCAGGAATTGCAGGTGAGATCCTGGCAGGAATTCTGATCGGTCCGGCGGTGTTCGGTTGGGTGGCGCCGGGGCAGTTCCTGGACGCGCTCGCACAACTCGGGGTGATGTTCCTGCTCTTCCGCGTGGGTCTCGAGGTGAAAGCCTCGGAACTGATGGAGGTCGGCGGGACTGCGCTAATCGTGGCGGTGCTCGGTGTCATCCTGCCGTTCGGCCTCGGCTGGGGGATCTTACGGTGGTGGGGCGAGCCGCACATTGAAGCCATCTTCGTGGGCGCTGCCATGGTGGCTACCAGCGTTGGCATTACGGCCCAGGTGCTCGCGTCAAAGGGCCTGATGCAGTCGCGGGCAGCGAAGATCATTCTAGGCGCGGCAGTGATCGACGACATTCTGGGGCTGCTGGTTCTGGCGCTCGTGAGCAGCATGGCGGCCGGGGCCGTGAAGTGGCTGGACCTCGGCACGACCGCGGTCCTCGCCGTCGGATTCACGGTCCTCGTAGCAACTGTGGGAACGCGCGCGGCAAGCCGTGTGGTTCCGAAGATGCGAAAACGGCTGCGGACCGGGGAAGGTGAGTTTGCGCTCTCAATGATCCTGCTATTCGGCCTTTCGCTCCTGGCGGTGTATGCGGGGGTGGCGGCGATCATCGGGGCATTCCTCGCGGGGATGGCGCTTTCGGAATCGGTGGGCGAGCGCGTGCATGACCTGGCGCACGGCGTCACGGAACTGCTGGTGCCGTTTTTCCTGGCAGGGATTGGGCTGCACATGGATCTGGGCACCATTGGGACAGCCTCCACTTTGATTCTGGCCATCGTGATTTTCGTGGCGGCCGTGATTTCGAAGTTCGTGGGCTGTGGCCTTGGGGCGCTGAAGCTGGGCAGAACGGACGCGGCGCGAATCGGCGTGGGGATGGTGCCCAGGGGCGAAGTCGGACTCGTGGTGGCGCAGGTAGGACTCTCACTCGGCGTGATCGCACACCACATCTACGGAGTGGTGGTATTTATGGCAGTGGCGACCACACTGATCGCGCCGCCTCTTCTGGCGCTGGCGTTCCGGGGTGCGGAGACACCAGCGCCCGAAGAGGAGCAACCGTTCAAAATAGGCTGACGGACCGGGTCAGCGGCCAGTCCCGGCGGCGCGGCCGGGCTTGGTGGAATGCGGCGCGCGAAGATCGGCAAGGCGCTGCTGCTTACGCAGGTGGTCAGGCGAACTCGCCTGGGACGTCTTAACGTCCGTCCTGGGCATCTGGGAGGGCTCACGCATCAGCATGGGATCCGGCTTTGCGGGCTCGTCCGCAGCGGCAGTGCGGCGGCGAGAACCGGATTTGGGAAGTTTGCCGGAAGCCGCGCCACGGGCTTTCGCCTGGGCGGGGATTTCGTCCTCCCCTAACCAATCCTGGATCGGGTTCCTCTTGTGCTTCTCGGAATTTGCCATTACCCAGCCCTCCATGTCGATATCTCTGCCCGCCGGCCAGCGGCGGGCCGGAATCTGTGCGTCGTTCGTTCTGGATCGATTCTAGGGCCGGTGCAATCGGGTTGCAAGACAGAAAATGCCTCAGAGCGGGTTCGCGAACGGCTTGGGCTCGGCGGAGCGGCCAAGCTAACTGCGTTTGGAAGGCTCCCGACAGCGCGCTCACTACGGTCGCCGTGTCCCCGGCCGCAACTTTCAGACTGGTACAATGCGGGTTTCAAGTAGCAAGGAGTTGGACGAATTTGGCAGCCACCGCATCGCCATCCCACGCCGCCGCTGAGACCTTGGACAGGCCACAGTGGCGCGGGGACTACCTGTTCCTCATTCAGAACCTGATCGTGAAGGATTTCAAGATCCGGTACCGGAACATGTCGCTCGGTGTGTTCTGGTCGTTGCTGAACCCGCTCGTGATGATGGGCGTGCTGTGGTTCGTATTCACCAAAATCTTCCCTAACCACAGTATTCCGAACTTCGCGGTCTTCGTGCTCTGCGGCCTGGTGCCGTATAACTTCTTTACCATCGCGTGGGTTACGGGGACGGTGTCGCTGGTTGAGAATGCCAACCTCATCAAGCGCGTCGCGGTGCCGCGCGAAGTGGTGCCGATCTCAGCGGTGCTTTCCAATGTTCCGCATCTCTTGATTCAGATCGGGCTGCTGGGAGTGGCGCTGTTCATCTCCGGCGTCAAGCCAAACGTATACTGGCTGTGGCTGCCGCTGTTATGGGGCCTGGAGGTAGTTTTTGTCTGCGGGCTCTCACTGGCGTTCGCCGGATTGAATGTTTACGTCCGCGACATGCGGTACGTGGTCGAATCGGTGAACACAGTGCTGTTCTGGCTTGTGCCGATCTTTTACCCTTTCCAGATGATTCCGCAGGATTACCGTGAGGTGTACCAGTTTAATCCGGTGGCGGCGATGGTACTGGCGTCCCGCACCATCCTACTGGACGGAGCCGCCCCGCACGCAGCCCTTCTGCTGAAGCTGACGGCGAGCTCGGTCTTTGTGTTCCTGGTGGGTCTGGTGGCCTTCCGGAAACTTCAAAAACGGATGTACGACTATCTATGACCGCCATCGAGTTCACCGGAGTCTCGAAGAGTTTCTACCGGCACTCGGGCCGCCAGCTTCTGCGCGACCACTTGAAGGTGGCTGCTCGCGGCGGTCCGAAGGAGCGCTTCTACGCTCTGAAAGACCTGAACTTCGCTATTGCGCGGGGCGAGGGCGTGGCGATCGTCGGCTCGAACGGCGCGGGGAAGAGCACGATGCTGGCCATGATGACCGGCCTGGCGCAGCCTGATGCCGGAAGCATACGGGTTTGCGGGCGCATCGGCGCGCTGCTCCAACTTGGGGCCGGCTTCCATCCCGACCTGACCGGCATCGAAAACGTGCGTTTGAACGCTGCCATGCTCGGGCTGACCCGCAGGCGGACCGAGGAGCTTTTCGAGACGATCGTCGATTTCGCGGGCATCGGGGACTTCATCGCCGAGCCGCTGCGCACCTATTCGTCGGGCATGCAGATGCGGCTCGCGTTCGCAGTTGCCGTGAACCTCGATCCGGAGATCCTGTTAGTGGATGAGGTGCTGTCGGTGGGCGATCACGAATTCCAAGCCAAATGCGCCCAGAGCATTATGGCGCTGAAGGCGAGCGGGAAGACGATGATCTGCGTGTCCCACGCAAGCTCGATGCTGGAGCGGCTGTGCGAGCGGGCGCTGTGGCTGGACCACGGCACCGTTATGATGGACGGCGCCGTCCGCGAGGTAGTAACGGCGTACGAGGGCCGCCGCTAGCCTCAGTCGGGAACCGGGGCTGCCCCGTCTATCGCGTAGAGCCCACAATTCCTCACCGTTTTGGATTGCGTCTGGAAGTTATTGATTCTAGGCTGGCGGTGAGGGTGGGATTCGAACCCACGGAACCCGTAAAGGTTCAACGGTTTTCGAGACCGCCCGATTCAACCACTCTCGCACCTCACCGGCTTTTGATCGGGGTCTACACTCAATATTACCGAATTC
>DATMXS010000378.1:0-3023 GCA_035561355.1 Bryobacteraceae bacterium | reverse complement strand
ACGCTGTCTCTGCATTATCCGACGGTCACGGCGGAACTCGCCGGAGTGCGTGAGGCGCTCGAGCGGTTTTCGTACACCGCTGAGTCGGTTGTGGAGTTGCTCGGGGCCGAGCGCCTGCCCCTGCCCGGCGCCCCGGAGATGGCGCACTTCCTCCACCTGACGCGCGGGAACAGTCCGCTCACATTGCTGGTGCGTCTGTTTCTGCTTGGCGTTCCCGTCCCCGCAGCGGTTGCACGCGTCGCATTGGGCGATCACGTACTTGCGGGGTTCCAGCAGTGCGGACTGCTGGCGATCTGCGGCGAAACCCTCGAACCCCTGTGCCGCTTGCAGCCTTTCAGGGGAATGGTGATCGCGTGCGATCACGCTGACACACAGGGACGCGAGCAGATCATGGGCATTACGGAATCGACCATGCAGCTAGCCGATTCGGGCCAGCGGCAGCGGGCCGGGTCGACGCTCGATCTCGGTACCGGCACCGGCGTGGTCGCCCTCGCCGCCACGTCCTACTCCCGGTCCGTCACCGGGACTGACATCAGCCCGCGAGCACTTGCGTTTGCCCGGTTCAACGCTGCCCTGAACGGCATCTCAAACATCGAGTTCGAGCAAGGCGATTCCTTCCAGCCGGTACGCGGGCGCCGTTTCGACCTGATCCTTTCGAATCCACCCTTCGCCATCACGCCAGGTGTACGCTTCACCTATCGTGACAGCGGGCTTGCTGGCGATGAGTTCTGCCGGCGTTTGATTCGTGCCGCGCCGGAACACCTGGAAGAAGGAGGCTTCGCTCAATGCACCTGCGACTGGATCCAGACTGCCGGGCAGGACTGGACTGAGCGTCTGAAATCGTGGTTCGAGGGTATCGGCTGTGACGCCTGGGTATTGCGAACCCAGACCGATACCGCAGCCGATTACGCAGCCAAGTGGATCCGCGATACGGAGTATGGCGCCGGTGAGGAGCGCCGGAAGCTCTACGACGAGTGGGCGCGCTTTTACGAACGCGAAGGCATTGCCGCCGTGAGCACCGGGTTGATCGTGCTACGCCGCCGGTCTGGCGGGAACCGGGTACGCTTCGACGACGCGCCTGAAGTGTTGGGCGCGTTCGGCGACGATATAGCGGCCGCCTTCGCCGCACAGGACTTCCTCGAAGAAGCGAGCGAAGATGCGTTCCTCAACGCGCGGCTGAAGCTGCATCCCGCAGCGCGCCTCGAGCAGGAACTCGAACCCTCACCAGACGGTTGGAAAGTGGCTGCGGCGCGGGTGCGGATAACCCGAGGGCTGCGCTGGGCAGGCAACGTCGATGGCCACGCCGCGGCGCTGCTCGCCCGCTGCAACGGCTTGCGCACTGTGCGCGAGGCGACTGCCGCGTTCGCAGCCGCCCTGGGCGCCCCACCCGAGCGTGTGACGCCCGGAGCCGCGGCGCTGCTGCGGCAAATGGTAGCGCGCGGCTATCTAAGAGCGAACCCGGCCTGACTCAGGCGGAAGTTCCACCGCCCTACTTCAGCACCGTTTTCGCCACGCTCCGGTTGTCGAATTCGTCCGTGACCCGCACCGCTATGGTGAGTTCGCCGGGCGCGGGCCGTTCGACCGTAATCGAGTATTCTTCCTCGCGAGAATCGGAGACTCCGCTTACCGGCGGGGCGAGCGCCCATTCGCTTCCATTGATGGAGTATTCCGCTTTCTCCACGACACTGAGTGCGTCGCGAGCGTTCCACTTCATGGCGAGGTTGTTGCCCGCCGGCGTCACGCTGAGCCCGGTAATAACCGGCGGCGTGTTGTCGATCGTGAATGGCTCGCTCACTGATTCCGCCGTCAGGGCCTGCCCGGCAGGGTTGTCCGGCATATCCGAAGCCACCACACGAACCCGGTAGTCCCCGTCCGGAAATGCGGTTGAATCCCAACTGTAATAGGCCGCGGCGAGCTTCTCGGCGAGTAACTTCCAACTGGTCTCGTTCTCGCCTCGGATGTAAATGGCGTAGGTGAGAGTGTCGCCGTTTTCGTCGGAAGCCGCCCAGCGTGCCCCGACGAAGCCGTGGGCCGCCTGCAGCGCCGGCGCAATGGCAGCCGGGCTTACGGAACGGGAACGCGGGCGTGGCGCGCCACCCAGTGCGGGCAAACTCAGGGTTTGGGCGGTCGAAGTGAGCGTCGGAGACGCGGGCGGGAAGCGGTAGTTTGGCGGTGTGGTTTCGATCTCACTTACCACCGGAGCCACATTGTGTGGCAAATATGCGACATCCACGGCATTGAGCACAGGTGAACGGCCGTCTGCCGCAGCGGTCAGATCGGCACGCCATTGCACAAATCGTGATGCAGGCGAAGCTGTTGGTGCGCCATGGAGTTCGGTGATTTCAGCACTCCAGGCGCTCCAGTCCGTCTGCGGGCGGTCGAGGTTGCCGCTGCGTGTGGCGAAAGTGACACGGCCACCGTTGGCCTGCCCTCGCCAAGTGAGGCGGCCCCACTTGGAATACAGCCCGGCGTCGAAGACCTCACTCTCCGCAGAGCCGCTTTTTGCGAGTTCAGGACCGATCCGGTACACCTTACCCACATTGCCCGTAGCGGCCCAGATGCGCCCGCCGCGGCCTGCGAGAATCGCCGTTACCTGCGACGGGGGAGTGTTGATGAGTTCAGTCGAGACCAGGTCAGAGTCGAGCCTGTACACCTTACCCTTGTTGCCTGTGCCAGCGAGGGGCCGGCCGGCGCGGTCAAATCCGAGCGCATAGACCACGTCCTGCGCGTTGGTCCAGGCACGTTTCGGGAAGCCTTCGCGTGTGATCCGGTACACCTCCGACCCGCCTGGGATCGATGCCGGAGTTATCGGCGCTGCCGCCGGGGGCGGCACAGCCATACGCGCACCCTGGGGCGCCGCAGGCCCGGCCGGATTCGCGGGCGTGGGGGAGACGGCAACCGTGGCCGGAGCCGGCGGAGCAGCGGGAGCGCCGGCGCCCTGCCGGGTTCCGACGGCCGCCGCCCAGATCGCGCCTTCGCCGTCAATTGCTACAGCCGTGACCTCACGTTTCGCAGTCTGGTAC
>DATMXS010000377.1:0-2600 GCA_035561355.1 Bryobacteraceae bacterium | reverse complement strand
GGCAGGAATGCTGAAGTCGATCCAGACCGGCAACGCCGGCGGCGCGAACCGGCGGTCCCCGGCGGGGATGCCGAAGAAGAACACCTCCTGTCGCGAGGGGAAGATGCGGTTTCCCAGCAGATCGGGAAACAGCTTACCGAGCCACGGTCCGCAGGCGAACACGAACACGTTGGCGGGGATTTTTCGGCCCGAGTTCGTTGCCACGGTGTCGAGCTTCCCTTTGCCTCGCGGCTGCGCGACAGCGTCGGGGATATACTCGCAGCCGTTGCGCACGGCGTCCGCTACCACGGCCTGGACGGCCTGTCTCGCAGCCAGAGCACCACTCTCCGGTTCGAGCGTCCCGATCATACCTGGGAATCGGATTTGGGGATAGCGGCGCGCCAGTTCTGCTTCGGCGATGGCTTCGAACGGTATCCTCAACCGCTCCAAGGTTGCGCGGCTTTCACGCGTTCGCACATCGTCCGCGTGAGACATCCACAGCACGCCGGTCTGGTGAAACAGCGGGTGCCCGGTGCGTTTGAAGAAGTCCCGCCACCATCCGAGCGACGCATGCGACCAGCGGGTATAGACCTCGGCCTTGCCGTAGCCCATGCGAATAATTCGCGATTCCCCGCCCGAACTGGCGCGGCTGTTCCCAGCGCCGTATGCATCCAGGAGAGCAACCTTCTTACCGGATTTTCGCAGCAAGTGCGCTGTGCACGCGCCGAATACTCCGGCGCCCACGACGACAACGTCAAAACGCTGAAGCGTCCCGGCGGCGGCCTGCGCGGCGACGGTGCCCAGAAATTCCCTCCTTCTCACGTGTCCTCCCGGCGGGAACAACCGAGTACGCTCCCGCCGAAGCAAAGTTCCCCAAGCAGTGCAACCTGAGAACAGTTGAGGGTAGTGTAGTTTTGTACACAATCGCGATTCAACTCTGGCTTCGCGCGACAACACCGGGAAGACAGGGCACGAAGTCTTCTGGCTGGAGTAGACATGATCCGACGAATTTTTCTGCTGCCTGCAGCAATCGCGGCCGGCTTGGTGGCGCAGACGTGGAAGCCGGCGGTTAGCGCCAATCCGCTACCGCATTTCGAAAAGGTGAACGGGAAAAGAGTGTTCTTTTCCGACGGCGTGCCGCTGACGGTGCTCACGGTGGAGACGCATTGGGACGAGTTGATCTATAGCCGCTACAGCGAGACGATGCGTGTCTACAACTACATGTATCCAGCGGCCGCGGCGATGGGTCTGAATGCGCTGAAAGTTCCCATCAAGTGGTCGGTGGTCGAGCCCGCCGAGGGCGTGTACGACTTCTCCTACGTCGACCACGTTCGGCAAATGGCCGAACGGCACCATCTTAAACTAGTGCTGTGTTGGTTCGGCCACTACGCAAGCGGCGCCGGGACCCTGTACAGCAACATGCAGGGCGATGTGTTCGCCCCGATGTACATCATCAAAGACACCGCCAGGTTCCCGCGCGCCGTGGACGGCGAGGGCAAGGCGCATCACGACGCCGCTTCCTACGACTATCCCGCGATCGTCGAGCGCGAGACCCTCGCGTTCCGAGCCTTCATGGAACACCTTCGCCGTGCCGATACGAATCGGACCGTCCTGATGATCCAGGTGGAGAATGAGGTCGCCGTGTTCGGCGCCGGCGCGGATTTCACTTGGCGCCGCATTCCGAAGTTCTGGCGCGACCATTCGCCTGCGTCCAACAGGCGGTTCCAGGAGAAGGGCTTCAAGAGCGAGCTCGCGTACTCGGCCTGGAGCCTCGCCGCCAACTGGCTCCGGCCCGTCACCGACGCCGGCGTGAAAGCGTATCCAATTCCGTTCTTCATGAACTTCGTGGGTGGCAGCCTGGAGGAGGGCATGCTCGGGGGCTCACCGGGAGAGGACGTGGCGACCTACCTGGACCACATCCCTTCGTTGTCCTTCATCGGCGTCAACCACTATCCGACCTGGGGAGATCACACCCCGGCGCCGGTGAGCGTTCCGGCTTCGGCGCTGCGCAAGACCCTCGACCGTTACCGCGTCGGCCGCAATATCCCAACGTTGACGGAGACGAACAGCGACAACAGCCCGCTCGCGCCGCGCTTCGTGTTCATCTCCGTGGGCGAGTACGGCTCGCCGCTGTTCGCGCCGTGGGCGCTCAGTTCGTCGTGCCCGACTGAAGGAGAGCCGTATGTGCAGAAAGATGGGACGCTCGCGAACGGCGCGTTTGCGCTACGTGAGGCCTACACGGCGATTCGTAAAGGCGGACCCGCGATCGCGCAGCTTGGCGGTACCGAACGAGCGAAGGTGTTCCTGGCCGAGATGCCCGGCCACCGCTTCAAGGAGACGAAAGACGTCGCCGGTGTAGCCGTCACGGTAGCGGGCGTGAACAACGGTCAGGCGATTGCCATCCGCGCCTCGGACAATGAGGTTCTTATCGTGGGCTTCCGCTGTACAGTCGCCCTCCGGACGGATGGCCCTTCGGTGAAGGTGGAACGAGGCGCCTGGACCGGAGCCGATTGGAAACCGGAGGGCGCGGTTCGCGCCGAGGTGACAAACGGGGAGGTCCGCTTCCGTATCACCGAACCGCAGGCGGCACGGATCCTCTGGTAGACCAATCACTGCCGCTC
>DATMXS010000376.1:0-7766 GCA_035561355.1 Bryobacteraceae bacterium | reverse complement strand
GGACCTTGACGAACTGCTGTTCGATTCGCACGGTCACGTCGATATTCGCGGACGGCTCGCCACCGATCGCCCGCACGTCTTCAAGCTGTACGGCAACAAGGAGTTCAATCTGAACGCGGCGAACACGACTGAGCTGGGCCTGTTCCAGTACGCCGGAAGTGGCACGCCGCTCACCACCTATGTCAATACGGTCAACCAGATCCCGGTAATGGTGGAAGGCCGCGGTAACATGGGCCGTACCCCGTTCCTGACCCAGACGGACCTCCTGGTGGCGCATAACTTCAAATTCGGCGAGGTGAAGCGCCTGCGGTTCGAGTTCAACGCCCTGAACGTCTTCAACCAGAAGACACCGCGCAGCCGGTTCAATAACCTGAATCGCGGCGGCGGTGCCGGAGGCGGAAGACAGGCCTCGGCGATCGATCTTTCGCACACCGATCTGTTCCAGGGGTACGACTATCGGGCACTGCTCGCTACGACGGCTGACCAGCTCACGGGTCCGGGCGCATACGATCCGCGCTACGGCCTCTCCGACATCTTCAACCCCGGCTTCTCCGGGCGATTCGGGGTGAAGTTCATTTTCTAGAGCAGCGGCTTGACGTTATGAGCCGATGCGAGGGAGTATCGTTCGGGTACTCCCTCGCGCCGCCCGGGCCGTTCCGATGCTACGGTCAAAGTATGAACCCGTACGCGAAACACCTCGGCGAGCGGGATCCGTTCGATGTCATCGCCTCCACCGCCGGACAGCTTCAATCGGTAATGCGCGCCCTCGGGCCGGAGCGCGTTCTTCAGGCCCAGGCTCCTGGAAAGTGGAGCCCGCGAGAGATCGTCTGCCACTTGGCCGACACCGAACTGGCGTTCGCATTCCGTCTGCGCCAGGCGCTTGCGGATTCCCATCACGTCATCCAACCCTTTGACCAGGAGAAGTGGTCAGAGACGTACTGGGCGTATGACGGCTCGGCGGCGCTGGCGGTGTTTTCGGCCGTCCGCGAGTGGAACCTGGCACTGCTCCGTGCCGTTCCGGAGGAAGCGTTATCCAAGCCCGTCACGCATCCCGAACGCGGAGAGATGACGTTCCGGACGCTGGTAGAAACGATGGCGGGCCACGACCTCAATCATTTACCGCAACTCGAATCGATGGCGCCTCCGGCTGGCGAATAGGCCACAGCATCAGCTTCAGGGGGCAGCCAGTCCGCCTGAGAATCCTCCCTGCTCAAGCACCGTTTTCGGAGTTGGCCACGATAACTGAGAGCAAGGAGGGTCCTCCGTGGACGGAGTCACTGGCCCGAAGGGATACGGCGCGGCTGAGTTCAGCAGTGAACTCGCCAACAGATCGACGCATACGGTGCGGCAAGGGGAAACCTCGCTCGCAGAAGTTGCCAAACGGCTGGGATTGCCGTTTGACAGCCTGCAGCAAGCAAATCCTCAGATTGGTCCTGCCGCGACGTTGAAGGCCGGACAGGAAATTCATCTGCCGCAATTGCCTGTAGCGGACGCGAAAGCCCGGCCTTCCACATCCGAAACGGCGTTGCAGGATCAGTTCCCGGCACAGGTGGCCGGCGGGGGCGATCGCGAACTGGGCGCCGCGTTCGCCCGGGCCAGACTCACTAACAGCGCAGAGGCGGGTGGGAACACCGCGGCGGCTGGGACTGCACGGGCCATGAGATCGCCCGCCGGTCCAGTGACTGCCGGTTCGACTTTCGTCGGCATGCGGTTGGGCACGAACACGCACGGCGAGGAGGTTCGGGTTAAGCGGGAAGTCGGCTCGCCAAAAGGTTATGACGACAGGCTCCAGGCAATCGCGGTCGCGCGCCTGGCAGGGGCCGAACCCGCCGCGGTGGTTCAGGACACAGGCGGCAGGTGGCACGCCCTGGAGACAACCGCTGGTTTTTCAGGGGGACTTACCAGCGCGGCTGAGACGCCGACGCTCGCGGCGTACGGGCTGCCTTCGTCCGTCCACATCGCCAAGGTGCAGGCACAGGTGAATTCGCTAAAACAGAAGCTGGCGGACTCGAATCACCCGATGACCAAATCGCAACGAGAGGACGCCGGCGAAGAGCTTACGCGAGCGAGCAAGCACCTCGCATCGCTGATCTTCGGCGTTCCCGAATCTGAGATCCAGTTCAACCGCTCCTCCGGCGACCGCCAGCCCGGGAAGATCAACATCACCGGACGGCCCGAACCGGGAGCCCCGGCCGGCGCGCACGGCCCGGCCAGCGGGCACCTGGGAGAAGAGTTCAGGCCCGGTCTGCCGACAGCCTTCGAGATCAGGCTCGATCAGTTGCTCAATCCCGCGAGCGCGCAAGGCACCCTTTTTCATGAGGTCTCGCACTTGAAGGATCACGACCTGGCTCAGCAATGGGTCAAGAAGTACGAACAGGAGACGAAGCGCACGTTCGTCAGTGGGGCTCCGGGACGCCAAGCGTTCGAGGGTTGGATGAGGGCACAGGCGCCCGCACGGCTATCTAAGGCCGATGCGGAGGTCGTCATGGACCTCGCAGGAAACTTCAACGCGACCACGGAGGCTCGCGCGAACGCTCGCGCGTTCCTGACCGCCCTTCAGGCGGGAGCGGCGGAAGTGGCCGTGAAGGGACTCGCTGCGTACGCGAAAGAGATGAAACCCGGTGGCCACTACGCAACCCCCGCCAACGGTTCCGCGGTCGTGGCCGAGCTTACGAAGGAGCTTCGAACCGCATACGGCGAGATGCCAAAAGACATGCAGCGACAGTTCGACGCGGCGGTTGCGGCTGCCAGGAAGGAGAACCCGAATGCGTGGGTCTCCAGCCTGAAGTTCTCGAAGTGAGGCGCATCACACAGCCGGCGGGCGGGCCGTTCGAGATACGTCGAAAACGACAGTTTGCGCTAATAGCCTTTTGCTTTATTATCCGTAAGTTGCAGCACGGCGCCCTGCGACGTCAGCTTTGCGCGGAGCTTTGGGACGTCGATCTCGCGCGCCGGCTTGCCGCCGTCGGCAGCCATTTTGGCCGCTAGGCCGGCCGCCTGTCCCAGGGCCATGAAGACGGGTTCCATCCGGACTGTGCCGTAGGCGATGTGCGAACTCGAAACGCAGACCGGCACGAGCAGATTGGAAGCTTCGCCGCGTTTCGGGACCATCACCCGGTAGGCGATCTGGTACGGTTTCGCGGGCACTTCCGTATCGCCCTCATTCTGGACAAAACCCTCGGCTGTTACATGCCGCTGAATGTTGTGCGAGTCGATCTGGTAGGAGCCCATCGCCACGGAGTCTTTCTTGACCAGATCGGTTTGCGCGTCCTTCTGGGTCATCACGAAATCGCTCACCATTCTGCGCGCCTCGCGGATGTAGAGTTGGTGCGGCCAGTGATAGGTGTCGGCGAACTCATCTTTCGCCAGGCCCCATTCGTTGAATTCGTCCCGCAGCGTCTGTGGGACCTGGGGATCGTTGGCGACGAAGTAGAAGAAGCCGGCGGTGTAATCGAGATGATCCTGCCAGATCTCGGCCCGCCGCTTGTAATCCGCGGTCGGGTAGTCCCAGTTCTTGCCGATGTAGTCCGTCGAGAAGCCGCCGCGGTTGTTGATGTCCGTTTTGTTGTTGGGCATGAGCGAAACGATGAGCAGGTCGCGCATCGTGGGCGTCTTGCCGTTCTGCTTCTCGAGGGCTTTGATCAGACGCGCCAGAAGCTCATAACGGTTCGCGTCGTACTTCGCGGGTTTGGGAAACGCTACCTGGTTATTGCGATCCTTCGAGAGGCAGATCCGGAAGTTGTAGGCCTGCACCTTCTTGTCCCCGGCTCCCAACTCGCCTCTCGGCTCGGGACTGATCTCCGGCAGCAGTTTGCTGTCCTCGCCGTATGCGGAAACGCCCGGGGGAAAGATGTGGAAGTGGTACTTATCGACCGGCCTCACACCCGCGAACTCCTCGTCGTATTGCTTCGAGCTTTCGCGGCCCCAGGTGAAGGAGACGCCCGCAAAGGCCATCAAGTCGCCTTCGTAAGTGGCATCGATGAAAGTCTTCGCGCGGAACGCTGCGCCGTTTTCCATCACGATCTCGGTGATGCGGTCGCCCGCCTTGCGTACGCCGTTCTTCTCTTTAATCCTGTGGTTGCAATAGACCTTAACGCCGGCCTCTTTCACCATGTCGTTGAACACGCGTTCGGCAACGTGCGGTTCAAAGGTCCACGCGATCTCCTGGCCGTAGTGCTTACCGAGCCGCTGGTAGAACTCGCGGGCGAGCCCGCCGATGGTCTCCTGCTTGCCGTGGTCGGTCGCGCCGAGACCGCCGGACGACATTCCGCCAAGATGATGCCCGGGTTCGAGCAGCGCTACCTTCGCGCCCTCACGCGCAGCCGCAACCGCGGCCGTCACGCCTCCCGACGTCGCACCGTAAACCACAACGTCAAACTGCTCGGCGGATCGCAATACAACCGGAGCAGCGCATATCAGTAAACAAGCGAGTAAATGGGTCTTCATTGTTCGTCCTGAGGAATGAGGCAAAGCCGCAACGGCGTGCGACCCGCACTGAACCTTGTTGCCTGTCGAACCGATGCCACGCCGTACCTGCCGCCAGCGCGCCATGCAGGGGGGCGCGTCTCTCGCGATCAGCGAAGAAAGGCCCAGAACTCACTATACAGGGCCGTGCGGCAGCCGGATCTTGCCGCAGCGGCAACGCCCGCGCTCGGGTATGATCGCTCTAGATGGCACACACTCCCTGGGGCGACATTCGCGTCAATGATGCTCACGTCCACTTCTTCTCCCGGGAGTTCTACTCCGTGCTCGCGCGCCAGCGGCAACTGGCAAGCGCCGAGGCTCTCGGACCGTTATTAGATCAGGAAATCCCGCCGGCCGACCCGGCCGCGCTGGCGAAGTGCTGGGTGGACGAACTCGACGCCAACCACGTGCGGCGCGCCTGCCTTATTGCCAGCGTCCACGGTGATGAACATAGTGTCGCGCTGGCCGTTTCGGCATATCCCGATCGTTTCTTCGGTTACTTCATGCTGGATCCCCTCCAGCCCGACGCCCCGGAGCGAGTGGAGCGCGCCGCGGCCCACGCAGATTTGCACTGCATGTGCCTGTTTCCGGCGATGCACCGGTACTCGATTACCGATCCGCGGGTGAAGCCGGTGCTCGAAGCCGCCGCCACAAACCACCTGGCCGTGTTCGTCCACTGCGGGGCCCTGAGCGTGGGAGTGCGCAAGAAACTGGGGCTTCCCAGTCCCTTCGATATGCGCATGTCGAACCCCCTCGATCTGCAGCCGGTTGCGCTGCAGTTCCCGGAGCTCCGGTTTGTCATCCCGCATTTCGGGGCCGGACTTTTTCGAGAGGCGCTCATGCTCGCCGACATGTGTCCGAATGTCTGGTTCGACACCTCGAGCACGAACCGCTGGATGAAGTACGAAGGTTTGAAGCTGCGCTCCGTTTTCGGCCGCGCGATCGACGTGCTCGGCGTCGGGAGGCTCATGTTCGGCACGGATTCCAGCTTCTTTCCCCGAGGGTGGAATCGGGAAATACTCGACGAGCAGGCGAAAGCGCTGTACGAGTTGGGACTGACCCCAGCGGAGGCCGAGCAGATCCTGGCCGCCAACCTGGAGCAGTTCCTCGCGCCGCGGCAGGCGGGCTGACTTCCTGGCTGCCATCTTGCTGCTTCCCACGCCCGTGGCCGACACTGGTTACGGAGGGGCGTGCACGTGGCCGCGCACAAGCACACGGAACTGAGCAGCGATCGTATCGAACCGCGGTTGTGTACGTTATCGCGCCGGCTGGAAGTGCTCCGCTCGACGCCGTTCTTCAAAGAGCTCAGGGAGGAAGACATTCAGGAGGTCAGCGGCCTCTGCCGGGAGAAGGCGTTTCAGCCGGGCCAACCCATTACCGTTGCCGGTGACCGCGCGACTCACCTCTATATCGCCGCAACCGGAAAGATCAAGCTGCTCCGCACGACCGCAGCCGGCAGAAATGTTGTCGTCGAGGTCATCACTCCGGGCAACTTCTTCGGCACCGTGTCCGCGCTCGGAAGCGAAGAGTATTCCGAGACCGCCGTGGCGCATACACACTGCTGTGTCCTGACCCTCGCCGCCGCGGACTTTCAGAAAGTGCTCCGGCGATATCCGGGAGTCGCTCTGGCTGCGCTCGGCATCGTGGCCGCGCGGCTGCGCGAACTGCACGACACAGTGGAGAAACTGAGTGCGCACTCGGCCGAACAACGCATCGCCGCCACCTTGCTCAAACTTGCCGAAAAGATCGGAGAACAGCGCGACGGTACGCTTGTCATCCAGATGCCGCTCTCGCATCAAGATCTGGCGGATATGGCCGGCACGACCCGTGAAACCGCCAGCCGCACGCTGACGAGATTCCGCAAGGCAGGCCTGATCCGCACAGGCCGCCACTGGATCGGCGTTCTCGACCCGCTCCGCCTTGGAGAAGAAACGCCGGCCTGATGTTCAGCGGTTCCCGTTGCGCCGCTGAAGCGCCCAAATCGCTCCGGCCGCGGCGAGGCCGGCGCCCGCTGCAAATGCGATCGTGCCTCGGTGTCCTTCGCCGTCGATCACGTAGGGCTCGGTGTAGCCGCGCTCGGGATACGCGCCCCGCGGACCGGAGGCGCCCTCGTGCAGCGCCATCTCGAGCACTTGCGCTATGTGCAGGCCGCGCCTGCGCGTGGCATCTTCGATCTGTGAGCGGCAGCTGAACCCGTCAGTCATGATGATCGTGTCCTTCGAAGCTTCGCGCACGGCGGGCAGCAAAACACTCTCCCCGCAATGCATCGAAAGATCGTACTTGTGCGGTTCGTACCCGAAGCTCCCCGCCATCCCGCAGCAGCCTGAATCGAGCACCGTTGCCGCCAGCCCCATGCGCGAATAGAGGTCCTTATCGGCGTCCGTTTTGAGTACGGATTTGTGATGGCAGTGCTGGTGGACGACCGCCTTCCGCTCCAGCCGCGGCGGCGAATAATTCTCCACTCGCCCTGTCAGGAACTCCGCGAGAGTGAACGTCTGGTTTGAGAGCCGCTTCGCGTCCTGATTCTCCGGAAACAGGTTCGGGAGTTCGTCCCGGAACACGGCGACGCAACTCGGCTCCAGGCCGACCACCACGGTCCCGCGCCGGATTGCGGGCGCGAGCGCTTCGAGCACATCCCGAAGCAGGCGCTCCGCCGTGTCGAGGAAGCCGTAATCGAACAGCGGCCGCCCGCAGCACAGGCTTTTGCCGGGCAGCCGCACGCGGAACCCCGCATTCTCCAGCACCTCCACCGCAGCTTGCCCGGCGCGCGGCTTGAAGTGGTTCGTAAACGTGTCCGGCCAGAGGATCACCTCCGGCTTGTCGATCTTCAGCGGCCCGCGGCGGCGGTACCATTCCTTGAAGGTCTGCGGCGCGAACTCCGGCATTTTTCGCCGCTGCGCGATCCCGCCGGCGGCCTTCAATAGGTTGCTCACAACCGGCATTTGGGTCACGAAATTCACCGCGCCCGGCGCCAGCGACGCCAGCCTCGCCCACCAATAGATCAGGCCCATTGCATACGCATAACGCGGCCTGGGGCGGCCCTCGTAGTAGTGGGAGAGAAACTCCGCCTTGTACGTGGCCATATCCACGTTCACCGGACAATCGCCTTTGCAGCCCTTGCACGAGAGGCAAAGGTCCAGCGCGTCGAACACGGCATCGCTCTTCCACCCCTGGTGGAGCACCTGGCCCTGCATCATTTCGAAGAGCATGCGCGCACGGCCGCGAGTCGAGTGTTTCTCCTCATACGTAGCCATGTAGCTCGGGCACATCGTACCGCCGTGCTCGCGGCGGCAGTCCCCCAC
>DATMXS010000375.1:0-15622 GCA_035561355.1 Bryobacteraceae bacterium | reverse complement strand
CGTTGGGACTGATCCGATAATGCCGCCGATGACCCCGCCCGGAGTGCCGCCGGGAACACCGCCCGGAACGCCGCCGACGACACCAGCCGCGCCACCACTTACCGGAGGCAGCTCTTCTTCCTTAATCTCGGCAATCTGTTTCGGGATCGCCTTGGGCGCCATCAGGCGGCCCGCGTCGAACTGCCGCGGGATCACCTTTACCACCTTTACCGGCGCGACTGCCGCTGGAGGCGGAGGAGGCGGAGGAGGCGGCGGCGGCGCAACCAGGAAGCTGGTCAACTGCGCTCGGGGCAGAGTGTCCGTCGCAATCAGCGGAACCAGCACGGCGACGCCGATCAAGAGGATCTGGAGGAGGAAGGAGATAAAGACCGAGGCGGTCTTATTCGTCTTTCCGACCCCTTCGACGAAGCTTTGCTCAAACATGTTCAAGTACCCTTTCGAACAGGTCTTAAGGGGTACGGCCCATCGCCGCACGCCCGAAACTCATTCCAACAAGGCGTCCTCAGCGCCTCGATGCAGCCTTCCGCGGTGCATCCTTGGCGTTAGACACCGCAGCCGGTGCCGAAGTTGCCACGCCTATACCGCGGCGTTCCTTATACATCTGCCACCACACCAAAATCGCGCTTGCCACGAAAATCGAAGAATAGGTTCCGACCAAAATGCCGACGAGCAATGCGAGGGCGATACCGTTGAGGACCGGACCGCCAAGGTAATACAGCGCGATCGTAGTCAGCAGAGTCGGACCGGCAGTCAGAATCGTCCGGCTCAGCGTCTGGTTGATGCTCTTGTTCACCAGGTCCCACAAAGGTTCGCGGAACCGTAGCTTCTGGTTTTCACGCAGCCGGTCAAACACCACGATCGTGTCGTTCATCGAGTAACCGATGAGCGTGAGTAGCGCGGCGATGATGGTGAGGTCGATCTCGCGGTTTAACCATGAGAAGACCCCGACCGTAATGAGCGTATCGTGCACCAGAGACACGATTGCAGCGACGCCCGCGATCCACTCGAACCGAAGGGCGATGTAAACCAACATCCCAGCCATAGCGTACAACGTCGCAAGCAGCGCCTGGCGTCGCATGTCCGCGCCGGCCTTTGGGCCCACAACCTCAACGCTACGGATCGAAAAAGGCGCAAGCGCCATTTCCTGCTTCACCGTCGAGAGCACACGAGGAGTGACACCCTCAACGCCGCCGAGTTCGTCCAGGCTCTTGAGCACTCCGGAGCGCTCACGGTCGCGGAAGTTCACCATCCGGCCGGCAAGTGCGTGCAGGTCCTGCTCGGAAAGGGGTGCACCGGCCCGCTGAAGCGGGTCGCGCAGTCTGTCCGCCACCTGCTGGGCGCTGGCATTGTTGAAATCCAGCTTCGCGCCCGTGTTGCCGAACCGTTCGGCCAGGATCTGCGTGATCCTCTGACGGGTATCACTGAGCGCCCGCTCATCCTTGAGTTCGGTGCCGATGATCACCTCATTGGCACCCTCCTGCGTCACTTCCTGCACCGAAACTTCGCCCTGGATAGCACTATCCAAGGCTGAACGGATCTGGTTGATCGGCGGCTCCTGGTTGAACTTCACGGTGATAAGCGTGCCACCGCGGAAATCGATGCCCCACTTTGGACCACCTTTAGCCACGAGACTCACGATCGTCGCTACGATCAGCACCACGGAGAAGCCAAGCGCCAGCTTCGTTTTACCGAGAAAATCTATATTGGGTTCGCGAAACAGTTCCATTTGCAGCCTAGGCCGGCGCTTGTCATTTTGACACCGGCTCGTTTTAAGAAGTTCCCGACGTTCCCGTCAGAACAATCATTTTCCGGGGGGCCTGAGCCCCCTTCGCATCAAATACTTAGCTTGACCTGCTGCCGCTGGCGCGAAAGCGTCCAGTCGAACATCGTCCGTGACACAAACACAGCGGTGAACAGATTGGCGATGAGCCCGATCACGAGCGTCACGGCGAAACCTTTTACGGGGCCGGTGCCGAACATGAAGAGGAAGGCGCTCGAGACCACCGTCACAACGTGAGTGTCGATGATCGTGACGAAGGCACGGTCGAAGCCGGCCTCCACCGCGCCCGGGACGCTCTTGCCGGCGCGCAGTTCCTCACGGATCCTCTCAAAAATCAAGACGTTGGAATCGACCGCCATGCCCAGCGACAGGATCATGCCTGCGATGCCGGGCAGCGTCCAGACGGCTCCGAAGTAGGCCAGCGCGGAAAGCGTGATCACGCCATTGAACAGTAGGGCGATGACCGCATTTAAACCGCTCTTGTTGTAATAGACCAGCATCACGGTGATCACGAGGGCCAGGCCTACCAGGCCGGCCACAATCCCTTGCCGGATGGAATCGGCGCCGAGCGACGGGCCGATGGTCTGTTCCCGGGAGTAAACGACGCCGGCGGGCAGCGAGCCCGATTCGAGCACCAGCGCGAGGTCCGACGCGTCCTGCTGATCGCGGGCGCCGGTTATGCGCCCGGAATCATCGATTCGGGACTGAACCGTCGGGGCACTCCGGACCTTATTGTCCAGAATGATAGCCAACCGGTTGCCTATGTTTGCCTCGGTGAAACGCCCGAACCGGCGGGCGCCGTCCTTGTTCAACGTAAAATCGGTTTCCCACTTGCCGAACTCGTCACGGCTGGGGCGGGCGCTGCGAAGGTCGCTGCCAGTGATGACGGGCGTCCGGCCCACAAGGTACCAGCCTTCGCTCTCCTGCCCGGGACGCGAGATGGACGGCACCAGTTTGGTGTTTAGGGGCAGTACGCCGCCATGCTTCGCGCGAGCCTGCTCGGGGCTGCTGAAGGGACCGTCCTTAACCTCGCCGATCTCGAGCATCGCCGCGGCCTGCATGATCTGCTTCACGCGTGCGGGGTCGTCCACACCGGGCAACTGAACCAGAATTTCGTACTCGGTCTCGGCGTTGCCGCGCTGCTGAATCGTGGGCTCGGTCAGGCCGAGGCTGTTGATGCGCGTTTCGATGGTCTTGCGCGTCCGCTCGACGGTATCGCGTTTCATGGCGATCAGCTCAGTCGGCTTCACATTCAGGCGATAATCCGTGGCGTTCACGGCGGTCAGGTTCCACGCCGCCAGGCGCTCGGAAACAATGCCGCGGAGGTCGCCGGAGCGCGATGAATCGACGCCCTTGATGTTGATCTGGATCGAGTCTGCCTCTTCCGTGGTCTGGGGGTCAGTCCGGTCGATGCCGCCGTAATTGACGCCGGCCTTGCCCAGTTCCTCTTTGAGTTGCTCGATCGCGCGATCGGCCTCGGATTTCAGCGCGTCCTGTACCTGCACTTGAAGGATGAGGTACGTGCCGCCCTTAAGGTCGAGGCCAAGCTTAATGTTCTCTGCGAGGTTTTCGTGGAGCGCCTCGCCCGATTTCGGCAGGCCGATGATGCCGTACACGGACAGCAGCAGCACGCCGAGGATGATAATTGCTCTGGTTCGAATTCGCGTCATCTTTGCAAAAACCTAGCCTACTTCTTCTCCCCAGAGAGCACCGACGACACGGCGGTACGGGCTATCTGGAGCTTGACACCGTCCGGCTTCACGCGCACAACCAAGGTGTCGTCCTGGTTGATCGCAACGATCTGTCCGACGATCCCGCCACTGGTGACCACATCGCTCCCGGTCTGGAGTTGTGAGAGCATCTGCTGTTGCCGCTTTCTCTGTCTCTGCATCGGAAGAAACAGAAGGAAGTAGAAGACGCCGAAAATCAGGAGGATGGGGAGAAAACCGAGGAGCGGATTGCCACCCGGGGAAGCGGGGGAAGCTTGGATGAAGCTCAGCAGCACTGTATGCCTCTCTTGCGGATTGTCATAGCGCGGACGCACGCAGCACCCGCAGCACTCTTCGAGGAGTACATCTGAGAGAAGCTAACAGAATACAACAGAACGAAACATTTCAGGAACGGCACAGGATCGGATTTGCCTTCTATAGCCGAGGAGAGTCCTACAGAATAGAGTGCCGCATGGTACCACGGATGTCAAGGTACTAGTGCAAGCCTGGAGTGTGCCCTTTGGCCCTCATAGGTCGGCGGTGGCGCGCGCATAGCAGGAGAACCGTCCGTCCAGGATCGCGGCTCGCATCTCTTTCATTATTTTAAGATAATGGCGAATGTTGTGGATCGTGGCCAGCGTCGAAAACAGCATTTCCCGCGCCAGGAATAAGTGCCGCAGATAGGCGCGCGAAAATGTTCGGCAGGTGTAGCAATCGCACTGCGGATCGACCGGCGCCGGATCGTCCTTATACCTCGCCTGTTTGATCACCACCCGGCCCTCGGACGTGAACATACAGCCGTTCCGGGCGTTCCGGGATGGCAGAACGCAATCCATCATGTCGATGCCGCGGGCGACGTACTGGGGCAGTTCCTCCGGTAGACCGACCCCCATCGCGTAACGGGGCCGGTCCTCCGGCAGCAGCGGCGCTGTGATCTCCGCCATTTCCATGCTGAGCGGCCTGGGCTCGCCGACTGAGAGTCCGCCGATCGCGTACCCGTCGGCATCGAGCTCCAGCAGGTCTGCCGCGCAGTCGCGCCGCAGGCCGGCGTACATGCCGCCCTGGACGATCGGAAACAGTGCTCCCGTCCCCGGCGTGTAGCGCTCCCGGTAATGCGCCATCCCCCGGCGCGCCCAATCCACGGTCCGCCGCATCGCCCCGAGCGCCGCCTGCTCGTCGGCCGGATACGCGATGCATTCATCCAGCATCATCATGACGTCCGAGCCAAGCGCAAACTGCACGTCCACTGTCGATTCGGGAGTGAACATGTGGGCGTCCCCATTCAGATGCGACCTGAACAGGACTCCGTCATCTGATACTTTGCGGAGGTCGCTCAGGCTGAAAACCTGAAAGCCACCGGAATCGGTGAGGACGGCGCCCGGCCAGGCCATGAATCGGTGTACGCCGCCAAAAGCGCGCACGAGTTCGTGTCCGGGGCGCAGATAAAGATGGTATGTATTGGCAAGCAGGAGGCGGACGCCCAATTCATCCCAGAGATGGCTCGGCGTCAGGCCTTTGACAGTCGCCTGGGTGCCCACGGGCATAAAGACAGGAGTCTCTATGACTCCGTGCGGGGTGTGCAGCAGGCCGGCACGCGCTCCGGTTTCGGGGCAGCGGGCCTGTAGTTCGAAAGAGACAGCGCGGTTCAATCTTTCATTCTAAGGGACAGCAGCCGCGCTCGAGACGCATCGCATTCTGACAGGTACAGGAGAAGACAGCACCAGTGAAACTGACATACGTTCGCGTTCTTGTGGACAAATTCGACGAGTGCCTGAAGTTCTACCGGGACGGGCTCGGTCTGAAGACGGTCTGGAGCGATGACGGCAATTACGCCGAGTTCGAGGCCGGCGGCAGCACACGCCTGGCCCTGTTCAAGCGCGACGTCGCCGAGCAGGCTCTTAGCCTGGCCGGAACGCCTGGCGGCGCGCACCGCTTCATGGTGGTCCTCGAAGCAGATGACGTGGACAAGGCGGTAACCGAGATCGCGACCCGCGGCATCAAGGCAATCGCGGCCCCGGTAGACCGTCCGGAGTGGACCGTCCGAACCGCCCATTTCCTCGATCCCGACGGCAACCTCGTCGAGATCAACAAACCGCTCCAGCGCTAAGCAGTCCCGGAATCCCGGTTTGCGGCGCGGCCTTCATTGGGCCGCGCCTTCCCCTTGGGACAATCAAAAGCGGCACATCCTGTTTGCGCCCTTGCTACGATGAAATTTCCCTACCCCAATGCCTCTCCGCTTCTATAACACTCTCACTCAGCAGGTTGAGGACTTCGCGCCCGCGGATGGACACACCGTTCGCATGTACACCTGCGGCCCGACGGTCTGGAATTACGCCCATATCGGCAATTTCCGCACCTTCACGTTCGTGGATATTCTGCGCCGCTGGTTGCGAGCTCACGATTGGAAGCTCGACCACGTCATGAACATCACCGACGTGGACGACCGCATCATTCAGCAGGCCGTGGCGGCCGGCAAGACGCTGCAGGACTACACGGCCGTCTATACCGAGGCGTTCCTCGAAGATTCGGCAGCGCTGCGGTTGGAGCGCCCCGAAAGGCTCGTGCGCGCGACAGACCACATCCAGGACATGGCCTCCGCGATCCATCGCCTCGAAGAGCGCAGTTACACCTACGAAAGCGACGGTTCAATCTACTTCCGTATTGCTAAGTTCCCCGAGTACGGCAAGCTCTCCCACATCGATATGGCCGGCATCCGCGCGGGGGCGCGCGTCGATAGCGATCGGTACGATAAGGAGAACGCCCGCGACTTCGCACTCTGGAAGGCGCCGAAGGAAGGCGAGCCATTCTGGGAGACGGAAATCGGACCGGGCAGGCCCGGCTGGCACATCGAGTGCTCCGTGATGTCGATGAAGTACCTGGGCGAGACGCTGGATATCCACGGCGGCGGAATCGACCTCACGTTCCCGCATCACGAGAACGAGATCGCACAATCGGAGGCGCTGTCGGGCAAGCCGTTCGCGCGCTTCTGGCTGCACTCGGAACATCTGATTCTCGAGAACCAGACGATGTCGAAATCGATCGGGAACGTAGTCACGCTGCGGGATCTGCTCTCACAGGGTTACGATCCCGAGGTGGTGCGGTACACCCTCGCCGCGGTGCCGTACCGGAAGAAGCTGAATTTCACGTTCGAGAGCCTGCGCTCCGCCGTGACCTCGATCGAACGGCTGCGCAACTATCAGCTACGCCTGAAAACCGCGACTTTTCCCGAGGGCGCAAACGAAGCACTGTTGGAGCGCACCGCCCAGGCGCGAACTGCATTCGATGCGGCGCTCGACGACGACTTGAACACCGCGGAAGCGCTCGCCGCGATCTTCGAGTTCGTGCGCGACACCAACACAGCAATGGATTCGGGCGAGTTTCGCCAGGGGAACGCTCAACCCGCGCTTGAACTGCTCACGCGATTCGACTCCGTTTTTGATGTGCTGCGGCCTTCTTCGGCGGAGGGCGGCATGTCCGACGCCGAAATCGACGCCCTGATCGACGAGCGCAATAAGGCGCGCAAGGCCCGCAACTTCAAGCGATCGGATGAAGTAAGGGATCAGCTCGCAGCGGCCGGCATCGTGCTCGAAGACACCAAGGACGGCACGCGCTGGAAGAGGAAATAGGAGGCGTTTCAACGCAGAGACGCGGAGACGCAGAGAAAGCAAGAAAGGGGATCAGGGAGGAACGAGCGAAGGCAGGGTGCTAAGGGCCGCCTCGAGTTCGCCTCGCAGGTTCTCTGGCCTCAACTGCAAACGCAGGCGCCCATCTTTGATCGATCTGTTCCGGATTTTCTCTGCGTCTCTGCGCCTCTGCGGTTATCAGCTTTGCAGGAGATTTAACAGTGGCTCAGGATATTTTCACAAAGGCAGTCCACGCGGGCGACCGCAAGCAGCCGGGCACGTACATTCCAGTGACTACGCCCATTTACACGGCGTCCAGTTTCATCTGCCGCGACGCCGCCGAGTTGGACCGTGTTGCCGGACGCGAGGAGCCGGGCTTCTCCTACGCGCGTTACGATAACCCGACCAACGCCGCGCTCGAGGAGCTTGTCACTGCTCTCGAGAATGGGTTCGGGTCGCTCGCGTGCTCGTCCGGCATGGCGGCGGTGCAGATCGCGATTGCGACGGCGCTCAATAGCCGGCCGAAGAAGGTGGTCTGCGCCGACGCGGTGTACGGTGCGACCGTCGGCGTGCTGGAACGGTTCTTCAAGCCGCTCGGTGTCGCTGTGGAGTGGGTTGATATCTGCGACCTCGACGCGGTCGCCAAAGCCGTTCCGGGCGCGGGTTGCGTTCTGATGGAGACGATCTCCAACCCACTGCTGCGCGTGGGCGCGATCGACCGCGTCGCGGAGCTGGCGCACGCCGCGGGCGCCTGTTTCGTCGTAGACAGCACGTTCGCGACCCCGATGCTCATCCGCCCGCTCGAACTGGGCGCGGACATGGTGGTCCACAGCGTCACCAAGTACCTTGCCGGGCATGGCGACGTGCTCGGAGGGATTGTAGTCTCCACTAAGGAACACTACGAAACGCTGCGAATGCTCTCGCGGGCTTACGGTCCGGTCCTGGGGCCGTTCGAGAGCTACCTCGCGATGCGCGGCATCAAGACTTTCCCCCTGCGCATGGAACGGCAGTGCGCGAACGCGTGCCGCATCGCAACCGCGCTTGCGCAGAATCCCGCAATCGAGCGGGTCTATTACCCCGCCGATCCCGCACATCCTGACGCCGCGACAATTCGCCGCCTTTTGCCCGAAGGCCCACATGGCGCGATTGTGACGTTCGAAGTGAAGGGTGCGGACAAGGCCGCGATGCTGCGGTTCATGGACCGTCTGAAGCTTGTGGTTTCGGCGACGACGCTCGGCGATGTGCAGAGCCTGGTGCTCTACCCGCTGATCTCTTCGCACCGCGACGTTCCGCCGGCGCAGCGTGCCCGCATGGGGATCAAAGAGAGCCTGATCCGCCTCTCGGCCGGCATCGAATCGGCGGACGACATCCTGGCCGATCTCGAACAGGCGCTGGCGTAACCGCAATTTGGGCGGCCTGGCTGCTGGCCGCCCTTACAGCCGTTCCAAGGCCGCCATCACCTTGGCGACACTCTCTGCGACGGATTCGACGTCCGTCCGGCACTCGACTTCGGGCGAAACCGGCGCCTCGTACGGATCGTCCACACCTGTGAAACCCTTGATCTCCCCGGCTCGGGCTCTCTTATAGAGACCCTTCGCATCGCGCTGCTCGCAAACCTCGACCGGCGCATTGACGAACACCTCGACGAACGGGCTGCCTTTGGCGCGGATCTCGTCGCGGATCGCCCGGTAGGGAGAGATCGCACTCACCAGTACGATGACGCCGTTCCGCGCCAGTAAGTGCGCGACGAAGCCGATGCGCCGGATGTTCTCGTCGCGATCCTCCTTAGAAAAGCCCAAGCCTTTGGTGAGGTTCTGGCGGACCATGTCGCCGTCGAGGGACTCCACCTTCAAGCCTCGCTCGCGCAACCGGCGGGCAGTCTCCTCATTCAGCGTCGTCTTCCCCGCCCCGCTCAGGCCGGTGAACCACACGATAGCGCCTTTGCAGGCCGGGAGCGCCGCAACGCTGGCGGCTGGATCGAGATGAGGCATCAGGAGTTTTCATGCTACAACAACAGTGATTGGGGGCCTATGTTCCGAACCGTCCGTGCTTCACTCTTGATCCTCGCCGCCGCAGCGGCGATGCCGGCGGCGCCTAAGCCGCAAACGAGCCTGATCGTCTCCACTGCCTGGCTATCCGGCCATTTGAGTGAGCCGAATATCGCCGTGCTGCACGTCGCTCGCGATCGCAAGGACTACGAAGCAGGCCACATTCCCGGCGCAAGATTGCTGCTGATGCAAGACATCGTCGTGGAGCGCAACGGCGCCGCCAACGAACTCCGCCCCGCGGAGGACTTGCGGAAGACGTTTGAGAGTCTCGGCGTTTCGAACACGGCGCGCGTGATCCTCTACGGCGATCTGCTGGCCGCGTCCCGAGCCTTCTTCACCCTGGACTACCTGGGGCATCAGAACACGGCGATGCTCGACGGCGGCCTCGAGAAGTGGCGCGCAGAGAAGCGCCCTGTTTCAACAGACGAGCCGAAGGTTACGACGGCGGTGTTCCTGCCGCGTTTGCAACCGGAGCTCGTCATCACCACGGACCGCATGCGCGACCTCTCCTGGGCAGCCGGGAACGTGCAATCCGCAGGCGTGGCGCTCTTCGATACCCGCCCTAAGGAGAACTACGCAGCCGGCCATATCCCGGCAGCCAAGAGCGTCTACTGGGGCGAGCATCTCTCGGGTAAGGACGTCCGGGTGCTAAAGCCCGTCGAGGAACTCCGGAAGCTGTACGGTGCTCCGCCCGCTGGCACGCTGCTCGTAACGTACTGCCAGTCCGGTGTCCAGGCATCGCACGGCTATTTCGTCCTTCGCTATCTCGGCTACGAGCCGCGCATGTATGACGGTTCGTTCGGCGAGTGGAGTAAACAGAAGGACTTGCCGGTCGAAAAGTAGAGTCCGTTGCCGGGGCGCAAAAGCGCTCGTGCCAGGCTTCCGCGGCCGGCACGGGGTTAAAGTCTAGTAACCCTCCTCTCCACTGAAGCATCCAACGCCATAGGGGAAGCACGTATGGCCACGGATCCTGTCTGCGGCGCCAGCGTTGAAGAGAACGCCGAGCTCAGCGCTGACTATTCCGGTCAGATCTACTTTTTCTGCTCGCCCGATTGCAAGCTCGAGTTCGAAGACGATCCGGAGCGGTTCGTCGGCTGGGGCGGAGCGAGCCGCTGGGGTTCAGCCTGAGAAAGGGGGAAAGTAAAGATGCATACTGATCCCGTCTGCAAGATGCAGGTAGAAGAAAAGACGGCTGCCGGCAAGAGCGAGTATCGCGGCAAAGAGTATTACTTCTGCTCGGATGCCTGCAAGCAGTCCTTCGATCGCGACCCGTCTCAATATGTACGCGACCAGACACGAGGCTCGGAGCGGCACTAGGCTCTTGACGCAGTATGGTCGTTGCAAGCTGGAAGGTCGGCCGGATTCTGGGTGTCGAACTCGGGCTGCACTATAGCTGGGCACTCATCGCCCTGTGGGTGTTCGCAGCGCTCGCGGCCCAGTTTTATCTTCTACACCCGGACTGGGAGAACGCGGTCCTGTGGGCGAGCACGGCTCTCACCACCATCCTGTTCTTCGCATCGCTGATCGCGCACGAACTCGCTCATGCCGCGGTGGCGAACAGGCACGGCGTGCGCGTCCGCTCAATAACGCTGTTTGCGTTGGGCGGGGTCGCCCAGGCGGACCGTGAGCCGCCGACCGCTGCATCTGAGTTCTCCATCGCGATCGCCGGCCCCATTGCCAGCTTTCTGATCGGCGTGGGAAGCCTTGCTACTGCGTTCGCGACCGGCTGGGTACCCGGCGACGATCCGGCATCTCCGGCCGTTTCAATCCCCGTTTGGCTCGGCTACATCAACATCTGGCTCGCAATTTTCAACCTTGTTCCGGCTTACCCGTTGGATGGAGGCCGCGTTCTCCGGGCAGCCGTCTGGCGTTTCACGGGCAACCGCGAGCGCTCGTTGCGTATTGCGGCGCAGGCGGGGCGTGCCGCGGCGATTGCGTTTATAGCTCTCGGGGTGTTCCGCTTTGCAACCGGCGGTGGCGCCGGATCGCTCTGGCTCGCGGTGATCGGATGGTTCATCCTGGATGCCGCGAAGTCCAGCTACGCTCACGGCCGCGTTCTGGAGGCGCTACGGGGCGTTCGGGTGCGGGACCTGATGGTCCGCGACTGCCCGCGGACGGGCGAGCACGCCAATCTTCGCGACCTGATCATAATGCACATGACCAACGGCGGCGTCGGAGTGTGCCTACTCGTTCAGGGCGCCAACGGTCCGGTTGGGATGATCACGGCCCACGAGTTGCGCCATATTCCCAGGCAGCAGTGGCCCTACCGGACGGCGGCTGACGTAATGCTCCCACTCGACGAGGCCCAGGCCATCGCACCGGACACGTTGGTAACCGACGCACTCGAACACATGGGCCGGGAGAACCTGGCCCAAGTCGCGGTTGCCGTGGACGGGCAACTGGAGGGTATTTTTTCACGCTCGTCCGTGCTCGGTTTTTTACAATCCCGAGCACATTGAAAATGCGGCCGCGACCGCCGGCGCCCGCGTAGAATCGAAGTGTGCGGAACCTGCTGAAGCCTTCGCTCGACTGGCTCCTTGCCCTGCTTCCCGCCGTTGCCCTGATGGAGTACGTCTTCCACGTACCCGAAACATGGCTGTTCATCGCCTCGGCGGCGGCTATCATTCCCCTCGCGAAATGGCTCGGCAAAGCGACCGAACATCTGGCTGCGAAAACCAGCCAATCGATAGGCGGCCTTCTCAACGCGACGTTCGGGAATGCGGCCGAGTTGATCATCGCGCTGATCGCGTTGAACGCGGGACTGCGCGACGTGGTCAAAGCATCGCTGACCGGGTCGATCATCGGCAACCTGCTGCTGGTGATGGGAGCGTCCATATTGTGGGGCGGTCTCCGCTTCAAGACCCAGAAGTTCAACGAGACTGCGGCGCGCGTGCAGGCCACCATGCTGACCCTGGCTGCGATCGCGCTGATTATCCCGGCGGCGTTCCATCACATCGTGGGCGCCAGGGGACAGCGCCTGGAAGCCGGCTTGAGCCTGGAGATCTCGATTGTGCTGCTGGTCACGTATGCGCTCGGGCTGCTCTTCACGCTCGGCACTCACCGCCAGTACTTTTCGGGGCAAGCGGAAGAGGGCGGGCACACCCAAGCCTGGAGCGTGAAGAAGTCCCTTGTCGTCCTCAGTCTCTCGACCGTAGGCATCGGTTGGATCAGCGAAGTCCTGGTTGGCTCTGTCACTGGAGCCGCGGAGGCGCTGGGGATGACGAGTATTTTCGTCGGGGTTATCGTGGTCGGTATCGTCGGAAATGCGGCCGAACACAGCACCGCAATCTGGGTTGCGCGGGACAACAAAATGGATCTCGCGATCGGGATCGCGATCGGCAGCACCATTCAGATTGCGCTCTTTGTCGCGCCCGTTCTGGTGCTGGCGAGCTACTTCCTGGGCCCCCAGCCCATGGACCTGGTGTTCACGACTCCGGAGATTCTGGCCATAGGGCTCAGCATCTGGATCGCTGGCCAGATCTCAGGCGATGGAGAATCCAACTGGCTGGAAGGCGTGCAACTCCTGGCCGTCTACATCGTGCTCGCAATGACCTTCTATTTCCTCCCTGAGGCCTCGGCCGGGCGGTAACAACGATTTCACCGCAGAGGCGCAGAGACGCAGAGAGAAGCAGACAAGGGATGGACAAGCAGCATAGCCAGGAAGTAACGCTTTCCACATCTAGCTAGGTTGAAAGGTTCTTCTCTGCGTCTCTGCGCCTCTGCGGTGAACCGCTTTCACTTCAGTTTGCGAAAACCGCAAACCTTGCGCCCCCAATAGGGCTGGAAGTGCGACAGGTTGGTCCCCTTCCTCGATTCGGCGTGGAAGAATGTGTCGCGCGCGTTGACGATACCGCAGTGCTTCATGTTGTCGAAGAACACGATGTTGCCGCCCTGCCACTGCTCGTTCGGCGACACCGGCTTGAGAGACATATAAAGCTTTCGCGCGGTGGTGCGCTTGATCAGGATGCCGTTGTCATACAGAACACGCCAGACGAAACCGGAGCAATCGAAGCTCTTGAGTCCAGTGGAACCCCAGACGTACGGCCTGCCGAGGTGCTGCTGGATGACGGCCTTCATGCCGTCCCAGTAACCGGGATCCGGCGCAGCCGCGAACAGCATCGCGAGCGCGAGGGCTTTCATTTCACGGCGCTGCCAAGCAGCAACCCGAGCCCGATGAACAGGCCTGCGAGGAAGATGCCGATTGCCTTGTTGCCGGCGTTGAGCTGGTCGGAGAAGTGAACGCCGGGCGTGAGCCAGTCGAAGATCTTGTACGCCGCGACGAACCCGGCCAGACCGAGGACGAGCGAGATGAGGATTGAGGAGAAGTAGTTGATGAGGTCCATCTCTGGAACATGATACACAGGCGCTCGGGCGGCGGTATGATTCCTCCATGCCGGACGTTAACCGTCGTCAATTTCTCGGGGCCGCTTCGGCCCTGGCGCTGCGGCCCGAACGCATCCTCGGCGCGAATGATCGCATCGGCGTGGCCATGATCGGCTGCGGCGAGCGCGGACTCCTCAAGGAGGTGCTCCAGGTCGCGGGTGCAGTCAACTGCGAAGTAGTTGCCGTCTGTGACACCTGGGGGCAGCAGCGCGAAAGAGCCATCGCAGCGGTCAAAGCGGTCGGCGGGCGCGCACCCGAACCGCTGGTGAAGTGGGAAGACGCGCTCTCGCTCAAGGGCGTCGATGCCGTCGTCATTGCCACGCCGGATCATCAGCACGCGTCTCAACTCGCCGCCGCGGTGCGGGCCGGCAAGGACGCCTACATCGAGAAGCCTATGGCGATGCACATGAAAGAGCTGCTCGAAGCGGTGGACACCGTGAAGAAATCGGGGCGCGTCGTGCAGGCGGGGACACAGGTCCGCAGTTGGGCGCCCTCGGTTGCCGCACGCGCGTTCGTGCAGTCCGGAGGACTCGGCAGGATCTATAAGGTCGAGCAATCACGCAATGGGCCGCTGCCCTACTGGCATTCGTACGGCAAACGCCCCATCGCCGAGGCCGACGTGGATTGGAAGGCGTTCCTGTTCAACAAGCGGCCGCGCCCGTTTTCGTCCGTGCAGTACGGCGGCTGGTACGGCTTCCGCGACTTCTCGAGCGGGCCCCACACGAACCTCGCGGTCCACTTCTTCGACCTGGTCCATTACGTCACCGGCGCGCCGCAGCCGAAGCGCGTCACCACCACAGGCGGCCATTACCGCTTCAAAGACGACTACGACGCGCCGGATTCGGTCGAGATCACGCTCGAATACCCAGACCACGGTTTTCTCGTCCGATACAACACGACGTTCGGCACCGGTCAAAACAACTACCTCAAATTCTTCGGAACGCGTGGCGTCCTGGATGGCACGCGTTGGAACCAGCCGTGGGTGGTCACCGGCGAGGGCGCGACGGAGGACCGCGCCAAGGACGGGCCGCTGCCGGAAGCCGAGACGACGCACCACATGCAGAACTTCTTCGAGTGCGCGCGCTCGCGTAAGCCGCCGAACGCGCCCATCGAAGCCGGCTACACTCACGCCGTCGCAGCAATCATGGCCGAGGAGTCCTACCGCCGCCACAGCCCTGTAACATTCGACGCCGCCAAGCGCCAGATCAAAGAAGGCTGAAGTTCATTTCACCGCAGAGGCGCGGAGGCGCAGAGAAAGTCCTGAGAAGACGAAGCAAGAACGGAAACGAGAGATACGCACCGAGGAAGGCAGAATGTTAACGCAGAAATTGCATGATGTCTTTCTCCGCTCCTCTTCTTTTCTCTGCGTCTCTGCGCCTCTTGCGGTGTACAGCTTGGCAAATTCATGACCGGCCAAATCGTTTCGCGCTATGAAGTCCTCGAAAAACTTGGCGAGGGCGGCATGGGTCAGGTGTACAAGGCCCGCGATTCGCATTTGGACCGGTTCATCGCGCTGAAGTTCCTGCCGGCCGATCGTGTATCAGATCAGGATCGCCGCCGACGGTTTGTTCAGGAAGCCAGGACAGCTTCCGCATTGAACCACCCCAATATCGTTGCGGTGTACGACATTGACGAAGCCGCAGGCCTGTACTTCCTCGCAATGGAGTACGTCCCCGGAAAGGCGCTCGACGCGCTGATTCCGCGCAAGGGCATGCGGCTCGGCGAAGCGCTGAAGATCGCGATTCAAGTGGCCGACGCGCTCGCCAAAGCGCACGCCGCCGGCATCGTACATCGCGACCTGAAGCCCGCCAACGTGATGATGACGCCGGAAGGACTGGTGAAGGTCCTCGATTTCGGTCTCGCCAAGCTAATGGATGCGCGCCTCGAGCCGCAGGGCAGCGGCAGCACCACCGTGACCGCCGAAGGATTGATCGTCGGCACGGCCGGTTACATGTCGCCCGAGCAGGCCGAGGCGAGACCGACGGACGCCCGAAGCGACATCTTCAGCTTCGGCTGCATCCTCTATGAAATGATCACCGGCGAGCGGGCCTTCCGGGGCGAGACGCCGATGTCCACCAT
>DATMXS010000374.1:0-4423 GCA_035561355.1 Bryobacteraceae bacterium | reverse complement strand
TCTTCGGCGGTTGAAGAAGCCCACATACTGCTGAAGATCCACTTCCAGCCTGCCAAAATCGTGCAACCGTAGGCCGCGATCGTTGTACCGGACGTATTGCACCAGGTACTTGCCGCCGTTCCGGGGATACGGACTGTCGCGGTAATCGAACTCCGCGAACGCCCCGTAGCGTGCGAAGTCAGTCTGCCGGTCAATGCCAGGCGCCTGAGCGGGCGCGTAGATGAGTTCCGTCGAAACGAAGTCGTCTGTGCGGCCCGGCCCGGTGTCCACAGTTAGATAACCCACCGCCGCCCCGACGGTAAGGGGCCGAACCGGCCTGATCCCGAACCAGCCGTCAATTGCCCCGTCCTCGTACCTGTAAGCGCTCCGCCCCGTCTTCTTCGAAGCTCCGCCCGGGCCGTAATAGTTGAGACTCGTGTAATCGTGATACGCTGCGCGAGCCGACGCGAACGCGCGTCCCTCGGCGAGGTACGGGGCGGTGAGCTGCGCTTCGGCCCGGCGGTAATTCCGTGTCGAGATCTGGCCGGCGGCCCGAAACTTCAATCGCCCGTCCAACAAATCCTCGCGCGAGAATTCGGGGCCAAACGCGAACCCGCCGCCGGTTACCATCCCGCCGAGTTTGACGCGCACACCGTTGAAGCCGGCGCTTATGCGTTCAAGAACGCGGTTCTCACGGAACCACAGCATGAAACGCTCGGGTTTGCTTTGGAGATCCGGCTGCAACTCGGCGGCGCGCGCCTCGCGGGCGCGCTCGATCTCGGCGGCGCGCGTGCCCGGCTCCTGCGCGTACACAACCCACGCGCACACCAAGGCGACACTCAAGCGGGTCGGATTTTCCAAACCTGAGACGATGCTAGCAGAGGCCGTGGACGGGACGCTCGCGAACGCCGATATCAGGAGTAAGAGGCAGTTAACGGCGATAATTTCGGAGGAGCACCCGCGTGCTCTCGATCAGTTCCGGGTCTGTACGGTCTCCGTGTCCCGGCACAACGATCGCGGGGGCGAGCCGATCGAGCTTATCAAGCGCCTCGAGCCACGCGGACGGGTCGGCCTCCCGCATGTACCCCAGCTTCGGCCAGCCAACGATCAGGCACCCACCTGCCAGAATCCGGCGAACCGGGTCCCATACGACGATGTTGTCGGGCGTGTGGCCCGCGCCAGGGTAAAAGATCTCTAATCCGTGCAACTTGATCGGCTGGTTTTCGTCGAAAAGTTGTTCAGGCGGAATCAGTGGATCCTGGGGAGCGGTCGCTTCGAGCTTGCCGCGCTCCTTGACCAGTCTGGCCGTGTGGGTTGTGCCCCAGGAGACAATGTCCAGGCGCCGCAGGGCTCCATTTCCGCCCAGGCGATCGACATGATAATGCGTGTTGACGGCCGTGAGGACGCTCGGCTTAAGCTCGTCCCGAATCCACTCCACCAGGCGGGCGGTCGCCTTGGATGTGCACGGCGTATCGATCATCACCACCTCACCGCCGGGCATTCGCAGCACTACGGAGTTCGAGGCGAAGGTCCAATCGTGCCGCACAACCCATGCGTCTTCGGCGACCTTTTGGAGCTTGAGGTCCTTGCTCAGTTTGATTTGCCCGTACGCTGCGGAAGCAAGCGCGAGAAGCAGGATCAGGCGCACGCTTCAGAATCGCATGGAACCTCAACGGTTTGGTACTGCCCGCCAACGTGGGCGATAATGAGGGCTGACCCCCTCGAAATGAGGAAGTAACCCCATGAAAGTTTGGCTTGCCGGGGCTCTATTCACAGCCGTGGCTTTCGGTTCCCCCCTGGTTTCTGCGCCTCCGGCGCAAACCAAACCCGCGCGGCCGGGCATCGGCCAGCCTGAAATCATGCCGTCCTCCCAGTTGCGGAAGGGCATGAAAGGCACCGCCTGGACTGTCTTCGACGGCTCTCGGCCCGAACCCGTGCCGGTGGAAATCATCGGCCTGTGGAAGAATGCCTGGGGTCCGAAACAGGACATTATTCTCGCAAAGATGTACGGCAAGGCACTCCGCACCAACGTCGCCGGCGGCATGAGCGGCAGCCCCGTTTACGTCGACGGGAAGCTGATTGGCGCGGTGGCGCTCCGCCTCAGTGTTTTCTCGCCGGACGCGATCTGCGGCATTACGCCAATCGACCTCATGCTCGAGATCAACGATTTCGACGGGACTGTCCCCGCAGACGCGCGCACGCCGGACAAGGTAAAGACCCGCACCGAGGTCGCCATGCCGAACGACATGGCCAGCCAGGTGGTCGCGGCCGGTGGCGCATCGCCCGGGATTGCAGAGAGCCCCATTATGGTGCCCATCGAGACGCCGCTGACTTTCTCCGGCTTTGATCCCGGCACGCTCGACGCCTTCGCACCGCTCTTCCGGCAACTCGGGCTCAGCGCAGTGAACGGCGGCGCCACTTCAACAATGAGCATCGCGAAGCCGGCCGCGGGTTGGCGCACCGCCCTCAAGCCTGGCGAAGCAGTCGCCGGTATTCTCGTTTCCGGCGACATGAGCATTACGGGCCTCGGCACCGTGACGTATAACGACGGCCGCCGCGTCCTTGCCTTCGGGCACCCGTTCTTCAACTTGGGACCTGTAGAGATGCCGATGTCGAAGGGTGAAATTCTCTTCACCAACGCATCCGCTTTTCAGCCGAATAAGTTCGGAAACGCTACGGAGGTGGTAGGCGCGCTCAAGCAGGACCGGCACAGCGGCATCATGGGGGTCCTCGGCGAGACCGCCGAGATGGTGCCCGTCACCGTGCGCGTGCGCTCCTTTGGCGACGACAACGTTGTGCGCAAGCAGAAGGATTTCCGCTTCAACGTTTTCGTTCAGCAGAAGTGGACGCCGTACCTGATGATGGTGACCCTGTTCAACTCAATTTCCGGGCTCAACGACTACCGCGAAGAGTGCACCTACCGCGTGAGCGGGAAAATCGAGTTGGCCGGGAATCAAAGCATGCAACTCACCACCATGCAGGCCCCCGGCGAGATGTCCGTGCCCGCCCCCATGGTCCTCGCCGGCTGGTGGGGCGACAAGTTTAATCGCCTTTTCATGAACGCCGTCAAGAACCCGCAGATCAAGAGCGTGGACGCAGTTGTCGATCTGCTGCCGGATCGCCGCGTGGCCACCATCGAGAACGCGTGGATCCCGACCGACGACGTGCAGCCCGGTGAGGAAGTACCCCTGAAGGTGTACCTGCGTCCGTATCGCGGACAGCGCATCGAGCGCACCTTCACGCTGAAGGTTCCCGTGGGCCTCGGTCGAGGCGAGCACCGCCTCTTGCTGAGCGATGCCGAAACGCTGAACCGGATGCAGACCTCCGCCGGCTTCCTGAACCGCTTCATCGACGTGCCGCAGATCGTCTCCCTGCTCAATCAGGAGCGGAGCAACGACAAGCTGTATGTTTCCGTGATTCAGGCCCGGCCGACCGTGTATTACGACGACAAGACGCTGCCCAGCCTTCCCGCCTCCGTGCTGAACGTAATGCAGACGGGGCGCGCCGCGAACAGGCCGTTTGCGACGATTGGCGAAACCGCCATGGAGCAGATGGCGATCCCGTTCAACTATGTTGTCAACGGCAGCTACGCTCTCAAGCTCACGATTAAGTAATCATCGATGAAAACGAAGACCTGGATTCTGGGCGCGGCAGCCCTGGTAGCCGCCGCGTCCTTCTCATTCGCCGCCGAGACGCGCATCTGGTCCCTTGGCGACTATTCGGATTTCGAGAAAGCGAAGCTCAATGGGCTGTCCCTCACGAGCGATGGCCGCCTCACACTGGCCCCGGTGTTCAAGGAAGTGCTCGACAGCGCCTCCGTCTATCTCTGGGCGCTCGCTGAGGATTCCAAAGGCAACGTCTATGCCGGCGGCGGCGGACCCGGCGGGCCGGGAGCCAGGCTGTACGTTATTCCCCAGGAAGGCGCAGGCAAGGCGCTCGCCTCCTTCGAAGAGCTCGAAATCCACGCCCTCGCCATTGACACCAAGGACCAGGTCTACGTCGGCACAGCGCCCGACGGCAAGGTTTACCGGATGCATGGCGGCAAGTCCGAGATCTTCTACGATCCGAAAGCGAAGTACATCTGGGCCATGGCTTTCGACCGCGCCGGCAACCTCTTCGTAGCGACCGGCGATGGCGGTGAGGTCCACCGGGTTACGCCCGCCGGCAAGGGCGAGGTCTTTTATAAGTCCTCCGAAACGCATGCGCGCTCGCTCGCCATTGACCCGCAGGGCAATGTCATTGTGGGAACCGAACCCGGCGGTTTGCTCATCCGTGTGGACGCCAAGGGCCAGGGGTTCGTCCTGTACCAGACTGCGAAACGTGAGGTCACGGCTGTAGCAATTGACGGCGAAGGCGCGATCTGGGCGGCGGCCGTCGGAACCCGGCAGGGCGCCGGCGCTCCCGCTGCTCCGCCGGCTCCGGCCACGGTTGCCGTCTCCCCCAC
>DATMXS010000373.1:0-2742 GCA_035561355.1 Bryobacteraceae bacterium | reverse complement strand
GTCGTATTCCATCATCGTGAGCAACGACCCCGTCAAAATCCAGAAGCTCACCGGGTATCGCGGGACCTGTTTGCTGCTGTACTGCGCGGACTACAACCGACTGATTGACACAGCCGCGCACCTGGGACACCAGTTCTACGCCGACAATCTTGAAGCGTTCATCACCAGCAGCACGAATACCATCCTCGCTGCCCAGACAGCCGTCATTGCGGCTAAGTCAATGGGGATCGATTCCATGCTGACCAACGGGATCCACCGGGGCGATGTCGGGCGAATCTGGGAAATTCTTGACCTGCCCGAGACCGGGTGTTTCCCGCTGATCGCCCTCATTCTGGGCTATCCGAAGACCGTACCCGCGCACCGCATGGGCAGGCTCCGCGGCTCCGGGCTGATCCACTACGAACGATATCATCGCCTCACCAAGAGCGAACTGGACGAGATCGTTCGACAACATGACGATCCGGCGCTTCACCTCGGCCTGAACGACAACTGGCGGCAGAAGGGCTACAAGCATTACGCCGATTGGTTCTACAAGGAGTGGGCCACTGGGCGCAAACCGTCGGCCGGCGAGGGCTTGATCTTCAAGCGGTTGAAAAGGAGCGGGTACATCGACCCTCAGAACGCATCGTGAATGGCGCGTGGATTCACGACACGCGTTCGCGAGCACCACCAGGCCCTGCCGTTGTGGTAAGCCCCTGGGGCATACTGAATCCATGTTGAAACTCGGATTCGTGAGTGCCATTCTGCCCGAACTCAACCTTGAAGACGTGGTGCGGTTCGCCTCTGCAAACGCTTTTGATGCGGTTGAACTGATGTGTTGGCCGAAAGGCAAGGCCGAACGCCGTTACGCCGGGGTTACCCACGTGGACGTGAACGCGCTGGACGCCTCTGAGGCGGCGCGGATTAAGGACCTGATGTCGAAGGAGGGCGTCTCCATCAGTGGCCTCGGGTATTATCCCAACCCTCTCACGGCTGATCGCGCGGAAGCGGACGTCTACATCGCCCACATCCGCAAAGTCATCGACGCCGCCAACACCCTCGGTGTAGGTGTGGTGAACACATTCGTCGGCCGCGACCAGTCGAAATCCGTGGATGACAACTGGCCGCGGTTCCTGGAAGTGTGGCGGCCGCTGGTGAAATACGCCGGCGACCGCGGGATCAAGATCGGGATTGAGAACTGCCCCATGTCGTTCTCTCAGGATGAGTGGCCGGGAGGCAAGAACCTAGCCACAACGCCGGCGATCTGGCGGCGGATGTTCGAGGACATCCCTGATAGCAACTTCGGCTTGAATATCGATCCCTCGCACCTGGTATGGCAGCGGATCGACATACCACGCGCGGTCCGGGAGTTCGGCAAGCGCATCGTACACGCGCACGCGAAGGACGCCCGCGTGGACCCCGACGGCCTGTATGAGAACGGCGTGCTGGCCTACCCACTGAAATATCACACGCCTAAGCTGCCGGGATTGGGGGATGTAGACTGGAGCAAGTACATCTCCGCCCTGACCGAATCCGGCTATGACGGACCGGTGTGCATCGAGGTGGAGGACCGGGCGTACGAAGGTTCGCTCGAGACCCGTCAGGCTTCGCTCGTCCAGAGCGGGCGTTATCTGAGACAGTTCATCGCTTAAGTCCCATCCCAAACGTCCCGGCGCAGTCTGTCTTGTGCCGGGACTACCCCCATTCGCGCCTCGTACTGCGCTCCCCCTCACCTTGTACCATTACCAGCCCAGATGGTATTTCCAGTACTTTCAAAGTCCTGTTACTCACATTCTGGACAGCTCGCATCCATTTGAATTATTTGCTGTTACACTCCTCGTGATGAGCCAGGGGAAACTGCAAATGCGTGCTTCTACATTAGTGCTGGTCTTGGTTTTGTTTTTGGCGGCAATACCCGCCCTCGCGGGTCCCACGCTTACCGACCCGGCAACGTTCCAGAGTTGGCTGGAGTCTTCGTACGGAATAGAGGATTTCAGTTCGTACACATACCATTCGCAACCAACCATCCCGCTGCGCGTGGGCGACACGGCGTACTGGTTGGACGTCAGTGCGCCTGGCGGGCTGTATATCGTCGACGACCATGCCAACTCGCAGCAACCAGAGGACGCTGATCGGCTCCTCCGTGTGTTGACCCTGAACGATACTATGACTATCGCGTTCGGGCCCGGCATAAACGCGTTCGGCGCTGTGATGTATCTTACGAACGGCCAGGAGAACAGGGCGGGCGGTCTGACCACGCTGACGTTCACCGACAGCTCAGCCACCCAGTTCACCTATACACTCGTGGACGCGAGAAGAGACACGTACTTGGCATACTCGCCCGCCTGGGGGACCTATTTAACCACTCTGACGATCACTGGCAGCAATCACTTCGTCAGCATGGACGATGTAGTTGCCGGGTTTGACACTCCCGAGCCCGGCACGATCCTGCTCTGTGGCATCGGTCTGATAGCGGTTGGGCTCCTAAAGCGGCGGCGGTAGCATTTTCATTGGTTCGACTGCGGGCGCCGGCTAGTCCGGCGCCCTTCGTGTTTTCAGCCCCTCCAGCCGCTGTTCCCCCGCTCTCCCCTTCTTCCGGGGAGACGTGTGCTGGTCTGACAGTGGCATTTGTTCAGAACGGACCGCGGTTGCGCTCTCCATTCAGGTCCGAAAATCTCCATACAACCGTTCAGCCGCACCGTTGGACGTTCTTCGGGTGTGCATCGGGTTTCCAGGTCCTATACTGCCGGTGTACAGGTTTAC
>DATMXS010000372.1:0-22797 GCA_035561355.1 Bryobacteraceae bacterium | reverse complement strand
GTACCAGCCCGCGCGGCCCTTGGTGCCCCCGTGAGACGCCTGTCCTGAAAAGAAGCCGTATTGCCCGCCGGTGAGATCTACCGTCGTCTGCTGGCGAAGCGGCGGCTCGGGCGTGATGAAGTTGAGAACGCCGCCGATGGTCTGCGGCCCGTAAACGATGGACCCGCTGCCCTTCAGGATTTCAACGCCGATCATGCGGTCGATCGGCGGGCTGTAGTACATCTCCGGTTCGCCATAGGGCGCGAGCGCGAGCGGGAGGCCGTCTTCGAGGACAAGGAGCGTCCGGCTGCGATCCGGGTTCAGGCCGCGCACGCCGATGTTCATACGGAGCCCGGCGGGCCCCGAATCCTCGCGCACGTTGACGCCGGGCTGACGCCGCAGAACTTCGTTGGCGTCCACCGGGCGCGTCTCTTCGAGCTCGCGGCGACGCACAAATGAGGCGGAGCCGGGAATCTCGCGCAGAGCGGCTTCGGGCGCATCGCCGATGACACTCACTTGCGTGTAGCTGGAGAGCAGCTTGCGGAACGTCAGATCGGCAGTTGCATCGCTCCCGGCGCCGACCCGAATGCCGCCGCGAGTCTCGGGTTCGAACCCGTCAGCAGTCGCTGTCACTTCGTATTCGCCGGTGGGAAGCCCGTCAATATTGAACTCGCCCAATCCGTCAGCCGTGACAGTTCTGCCGGATGGGCGCAGGGAGACGCGCGCGAAGGGGACGGCCTGCCCGCCCGGGTCCGAGACGCGGCCCCGTATGGTTCCCGCCACTACCGGCAGGGCAAGAAGAATGTACGCGAGTATGGTGTGCATGGATGAATTTCGTACCTGCAACTGGGTTGCAACTAGAAGTATAAGCAGAGTGCCGAACGCCGTCAATACCGATTTTATGGTGCGAATAGAGATCAATTGCGCCTTCGGCGACCCGGACATGCAAACCCTCTACGTCACGGCGCGGACATCGCTCTACAAAGTCGGGTGCCGGTGAAGCGCTCGGTGCAATACTGATGGTTTGAGCCGCCAATACCCAGAGCGTCCGATTCTCGGCGTCGGCGCGATCATTCGCGAGGGCGGACGCATCGTTCTCATCGAACGCGGGCATGAGCCGCTGAAAGGCGAGTGGTCGCTGCCGGGCGGCGTCGTCGAGGTCGGGGAGACGCTGAAGGCTGCGATCCGGCGGGAGGTTCGGGAGGAGACCGGCCTGGAGATCGAGCCGCTCTCGGTCGTCGAGATCTTCGAGCGCGTGATGCGGGACGCGGAAGGGCGCGCCGAGTATCATTATGTCCTGGTCGATTATCTCTGCCGGGCGATTGGCGGCGAACTGCGTGCGGGCGACGACGTGAGCGCCGCGATCTGGGTGACTCCGGCGGAACTCTCGAACTACCGCATCACGGAAGGCACGGTCGCAGTCATCGAGAAGGCACTGCGCACATCTCTCCCCTGACGGCCGCCTCTGTCACACTAGAGGACTAATGCCTTCGAGTACGCTGCAACTCCTCGAATACTCCGCGCTCAAGCAGTTGATCGGGCGGTACGTCGCGAGCCCGCTCGGCAAGAGCGAATTGGAGCGCCTGCAACCGCTCGAGGACCGGTCCGCTGCCGAGGCGCGGCTGGCGGATGCCGCCGAGGCACGCGCGTACCTCGATTCCGCCGCCAAGCCGCAGGCTGCCGCACGCGGAGCGGCAGTTCGGCTGCGTTTCGGCGATCTGCCGGATGTTGCCGAGAGCATAAGGCGTCTCCATATTCAGGGCGCTCCCCTGGAGGCTAAGCAGATCTTCGATCTCTTCGGCCTGCTCGACCGTGCGGGCGACATTCGCTCCATCCTGCTCGCCGTCGGCGATCGTTTCCCGAAGTTGTCCGCCCGCGGGGCTGCGATGGGCGAATTCCGCAGCGTGGTGAAGGACCTTGCCGGCAAGATTCTGCCGGATGGAACCGTTGCCGACCACGCGAGCGTTCTGCTCGGCCGCCTGCGGCGCGATATGGAGCGCCAGCGGAATGCGATCCACGACTCGCTGGAGCGCTTCCTGAAACATCACAAAGAAGAGCTTCAGGAAGAGTTCATAACGATCCGGAACGAGCGCTTTGTGGTCCCGATCGTTGCCGGGCAGAGGCGCAAGGTGGATGGCGTCATCCACGGCGCCAGCGGCACGGGACACACGCTCTTCGTCGAGCCGCTCGAAACGATCGAGCTGAACAACGAGTTGGTGCGGCTTACCGAGGAAGAACTGCAGGAGGTCCACCGCATCCTGCTGGAACTCACGGACCGGCTGCGCGACTATGCCGGCGCCATCGATCGCACGCTCGGCATTCTGGGCGAACTCGACGTGATCTTCGCCAAGGCGCAGTTCGCAGTGGATTTCGGCTGCACCGTGCCACGTTTCTCCCCGGAGGGCACACGGCGCTTGTCACTGGTCAACGCGCGTCATCCGCTGCTCGAGGACGTGCTGCGGCGGAAGAGGATTCCGGTGGTGCCCGTGTCGCTTACTTTAGAGGGCGACACGCGAACCCTGCTGATCAGCGGACCCAATTCCGGCGGCAAAACGGTCACGCTCAAGACTGCCGGCATCCTGACGCTGATGGCCAAGTCCGGCTTGCCGGTCCCGGCCGAAGCTGCGGAGTTTCCGTGGTTTGACCAGGTTCTGGCCGACATCGGCGATCAGCAGTCGATCGAAGCGAGCCTCTCGACGTTTTCGGCGCACATGTCGCGCGTGCGGGAGATGCTCTCCCACGTCACTCGGGACTCGCTCGTGCTGTTGGACGAACTGGGGCGGGCCACGGATCCCGAAGAGGGCGGCGCGCTCGGACTCGCGGTGCTCGACGATTTTCGGGCGTCCGGCGGGTTCACGCTCGCGTCAACGCACTTGCTCGCGCTGAAGATTTACGGCGGGACCACACCCGGCGTCCTCAATGCGTCGATGGGGTTTGACGAGGAGACGCTGGAGCCGACGTATGTGCTGCGGCTTGGCGCGCCGGGCAAGTCCGCCGGCATCGACATCGCCCAACGGATTGGCATGCCGCGGCCCCTGCTTGAAAAAGCACGGGCCTCACTGTCGAGTCGCGAACGCGACATCGCGCGGTTCCTCGGGGAACTCGACCGCAGGCTGAGGGAGGTATCGGAGCAGCAAGCCGCCATCGAAGAGGAACGGGCGCATCTGGCGCTGCGCGAGAAGCAGGTAGCCGAGGAGTGGGCGAAGCGCGAATCGGCCAAACTGAAGGAACTCGAGCGGCAGTACCAATTGGCGGTGGAAAAGTTCGAGGAGCGTGCGGGCGAAACGATCGACCGTATCATCTCGGGTTCCGATCAGAAGAAGGCCGCGCAACAGGCGCTACGGCACGTCGCTAAGGCAAAGCGGGAGTTCCGTGAGGAGCTCGATACCACTGTGCTGGCCACCCGCGCTGACGCGCACGAGGGCGTCATTCAGCCGCTCAAGATTGAGGAAGGATCGCGGGTGAAGCTGAAGGGCGTGCGGGAAGCCGCGCGGGTGCGGCGCGTTTTGAGCGGCGGAAAGCTGGAGGTGGAAGCCGGCTTCCTTAAGATGCAGGTCTCGCGCGACGAGGTGCTGGAAGTGCTGCCCGAGAAGACGGACGCGGCGAAACTTCCGAAGAACGTCAGCTTCCGGCAGTCCGGGCCGGAGTTCTACATCACGCTTCAGGAAGTCAATGTCATCGGCCAGCGGGCGGATGAGGCGTTGAGCAACGTGGACAAGTTTCTCGACAGCGCCATGCTTGCGTCGGCGGACCGCGTCCGCATCGTCCACGGTCACGGCATGGGCGTTCTGAAGCGGGCGATTGCTGAGATGCTGGCGAAGCACCCGTCGGTCCAGAAGTTCTATCAGGCGCCCCAGAACGAGGGCGGGGCCGGGGCGACGATCGTGGAGCTGAAGGAGTAAAGCCGCTCGACGCGGAGGCGGCGCAGAAAAATCATAGGGTCTGCAGCACTTCGGCTGCGTGGCCCTTCGGTTTCACTTTGCGGAAAATCTTTGCGATACGGCCGTCTTCGTCGATGACGAAGGTGGTGCGCTCCACGCCCCAGAACTTCTTGCCATACATGTTCTTCTCTTTCCACACGCCGTAGGCTTGGGCGGCCTGTTTGTCTACGTCTGCTAGCAGCGGGAAGCGAAGGTGCTGGGCGCGTTTGAACCGCGCCTGGGCCTCGGTAGAGTCGGGGGAGATGCCTACCACCAACGCGCCCCGGACATCGAGCTCGTCGCCCGCATCGCGGAATTCGCACGCTTCTGTCGTACAACCCGGAGTCGAAGCGCGCGGGTAGAAATACAGGACCACCTTCCGGCCGCGGTGGTCCGAGAGGCTGAACGGCTCGCAGGAATCGGTCTGGAGTTGGATGTCGGGCGCCGGCGCGCCTTCCGTGAGTTCCATTCAATCGACTTTGATGCTGGAACCGTGTGCACCGGTGCTGGAAAGCTTCTCGATCCGGGCGTCCAGGATGGCGCGGAAACCCTTCAGCACCTCAATCCGCGAGTTGCGGAAGTGCCGGCGCGCATCCTCATTCCCGATGCCCGCCATGTTGCAGAAGAAGTCCATCATCCCGCGGCAAACGCAGCGTTCATAAACGACACGTTCACCTTGTGGAGTCGTTTGTTCGCCGTTCATAATCCCTGCTCCTTGAGTTCGACCGTCAACATCCGGCTCTCCAGCCGCGCCCGCGTGGGCACAAGAGACGCCATTGAGGTCGGCAGGCCGATGTGACGTCGAAAGCTGCCGATCTCAACCACCAGTTCATCGCCCTTTTTGAATAGCCCCACTTCGCCCTTTTCAGCGAACGGCAGCCGCATCCGGACTTCGTAGTGGCCTTCGTTCTTGACAAAACTGTAAGGCCGCTCCGTGCGGGTTACGGCCGCCGGATCCTCACCCTCAGGATATAGCACTGCCGCCAGTTCCTCGAGCCTCTGGCGGCCCAGAACCTCATGCGTGAACAGCGGTACGCGCTTGACGGGCACGGGCGCGAAATACTCCTCGATTTCAGTGAGGATGCGCCGCTGCGAGGCGTGCCATTCGGAGAAGAACGTGTCGCTCACCTGCTCAGGCAGCACCCGGTTCACGATGACGCTATCCACAGTGAGTCCGTGCAGGGAGAAGTAGACGAACGCACGCTGCGTCTCACGGAGGACCATCTTTTCCGGATTCGTGACCAGCCGCACGCTGGTGACCTCCGGATCCTCCATCAGCGTGTCTACGCCTTCCAGTTTCTCGAACAGGTTCTCGATGTTCGCGAAGTAATTGTCCGTGGGCAGTTCGAATGGGGCGACGCGGTTGGCGATCGGGCGCACCGCTTTGAGCACGCTTCGCTGGAATGGAAAGATGTGTTTCATGTACCAGTCGAGCGTAGTCGGCATGGAGATGAAGCGCAGCGATTCCGCCGTGGGCGCGGCATCCAGCACGATGACGTCGTACCGCGCTTCCCGCCGGTACTGATTGATATACATCATCGCGCTCAGCTCCTCCATGCCGGGCAGGATCGCGAGCTCTTCGGCTTCCACGCCGCCGATGCCGGTGGTCCGCAGGACGGAGACGATATAAGAGGAGATTTCCTGCCAGTGCCGGCGGATCTCCTTTTGGATGTTGAGCTCCTGGATGGAAAGGCGGTCATTAATAGGGAGCGGGTCCGCCGTCCGCCCATGGAAGAGTTCCATCTCGAGGTCAAAGGAGTCGGCCAGGGAGTGAGCCGGATCGATGCTCATCACCAGGGTGCGCTTTCCGAGCTGCGCGAGGCGAACCCCGGTCGCCGCCGCCAGGCTAGTCTTCCCGACACCCCCCTTGCCGCTACAGAAAAGGATCCGCATACCCCTATTGTGGGGTAAGTCGGGCGCCCGAGGGCAAGCATGTCCCCCGCTCGGTTCAACAACGACCGGAGTTCCGCATGGCATTTACCGAAAAGGGGCGAGTTAGGTGAGTTGCTATACTCAGTAATCAATGCCTTCAAGTTACACGGGTTCTGGACCCGGTCCCCATAAGAAGGTCATCCTGCTGAAACCTCGCGGGTTTTGCGCTGGGGTTGTGCGGGCCATCGACGTGGTTCGAATCGCACTGAACCTGTATGGAGCGCCGATTTATGTCCGCAAGGAAATCGTCCACAACCGCCACGTGGTGGACGAGCTTCGCCAGGCGGGCGCCATCTTCGTCGAGGAATTGCAGGAGGTGCCGGAGGGCGCGCGGGTGATTTTCAGCGCGCACGGCGTATCCCCGGAGGTGCGCAGGGAGGCTGAGGCCAGAAATCTCGAAGTGATCGACGCCACTTGTCCCCTGGTGACCAAGGTCCACCTGGAGGCTATCAGGTTCGCGAGGCAGGGCTGCACGATCGTTCTGATCGGGCATCACGATCACGACGAGGTGGTTGGGACGCTCGGGGAAGCGCCGGAGTGCACGGTGGTTGTTTCTTCGGTTGAAGATGTGGACGCGCTGCAGCCGCAGGATTCGCAGGCGATCCGATATCTCACGCAGACCACGCTGAGCCTTGAGGAAACTCGGGACATTGTGGCCCGGCTGCAGGAACGGTTCCCGGCGATTCAGGGACCGGCAGCGCAGGATATCTGCTACGCCACGGAGAACCGGCAGGTAGCGGTGAAGGCGATCGCACCCGAGTGCGATCTGCTTCTGGTCGTCGGTTCACAGAATAGCTCGAACTCGAAACGCCTGGTGGAGGTCTGCCATAACGTGGGTGTTCCCGCCTACCTTGTGGATGACGCCGCGCAGGTGGACGGGCAATGGCTCGCAAAGGCGGATCGTGTGGCGGTAACGGCGGGCGCTTCCGCACCCGAGCACCTGGTCCAGGAACTTGTCGATTACCTGCGCTCCAGGGGGTTCGGCGCCGTTGAGGAACTGACTCTCAAGGAGGAGGACGTCCGGTTCACCCTTCCTGCGCAGCTTGCTGCGGCGGGACTGAGCCAGATCCGGATTTCCTGAGCCCGACGACACCCTGCGATCCTACGGCGGAGCCCAGAATACGATGATCCCCGGCGCACACTCCGCTGAAGCACTGGTAGCCGGGGCGGCAGAGGCCACCCGGAGAGCCGCGGAATACCTGCTCTCGCTTCGAGGGCCGGACGGCGCATGGGAATGCCCGATTACCGCCGGCGCACCGCTCGAGACCGACCTCATCCTGCTCGAACTGTGGCGGCACCCGCCTCAGGGTGGCGCCTGGACGCCGCCGAACCCCGGGCGCATCGAACGTGCGATTCGCAATGTCCTGGCGCGTCATTTGCCGGACGGGGGAATCGCCATCTACCCGCACGGCCCGGCGGAGTTGAACGCCACAGTGAAGGCGTACTTCGCTTTGAAAGCCGCCGGGGTGCCCGGCGAATCCACCGCAATGCGCGCGGCATGCGAATGCGTTCTCCGACTCGGCGGTCTGCACCGGACAAGCGCGTGGGTAAAGATCGAACTCGGCCTCTTCGGACTATACGACGACTATCCCGCGGTGCCGCCCGAAATGATTCTGCTGCCCGGCGGCTTCGACAGCATGCCGTACTGGATGCGGATGCGCGCGATTCCGCTGGCAGTCCTGACGGCCTCAAAACAGAGCCGTCGCGTGCCGGACGGATTCAATCTTCGAGAACTGGCCGCGGGGCACGAGAGCGGCAGCGAGCAGGTGATCGGCGCCGGGCGGTTCGCTCCTCTGATGCGACTGGCGGGGCGCTATCCGATCCAGCCCATCCGGGCGCGTGCCTTGCGGGAGTGCGGGCGCTGGATGGCGGAGCACCGTCCGGATGAGTCGTACACGGCAATGCGTTACGCGCTGATGGCCATGGACGCAGCGATCTATCCTCGCGGCCACGCTGACTCGCGCGAGTTGGAAGAGCAAATCGAACGGCTCGTGACGGACGATGGTGAACGACTCTCGCTCCGGCCGTGCAGAGCAGAGGTGCTCGACACGGCTCTCGCGCTATTCGCCCTGGGCGAAGCTGGTACCGAGGCGCCGGAGTGCTCGGTGGAGTGGTTGATGGCGCAGGACGCCTCCCCGGAGAGTGCGGATGTCACTGCGCTGGAACTTCTCGCGTTGATGCACTCCGCCAGCTCGAAACGCCAGGACGCAGTGGCGTTACTGGTTCGGACGCAAGCCAAGGACGGCGGTTGGCCTGCGGACGAGAGCTGCCCGGACACGACGGGCCGCGTGCTCGAAGCACTGTGCAGGGCAGGGAAGCTGCCGCCGGACCATTCGGCCGTCCGCCGCGGTGTGGATTACCTGCTGCGCAGCCAGGAACTCGACGGAAGCTGGAGCGGGCGCTGGGGCGTGAGCTACGTCTACGGCGCCTTCCTCGCACTTCGCGGGCTGGCGGCCGCGGGTGTGGATGAGCGGGAGGCGTGCGTCCTGCGCGGCGGGGAATGGCTGCGGTCCGTGCAAAATCCGGACGGCGGCTGGGGCGAGAGCTGCGCGAGCTACGACGGGCATGGGTTCGTTGCAGCGCCGAGCACGGCTTCTCAGACCGCATGGGCCGTAGCAGGCCTGATTGCGGGCGGTGACATGGACAGCATGAGCGTGCGGAGCGGTATCGAATGGCTGGCGGGGCGACAGCGTGCCGGTGGCGGCTGGGACGAGGATGTCGCCACTGCGACTGAAATCCCGCGCGAGCAGTATCTAGCCCGCCACTCGTACGGCCAGGCGTACCCCCTCGTCGCTCTTGCCGCATACAACCAGGCTTGCCGCGGGGGCGCGCCTGCCAGGAGCAGCCGATGAAATTTCCACTCTCGATGACACTGAGCATGGCGGCGTATATGCTCCGCAACAGGGTTCGGCCGCGGAAGGAATGGCAAAGGAATGATGCCCCGGCCGGCTCGAACCCGTTCCACGTTCTGGGCCAGCCGCGTGGAAATGGGAACGGCATGCACCGTCATCCTATGATCGGGAAGCGTTTCCCACTCGTCCTGATGCTGGAGCCGCTGCACACGTGCAACCTCACCTGCACGGGTTGCGGCCGTATTCGTGAGTACAAGTCGAGCATCAATGAGATGCTCACCCTGGAACAATGCGTACACGCGATAGACGAGTGCGGCGCGCCCGTGGTCTCGATCTGCGGCGGCGAACCGCTGCTCTATCCCCATATCGGGCCGCTGGTGGCAGCAGCCCAGGCGCGCAATAAGACCGTCTACCTGTGTACGAACGCGATGATGCTCCCGAAGAAGCTGAACCTTTTCAAACCGCATCCACGCTTCTTCATCAACGTGCACCTGGACGGTATGGAGAAATCGCACGATATCGCCGTAGAGCGCGAAGGCGTGTTCCGGCTGGCCATCGAGGCGATCAAGGCCGCCAAGGCGGCCGGCTTCAAGGTCTGCACGAACACGACCGTCTATCGCGAAACCGACATGGGCGAGATCGAGCAGATGTTCGAGTACCTCGAGCAATTCAAGCTTGACGGCCACACAATTGCGCCGGGATACGGTTACTCGGCGGTAAACGATCGCGAGATGTTTCTTACTCGCGATGACGTGGTCGAGAAGTTCAAAGATATCGATCGGATCGCGGACCGGTTCCGTCTTACGACTACCCCGGCATATCTCGACTTTCTCAGAGGAGGCCGCGATCTGCCCTGTACTGCCTGGGGCAACCCGACGTACAACATCAAAGGTTGGAAGGGCCCCTGCTACCTCATCACCGACGCCCACCACGAGACCTTTGAGGAGCTGATGACGAAGACACCATGGGAGAGCTACGGACGCGGCAATGATCCGCGCTGCGAGCACTGCATGGTGCATTGCGGCTACGAGCCCTCGGCGGCGCTGGGTATCAATTCGAAGGCTGGCGATTTGAAGAAGCTGATCGCGTGGACATTCAAATAGACTCGTGAAGCCGACCCTCATTACAGGCGCGACCGGGTTCGTGGGATGGCATGTGGCTCGGAGTCTCTCCGCCCGCGGCGCCCACCTTCGCGCGCTGGTTCGGCCATCGAGCCGCCTGGTCGAAGTAGACGCCGAGCCTGTTACGGGCGATCTCCGCGACGCGGAGTCGCTCCGCCGCGCCGTCGAAGGCTGCTCGGCGGTGTACCACGTGGCCGCCGATTACCGGCTCTGGGCGGCTGAGCCGCACGAGTTATACGAGTCGAACGTAGACGGCACCCGCAACCTCCTCGAAGCGGCTCGGAACGCCGGCGTCGAGCGGTTCGTATATACGAGCACGGTGGGATGCATCGGGATGCCGAAAGATCGGCCCGGAGACGAGACTACGCCTGTTGCGCTCGACGACATGACGGGGGCATACAAGCGCTCCAAGTTCCTCGCCGAGCAGGCTGCTCTCGAGTACGCGGCTGCCGGCTTCCCGGTGGTCATCGTGAACCCGACCGCGCCCGTCGGCGATCACGACCGCAAGCCGACGCCTACCGGCAAGATCATTCTCGACTTCATCCAGCGCAATATGCCGGCTTACATCGAGACCGGATTGAACTTTGTGGACGTGCGCGACGTCGCGGAGGGGCATGTCGCCGCGGGCGAGCGCGGCCGGACCGGCGAGCGCTACATCTTGGGGTGTGAGAACCTGACCCTCGAAGGGCTTTTTGCGCATCTGGAGAAACCGAGCGGCGTTCCGGCGCCCTCGCGGAAGATTCCTTATGCGCTGGCGATGGCTGCCGGCGTAGTGAGTACCGGGATCGCGAGCATTACGGGCCGCGAGCCGAAGGCGCCCATCGACGCTGTCAGGATGGCGCGCAAGAAGATGTGGGTGAGTCAGCAGAAGGCGGTTCGCGAACTGGACTGGCATCCCGGGCCTGTAGACGACGCTTTGCGTAGGGCGATCGCGTGGTTCCGCGCGAACGGGTATGCCTGAGGAGCGGGTCGTGCTAATGGTGGCCTCGGAGGCGAGGGAGCTTACGGGCGTGCTGGCGCGATGCTCGGAGGTGCGGCGGATGGCGCTGCCGGTGCAGTTTGCTCGCTCAGGCCGTCTGAACGGGATGGCTATCGTTGCCGTGGCTCACGGCCCCGGTTTCGAGCTCGCAGCCAAAGCCGCGCGGGTGCCGGTGAAAGCCGATGCGGTAGTAAGCACCGGCTCCTGCGGCGCGCTCGACCCGGCTTTTGCACCCGGAGAGGTATTCGTCGCCGCCACGGTAAACGGCACTCCGTGTGACCGCCCCTGCACCACGCGCCAGTACCGCGCTGGCAAGCTCGTTTCGGTGAACCGCGTCGTAACCACCGTCGCGGAGAAACGGGCACTCGAGGGGGCGGCGGTCGAGATGGAAGCCGCCGCCGTAGCGGAAGCCGCGCGTGAACGCGGCGCACGGTTCTACTGCGTTCGCGCGGTGATGGACGCGGCCGGCGAAGGGTTCGCCTTGGATTTTAACCAGCTGCGCGATGCGAACGGCCGCTTCAGCCCGCTGCGCATCGTGGCCGCCGCGCTTGCCCGGCCGTGGGCTGGGATTCCTGAACTTTTGCGCCTGGAGCGCCGCACGCGCTTGTGCTCGCAGGCGTTGGGAGATTTTCTTGGAGACTGCCGATTCTAATCTTCGGGTGCCCGCCATGATGTGGGCCGCCGTTTACCGCGGCAACGGCTCGATTTGTGTAGAGCAGGTGCCGGTCCCGGAAATCGGGCCGGGCGAACTGCTGGTCCGGGTGGAGGCCTGTGGTGTCTGCCACACGGACCTGAAGAAGGTCACACATGACCTTTTGCCGCCCCCGCGCATCTTTGGCCATGAGACCGCCGGAGTGGTCGTCCGGGCCGGCGCGGGCGTCACCCGTTACGCGCCCGGAGACCGGGTCATCATTTTTCATCACATTCCGTGCTCCGATTGTTTCTATTGCCATCGCAAACTGTATGCTCAGTGCGCAGGTTACAAGAAAGTCGGCGTGACGGCCGGATTCGAGCCCGCGGGCGGCGGCTTTTCACAGTACGTCCGCGTGATGGACTGGATCGTTCGGAGCGGTGTCGAACGCTTCGGAGCGGACGTGCCGTTTGCCCGGGCGTGTTTCGTCGAACCGGTCAATACGGTCCACAAAGCCGTTGTGCAAATCGATCCCCAGCCTGAGGACGTCGTCGCCATTCTCGGCCAGGGCCCCATCGGGCTGATGTTCACGGCGCTGGTGCGACGCACGGGGGCCAGGGTAATCGCGACGGACACGATCGTTCGGCGGCGGGAGCTTTCGGTTCGTTTTGGGGCGGAATCGGTGTTTGACCCCCGGGATACCGACATTGAACCGCCTGTGCGAAGGATGACCGAAGGCCGTGGGGCGGATCTGGTGATCGTTGCCACCTCGGTCCCCGGAATCGTGCGGGAAGCGCTGCGAATTTCCCGTCCGGGGAGCCGGATTTTGCTATTCGCCCAAACCTCCCACCAAGAAGCTGTAGAATTATCAGGAGCGGACATTTGTGTCGGAGAACGGTCGCTGGTGGGATGTTACAGCGCATCCGTGGATCTGCAAAGGGAGTCCGCGAGACTTGTGTTCAGTGGCGAGCTGCCGGTGGAGGACTTGATTTCTCACCGTATGCCGCTCGAGTCGATTCGCTCCGCCATCAATTTGGCGCTGCATCCGGATGAGGAATCGCTGAAGGTAATCGTTGAACCGCATGGCCGGGAGGTTTAGGAGCGGCGGGCGGAAGTGGCTGCTTTCACGGCGCCGGGCCGAAAGGCTGGTAGTGGGACTGCCGAGGAGAGGAACACGAAAGTGAACACGGACACGCAGATGATGGCTGCCGTGCTCTACGGGAAAGAGCACCTGCAGGTGGAGCCGGTGGCCGTTCCCGAGATCGGGCCGAAAGACATTCTGGTCAGGGTGCGGGCCGCGTTGACGTGCGGAACCGACGTGAAGGTGTTCCGCCGCGGTTACCATGCGCGCATGATCATCCCCCCCGCCGTCTTCGGTCATGAGCTCGCCGGGGATGTGGTCGAGGTGGGAGACGCCGTCACTGACTTCCACGTTGGCCAGCGCGTTGTCGCGGCGAATTCTGCTCCGTGCGGCCGCTGCTACTTCTGCGCGCGCGGCCAGGAAAACCTTTGCGAGGACCTGCTCTTCAACAACGGCGCATACGCCGAGTTTATCCGCATCCCGGACCGCATCGTCGAGCGCAACACCTATCTCATCCCGGATCACATCACCTATCAGGACGCGGCACTTTCGGAGCCGCTCGCCTGCGTTCTGCGCGGCGTGGATGAGACCGGCATTCGGCCGGGCGACATCGTTTCGGTGATCGGCCTCGGCCCCATCGGCCTGATGTTCGTGCGCCTGGCGAAGAACCTCGGCGCGCATGTCATTGCCCTGGGCCGCCGCAAGCAGCAGCTCGATCGGGCCGCCGCTCTCGGGGCGGACCACCTCATCTCCACCACTGAATGCCAGGAGCCGGTGAAGGCTGTCCGCGACCTTACCTCGGGCCGCGGTTCCGATGTGGCGATTGAGGCCGTCGGTAAGCCTCACATCTGGGAGCTCTGCGTCCACATGGTGCGCAGGGGCGGCATCGTGAATTTCTTCGGCGGCTGCCCGAGTGACGCGCGGGTTTCGCTCGAAACCGCGCTCCTCCACTATTCGGAGATTACCTGTAAAGCCAGCTTCCACCACACTCCCGCGCACATCCGGCGCTCGCTGGACCTTATCGCAAAGGGCGTGATCACCGCCCGTGACTTCGTGAACCGTGAGGAGCCATTGAAGAACCTCCTCAGTGTGCTCCGCCATTTGATGAGTCACAACGGCCACCTGAAGACGGCGATCATTCCCTAATGCAGTGCTTCTAGCGCCTCAGGATTTCGTCAAGTCGCCTGACGCCTTGGCGCGCGCATTCTCCACTGAAGAGGCGGATGCATACACGCGCTGGCTGGCAACGCGGCACTACGAGAACTTTCACGTCGTCACCTTCCTGCTCCCGAAGCGGCTGCACCAGGATTTCTACAACGTGTACGCGTTCTGCCGGTGGGCAGACGATTTGGGGGACGAGATCGGCGACACGAGCGAGAGCCTGCGCCTGCTCGAGTGGTGGCGCGAGGGGCTTGAGGACATGTACGCGGGACGCGCAACGCATCCGGTCTACGTCGCGCTCGCGCGCACCGCGATGCGGCATGACCTGCCCAAGGAACCGTTTGCGGACCTGATCCGCGCCTTCGTTCAGGACCAGACCGTCACACGCTATCGCACCTGGGCCGAAGTGCTTGATTACTGCCGCTATTCCGCCAACCCCGTAGGCCGGCTGGTGCTCTATCTGGGCGGGTATCGGGACGCGGAGCGGCAGCGCATGTCGGACGCCACGTGTACCGGACTGCAACTCGCCAATTTCTGGCAGGACGTCTCGGTGGACCTGCAGAAGGGGCGCGTCTATCTACCGCTTGAAGTCCTGGAGCGGCACGGGTCTTCTGAACGCGATATTCTGGACCGGCGCGAGACGCCAGAGTTCATCGCGGCGATGCGCGACGCTGTCCGCGTGACGCGCCGCTATTTCGAGGAGGGATTGCCGTTGTCGAGGACGGTTGACCGCCGCCTTTCTATTGATATCGAACTGTTCAGCCGCGGCGGCTTGTGTATCCTGGACAAGATCGAGGCGCAGGGCTTCCGCGTGTTGTCGCGCCGGCCCCGCATTGGGAAAGCCGAGCGCTTAGGGCTGCTGCTGCGCACGGCGGCGCGTGTCGCCCTCAGGGCCGCCTGATGCCTACGCTCGAGGAATCCTACGAACACTGCCGGAGCATTGCGAAGCACAGGGCGCGGAATTTCTATTACTCCTTCGTGCTGCTGCCCAAGCCGCAGCGCAACGCGATTTACGCCGTCTACGCTTTCAACCGCCGTTGTGACGACCTGAGCGATGAACCCGGCATGAGCACCGGGGACCGTCGCTCCGCGCTCGAGAATTGGCGCGCCGAACTGGACGCCGCGCTCGCGGGCAAGCCCGGCAACGATCCATTGTGGCCCGCGTTCTGCGACACGGCGGTGCAGTTCAAAATCCCGCACGAGTACTTCTACGAAATGATCGAGGGCGTCACGTCGGACCTGGAGCCGCGCGCTATCGCGACGTTTGACGAACTGTACCGCTACTGCTACCAGGTGGCATCCGTCGTCGGCCTGACGGTCATCCACATCTTCGGGTTCAAATCGCCGGCGGCGCTGCCTTTGGCGGAGAAGTGCGGCGTCGCATTCCAACTCACCAATATCCTGCGCGACATCCGCGAGGACGCCGGGCGCGGGCGCGTATACCTGCCGGCCGAGGACCTGGCGCGGTTTCACGTTTACCCGGCGGACCTGGCCGAAGGCAAACGCACCGACGAGTTCGTGGATTTGATGGAGTTCGAGACTGCGCGGGCCAAGGCTTACTACAAGGAATCCTCACCGCTCGTTGACCTGATTGATCCGCACACGCGCTCGTCCCTGTGGGCGCTGGTCGAAATCTATTCGCGCTTGCTCACGAAAATCGAGAAGACCAATTACGATGTGCTGGGCGGGCGGGTGGAACTGCCGAAACACGAGAAGCTGAAGATTATCGCGAAAGCCGCCGTCGGGGCGCGGTGAAACCTCGCTAACGGCGGCTTTGCAGTTAATTTCGCCTAAGCGAATGCCTCGCGCAGGATGGCATAGCTCTTCGGCACTGCCGTCTCGGCACTTTCGTTGCCTTCCATCTCGAGCGAGACCCAGCCGTGGTAGCCGGCCTTCGCAAGGATGCCGGCGATTCGCTTGTAATCGAGGTCGAGCGTATACCACACTCCGCCGCCGTGATATGTCTTTGCCTGGATAATTGAGGCGTTGGCGGCGATCTTCTCGAGTCCCTCGTACGGGTCGCCCGGGTAGTTGCCGGTATCCACGTTCAGGCCGAGCCACGGCGACTTCACTTCGCGCCAGATCCGGAGCAGCGTATCGACATTGGTGGTCAGGCCCCAGTGATTCTCCAGCGCGAGCAGCACGCTGTTGCTCTCGGCAGCGGGTAGGCAGGCCTCGATCGATTGGACGCACCAGCGGATCGCGTCCTCATTGGTGTAACCGGGAAGAGGCGGCTCGTCCCCCTTGACCTTCATCAGGTCATCGAACGATTTGATGGTCTTCCAGCGGCCGGAATTGAGGCGCACGGCCGGGATGCCAAGCTTCGAGGCAAGCTCGATCATGCGCACGGTGTGGCGGATATGTGCGCGGCGCTCCTCCACGTCGGGCGAAACGAAATCCTGGTGGATGGAGAGCATCGGCAGCGCGAGGCCGTTTCGGAACGCGGCCTGCTTGATCTTCTGAATCGTGGCGGGGGATTCGTCCGGCATCTGCCGGTGCAGAACCTCGACGCCCTCGAAACCGATGCGCGCGGCATCTTCGATGACCTTTTCGATCGGGTATTTCTCAGGTTTGAAGTGCCAGTACGAGTAAGAAGAAACGGCCAGCCTCACTTTAGGTGGGCGGCCTGTTGCGGCTGAGGCAGAGCCCGCGGCTGCGAATGGCAGCGTGGCGGCCCCGGTCAGCATTTGCCGGCGGTTCATGGAACCATCATACGCAAACAGCGCTTCATCGCAGAGGCGCAGAGAAACCGTGAGAGAAGAGCCAATAAGGATGGAAGGTGCGCCCAGCTCTGCCAGGCCTCTTCTCTCATTCTTGTTGTGCTTTTCTCTGCGTCTCTGCGTCTCCGCGGTGAGTCGTTCTCACCAACTTAGTAACTGTGCTCTCCCAATTCCACCTCGCCCCGGAACGTCCAATAGATGGCCGCGGTGTACGTGAGCACGAATGGCATGCCGATGCAGGCGATGACAAACATGATCCACAGCGTGTGTGGGCTTGACGCCGCCCGGTAAATTGTCAGATTATGATCCGGGTTATTGCTGGCAGTGACAAGGTTCGGCCACAGGACCAGGCTCACCAGCGCCACGAGTGCGAGCAGTGTAACGCTCGACGACAGGAAGGCCTGGAACGGCCGGCGCATGTAGATCGCTCTCGGGATGTTCGCGATCGCCAGGACGCTGATCACCACCACAGCGGCCGCCGCCGGAAACTGCCGCATGTTCTCCGCCGCGCGCGGGATATAGAGCAGCGTATAGATCGTCCCCAGGATATAGAACACCAGGAAGATTCCCCATGCGTGCCACATCCAGCCGCGGATACGCTCGCGCAGGTCCGCGTCCGGCGCTTTCAGATATAGGTAGAGCGCGCCATGCATGGCGAACGTCACCACCACAGCCAGGCCCATCAACAGCGGGAACGGCCGTAGCAGATCGAGCAGCGATCCCCTGAACACGAAGCCCTCATCGAGCGGAATGCCCATCATTGCATTGCCCAGTGCCACTCCGAACAGCAGCGACGCCAGCAGGCTCGATCCGAAAAATGCCCAATCCCATGCGGTGCGCCATCCCGGGCTGTGCACCTTGCTGCGAAACTCGATCGACACCGCGCGGAATATGAGCCCGAATAGCAGCAGCATGAAAGCCGTATAGAAACCTGAGAACACCGTGGCGTAAGCCATCGGGAATGCCGCGAACAGCGCGCCTCCGAACGTGACTAGCCACACCTCGTTGCCGTCCCAGATCGGCCCAATGGAGTTCATGAAGATGCGGCGCTCGCGGTCCGTGCGCCCGAGCAAGTGCAGGATGCCCACGCCGAGGTCAAATCCGTCCAGCACTGCGTAGCCCGCCAGCAGCACAGAAAGCAGGATGAACCACGTGATATGAAGGTCCACGGCTAAGCCCTCCGCTCGCGATCGTCTTCGTCTTTAGCCTCTGACATGGAGGCTTCATGGGCAGTGCGCGCCGCCGCAGCCTCTTCGATGCCGCGCAGGGTTGTTGGAGGCCCAAGGGGGACCGGCTGCGGGCCGGCCTGGATCTTGTGATTGAATACATAAATCCAGATTGCGAACAGCAGTGCATAGATAAACGAGAACATCACGATGGAGAAGATGATCTGGCCCGGCGCGACGGCCTCAGACGCGGCATCCGCTGTCAACAGCGCCTCCTCCATTCGGTACTGAACGAACCCGTTGGCATCGAGCGCAGGCTGCCCCGCAGCGTCGCGTACGACGCGCGGGTGCACGCTCCACGGCTGCCGGCCCACCTCCGCCGCCGCCCAGCCCAGTTCGTTCGCGATGAAAGGGCCTATCACGGCGACTACGAATACCCAAAGCAGCCAGCGCTTCTGGAACAGCGTGCCGCGCCAGCGCAGGAACGACGCGTACAGCGTGATCCCGATGAAGAACATGCCGAGCGCCACCATGATGTGAAAGCTCGCGAAAGTCGGAAGCACCGGGGGCCAATGCTCCCTGCGAAACTTATCGAGCCCGAGGACCGGCGCATTCGCGTCGCGATGCACCATCAGGCTCAACCCGCCCGGGATGCCGATGTTCGCTTTCATCCGCCCTTCGGCCTCGCTCGGGTAACCGATCACTGTGAGGTCGGCAGGACCTGTCTTGAAGTGGCCCTCCATAGCAGCCAGCTTCGCAGGCTGGTGCTCGGCAACCATGCGGCCGTTCAGGTCGCCGGAGACGAGTTGCGCCAGGCTGAAGATCGTGGCGAAGATCAGGCCGCCCGTGAATGAGCGCCGCGCGAAATCCTCATGGCGGCCCTTCAACAGGTACCACGCCGAGATGCTCATGATGAAGAACCCGCCCACGATGAACGCGCCGATTAGCGAGTGGCTCAACCGGTTCAGCGTCGAGGGGTTGAAGACCACCTGCCAGAAGTCAACGGTTTCGGCGCGCATCACGGGGTTCCCGTCGAGTGTCCATGGCTTGCCGTCCCGCATCATCTGCACGATGTGGTGGCCCGCCGGGGTCTGCTGCCAGGAGTTCGCCACGATAATCCAGATGGCCGAGAAGATCGAGCCGCCGGACACAGCCAGCGCCGCGATGAAGTGGAAGCGAGGGCTTACTTTGTCCCAGCCGAACACAAGCACCGCGAGGAAGCCGCTCTCGAGGAAGAACGCAAAGATACCTTCCGCGGCGAGCGCCGAGCCGAACACGTCTCCCACGAAGCGCGAGTACACCGCCCAGTTCGTGCCGAACTGGAATTCCATGGTGATGCCGGTAGCTACGCCGACAGCGAACGTTACCGCGAAGAGCTGCGTCCAAAAGCGTGCGGCCACTTCGTACACCGGCTCGCGCCGCTTGAGGTACATTGCCTCCAGGTAAACGAGCACCACCCCCATGCCGATCGTGAGCGGCGGGAAGAGGTAGTGGAACATGATGGTGAGCGCGAACTGCACGCGCGAAAGAAAGACGGCGTCCATCCCTGGCCCTCCCAGTTAGGCCATCAGCATAACAAGAGGCTGTACTCCGAATCCAGCGGTCAGCGGCCATAAATGTGAAGATCGTGTGCGGCGCCTTTTCGCGAGCGGCTGCTCGCACCTGTGGCGCAGCGCGGGCGATAATGGAGGAACAGCATCGTGAAGACGGAGGGAAAGAGAAACGACCGCATTTCGGCCGCTGTGGCCGAGTTGCGCGAAGCGGCCGGGAAGGACCTCGCGACCGCCTGGAATGAGCGCCTCCGCGCCGTCTTGTACGACGAAGTGGACCGCATTCTGCGCGCCCGCATCGCCGAACTCCGGCCGCGCCTCGAAGAAGCCGTGCAGTTCGACGTCGGCTGGCGGCTTGCCGCCGAACTCGACGCCGCCTCCGCTGCCGCAGGCGAACGCGAACGCCGCGCCCTTGGTGAGCACTGGAATCGCTCGGTGCGCCGCCTCCTCAGGTACGAAAACGAAGCTTCATGGGCCGCCGCATTAGCGGATGCTGCGAAACCGTTCGCCCAGGATGTCGTGGTGTTCCTGGTCCGCGGAGGCGTGCTGGAAGGCGCAGGCCTCTCCGTGCCGGTGGAGAAAGCGCCGGCGTTTCGGAATGCGCTCGAATCGCGAGACACAGTCATCGCAATGCGGACCGCCGGCGAGCTTTCGGATGAAATCGCCGCCGCCCGAGGCGCGTCCAGGAAACTTCGATGTTGCGTGTTCCCAGTAGTCGCGGCAGACCGTGTCCCGGCGGTGCTGTACGCCGACGGCGAATCCGTGGATGTGAACGCACTGGAGGCGATTACGGCCATTGCGGGTGTGGCAATCGCAGCCCGCGCGAAGCCGGACCCACTCGCAGGCATCGCCGCCGCAGCGCCGCAGGCAGCCGCCGGCGCACCTCCTCTTGTGGACGATTCCCCCGAGACCCTGCGGGCGCGGCAGTTTGCGCGTGTCCGCGTAGCTGAAATCATGTTGCACCGCAACGGCGCCGTCCGTGCAGGGCGCGAACGGCGTGACCTGTACTCCGCGCTCGAGAAGGAGATCGACACTGCCCGTGAAGCCTACGCCCGAACATTCGCGCTGCCGGATGACTACCTGCACTCGGAACTGGTCCGCACGCTCGCGAACGGCGATGCGGCGACGCTCGGCGAAGGCTATCCCGGTCCTCTCCCTTCTGGTGTTCAGTCTCAGTCTGTCTAGCCCGGGCTCGGCCCAAACGCTCGAATCGGCGGGCCGGGCGGCGAAGACTCCGGACGCGCGGCAGGCTGCACTCGAACGCTTCGCAATAGCGCATCCTGGCAGCCGCGACGGCGCCGCCGCCCTGTTTGCGCTTGCCGTTCTGGATCGCGGCGACAGGCGCCATGAGCAGGCCATCAGGCGCCTGCGCGCAGCCGGCCCACGCCTTCCGCAACTCGCCGATTGGGTTGCCTACAACCTTGCGTCGGCGCTGTTCGACACCGGCAGTTTCGATGCGATCGAAAAAGAACTCGCGCCCGTATGGGCCGCACGCCCGCCGTCGCCGCTGCTCGGCGACGCAGCCATGCTGGATGCTCGCGCATACAAAGCGACCGGCCGCCCCGCTGACGCTGTCCGGATACTTCGTGAGTACTCGAAGGAAGTGCCCCAGCCCGAAGGTGACTTCCTTTTGGCCGAATGCCTGCGGGCGACGAACGACCTCGCCACTGCGGCCGGCTACTACCAGCGTATTTACTACGGCTATCCAAACACTCCCGAGGCTGAACGGTCCGGCGCGGAACTCGGCAATCTCAAGACCGCGCTCGGTGAGCTATACCCGCCGCCCACGTCCGAAATGATGCTGCGGCGTGCGGACCGCTGGGCGCGCGCAGGCAACTTCCGGGTGGCCCGATCCGAGTACGAGTCCATCGCTGCGGCGGTCGATGGGCCGGAGCGCGACATCGCCCGCGTGCGCGCCGGCGCACTCGAAAACGCGCAATACAATTCCGCTGCCGCCTATTCCAACCTGAGTTCGCTCTCCGTTTTCGGCGAGGCCGATGCGGAGCGGCTGTACGGCATGGTGGAGGCTGCGCGGAGTCTGGAGCGCGACGATTACATTTCAGGAGCACTGGAGCGCCTCGCACGGCTGCACGGACCTTCCCGGTGGCGGATGAGTGCGCTCATTTCCGCGGGCAATCACTATCTGGTGCGCAACGACGCGGCCCGTTATCTCCCGATGTACCGCGCCTGTGTCGAGAGCTTCGGCGAAGAGGCACGGGCAGACTATTGTCACTGGAAGCTCGCCTGGAACGCCTACATCGAGCGCCGCCCCGAGGCTCGGGAGATGCTGCGGGAGCACCTGGTGCGCTATCCGGGATCGGGCCGCTCGAGCGCCGCCCTCTATTTCCTCGGCCGGCTCGCAGAGGCCGCCGGTGATAACACGCACGCGAAAGCGTATTTCACTGAGGTCGTCGCGCGATTCTCGAACCACTACTACGGCGCGCAAGCGCAGGAACGCCTCACGGATCCTGCCGTGTTTCGAGCCGTTCCGGCTTCTGACGTCGCGCAGTTCCTGAAGACCATCGTATGGCCGCTGCCGCGGCACCACGGCAACTTCGAGCCCGCCGCACCTGTCAAGACGCGGTTGGACCGTGCGCGCCTTCTTACCGCAGCCGGCCTGGATGACCTGGCCGAGCGTGAACTGCGGTTCAGCGCTCGAGTGGAGAACCAGCCTGAGGTCGTCTCGATCCAACTCGTGCAATCAGCGGAGAAGTACGAGCTGCCGCACCGCGCCTTGCAACTCATGAAGAGCCTGGTGCCCGGCTATCTCGCTATCCCTTACGATGACGCCCCGGCAGGTTTCTGGAAGCTGCTGTATCCGATGCCTTGGCGCGCTACCCTAGTCCGCTACTCGCGTGCGCACAGCCTCGACCCGTACATCGTCGCGGGGCTGATCCGTCAGGAGTCGGAGTTCAACCCGGGCGCACTTTCACCCGCGAAAGCCTATGGTTTGACGCAGGTGATGCCAGCCACCGGCCGCCAACTTCTCAGGATGTCCCGCCGCCGGTTCCGCGCGTCAATCCTGTTCAACCCGGAGGTCAACCTGCGGCTTGGCACAACTTACCTTCGCGAGGTGCTCGATTCGTACTCCGGCCGCTGGGAGATGGCGCTCGCGGCGTATAACGCCGGGCCAACGCGGGTGAAGAACTGGCAGACTTGGGCCGACTACCGTGAACCGGCAGAGTTCGTAGAAACGATTCCGTTCACCGAGACGCGAGAGTACGTAATGGCCGTGCTCCGGAATGCGGTAATGTATCGCGCGCTGTACGAGGGCCAGCCCGTCAGCTCTGTCGCGGAGACACTGCCCACGGTGAGGCAGAAGATCGCGCCGAAGAAAGCCGGGACGTCGTTCAAGCGCTCGCCTGTGGTGAAGAAGGGATCGGCTGCGACGAAAAAGCCTGCCAAAAAGCGCCACTCGGCAGCCAGGAAGAAGCCCGCCGCGAGCACGGCAAAGAAGACCCGCTAGTGCGTTCCAGGCGTCAGCGGCGGAGGCGGCCCTTGACACGCTTGGCCAGCTTCTCGATTTCCTCGGCCTTGCGCAGGGAGTGTGTGGGCAGGACTGTGTAGCCGCTCTCCTTTAGCTCCTGCTCGATTTCACGCGCGAGCTGCTGGATGCGGGCGGTATCCTCGAGATTCTTCTCGTGGTCTGCCCTCAGGATTTCCTGACGCTGCAACTTGCCGCTGGGGAGTCGGACGTCGTCATCG
>DATMXS010000371.1:0-15121 GCA_035561355.1 Bryobacteraceae bacterium | reverse complement strand
CGTCATTGTGGACGAGGCGGATGCCCAGTTGGGAGACCGCGCCAGTTCCGGCGACAGCGGCGTCTCGAACCGCGTCTTCGCGCAGATCGCGTCTTTCATGGGCAACACGGAGTTGCGTGGCAAGGTGATCTGGTTCCTCCTCACCTGCCGCCCGGACCTGATCCCCGTTGACTTGAAGCGGCAGGGCAGGGCTGAGGAGCACATCGCTCTGTTCTATCCGGAAACGGACGAAGAGCGCCTCGCCATGCTGCGCGCGATGCAGAAGAAGACCGATACCCAAATCGCGTCTCCGGAAGCCGAGCAGTACTTCCTCAAAAACGCGCCGACACTCTCGGGTGCCGACACCGAAGCGATCCTGGTCCGCGCCAAGATGAAGAGCACGCTTGCCGGCCAGGCAACCGTTGGGCTGGATGACCTCAAGGCTGCGCTCGACGACTTCATCCCGCCGTCGTACCCGACGGAGATTGAGCTTCAGAACTTCGCCGCCGTGCTCGAATGTACCAGCAAGAGCCTGCTGCCCGAGAGATACCGCAAGTTGGACCGGGCCGAGGTGGTGAGGCGCGCCAGTGAACTTGTCGCGCTTGAGCGGCTCTGATGGCGAAAACGGTGACCGTCCGCCAGACGCCTGAGCTGGCGCAGGACGTCAGGCTTTGCCGCTCATGACACCGCCGCGCTCCGCAAGAGCGCAGACGCGCGGCGCCAAACGGTAGCGGCGCGTCTGTAGTTTCTAACGGGGCTCCTGGAGCTTCCGGCGGGCGCGCCACGTTCGCTCGGCCCGGCCGACCCGCGCTTCGTCCATCCCGAAGTAGTGCGCCACTTCGTGCCAGACGGTCTCTTCGACCAGGCGTTCGAGTTCCCCGCGGCTGCGGGCGGAGCGCTCGTGTGGACCCTGGAAGATGGTGATCCGGTCCGGCATGCTGAAGCTGTCAAAAGCGGAGCGGGAAGTGAGCGGCCGGCCCTCGTAGAGGCCCAGCAGACCGGGGCGGGGCGGTTCGGGTTCGACCACCAGAACGACGTTCTGGAGCCGCCGGCGGAAGCGCGTCGGGATCGCCCGGAGCGCCTGCTCCACCAGTAAGTCGAACTCGGCCGGGCTCATCACTACCATTCTATCCGCCGGGCTCTTGTGATCCTCCTGTTACCTTGCAGAGTTCCTGCTCGTCTTCCCCCTCATGCGAACCCTAATGTCTGTCCTAGTGCTGTTGGGCGTTCTTGCGATGGCTGCCGTGGCGGCGGATCCGACCGGGAAGTGGAAGTCGGAGATGCCGGGCCGCGACGGCGGACCTGCCCGCGAGCAAATCTTCACCCTGAAGGCCGAAGGCGACAAGCTGACCGGCAGCATCAGCTCGCCGATGGGCGAAGCCGCCATTTCGGACGGCAAGATCACCGGCGACGAAATCTCGTTTGCGGTTGTCCGTGAGCGTGACGGCAATACCTTCAAGATGCTCTACAAGGGCAAGGTTGAAGGCAACGAACTGAAGCTGGTCATGGAGATGGAAGGCCGGGATTTCAAGCGGGAGATCACCGCGAAGAAGATGTAGGCTTCCTTCTCTTCAGCGGTCCCGAGGCATCCGCAACCCGCCCCGGAATCGTGAAAACCTGCACGAAATAGCGCCGCCCGCTGGCGGTGACCGCAGTCCCGACACCCGAATCGGTCAAGCGGGGCTCGAGGATGTTCTGACGGTGCCCGGGGCTGTTCATCCAGTCCTCCACGGCCTTGGGCACCGGGTCTTTGTACCCCTCCGCCATGAAGATATTCTCGGCGCACATACGCCAGGGAATACCCCGCCGGTTCAAGCGCTCCGCCAGGCTTCCGAGTACCGGGTCGTTGTGGGCGAAGAAGTCCCTGCCGGCCATGTTGACCGCGTGCTCGCGAGCGGCGGCGGCAAGATCGTCGTTCCACTTGAGCGGGTCGAGGCCGGCCTGAACCCGGCGGGCGTTCACTCCATCGAAGGTGCGGCGGGCGATAGCGGCGGCCTCGCGCGGCGTCTGCGTGGCTTCGCCGGCCTGCAGCATCAGCAGAGCCAGCGTCACAGCGCTCCAAAACACGTGCATACTCAACTTCCATTCTGACACCATGAGGTTATGCCGGGCCTGAACGCGCTCCTGGGATGGATGCAGCCTTACGCAATGCAGGCAATCAGGATCGTCGCGATCCTGGCCTTCGCGCTGATCGCCTCCCGGCTCTCCAATTCGTTTCTGAAACGGTTCCGCGGGCGCGCGCTGGCCCGGATGATGGCGCATGCCGGGCCACCGGCGCCGGCCGCGGAGATTCAGAAGCGCGCCAACACCATAAACGAGATCTTCCGGAAGACCCTCACGGCCGTGATCTGGGCGGTGGCGGTGATGATGGCCCTCCGGATAGCCGGCTTCGACATAGCGCCTCTCATCGCTGGCGCGGGCGTTGCCGGGCTGGCAATCGGCTTTGGCGCCCAGAGCATTGTGCGTGACCTCATCAGCGGCGTCTTCGTCCTTCTGGAGAACCGCATTCGCATCGATGACGTGGTGGTGATTAACGGGACGATGGGACGCGTGGAGGAGATCAATCTGCGAACCATCGTGCTCCGGAGCCACGACGGCACCGCCCACATATTCCGGAACGGCGCAGTGAACACCCTGTCCAATCTCACATGGGAGTACTCGTACGCGGTGGTGGCCGTGCGAATTGCGAGAAAGGACGACCCGGACCACGTGGCTGAGACGCTGTGCGCGATCGGGAACAGGCTGCGCGCTGAGGAGCCGTGGGGTTCGGCCATTCAGGGGCCGGTCGAGGTGGACGGAGTGGAGCAGTTGACGGACTTCGGGTACGTGATTCAGGTCCGGGTCCGGACCCTGCCGACGCAGCAGTTCGCAGTGGTGCGCGAGTTCAACCGAAGGATCCTGAAGGAGTTTCCCGGACTCGGGTTCGAGTTGAAATAGCTCGCGAATCGGGGTTGCTGAACCCTCCTAAACTCGTATCTCGTCCTAAACAGTCGCCTGAAGCTTTGGCTGGCCCGTACGGGCGAGCGCCAGATTTGGCTCGCTGTCGATCGCGATATGGAGCGCCCGCATCACGCGCTCGTCGACTGTGGAAGCATCCTTTGCTTCGGCGGGATAGCGGACCGTGAACTCCAGGCCGGCATCGGTGAAGCGCACGCCGCCTTGGGGCTCCGGCGGCGAAACCTTCATGTCCACCGAGCGCTCGAAAAGCGCGTGCTGCTGTTCGATTCTGTCGCGATACTCCCCGTAGACAGATTCGACCGCACCCATGAGTTTGGTCTCCGCGAAGCGCGCATCGCATTCGGGTGCAAGCGTCAACGTGGCCGTGTGCCACACGTAATCGGCGCCCGGCATCTTCTTGAAAAGAGCAGCAGGCTGAAACAGCACCGAATTCGAGAACGTGACAATCCGGCCGGTGGGGTCCAGGTTGGCCCCGCTTCCCGTCAGTTCCATCACGTAGATCCTGACCAGGCCGATCTCGATGATATCGCCCGTTACGCCGGCGATCGTGACACGGTCTCCCACGCGCAGGCCGTAGCGTCCGATAAGGAAGAAATACGCGACCACGGACGCGATGGGGTTCTGAAGCGCAACGGCGAGACCGGCCGTCAGGAACCCTGCGTAGGTCGCCAGCGAGCCGACCTCTGAGATAAAGCCCAGGATGACCACCAGCGCGATGGCGAAACCGACGACGATCCTTCGCATGACAAGGAACTGCCTGCGCCGGCGTGCATCACGGGCGTAGCGGAACGTCATGCGACGCCACACTTCGGAGATGATCAGCAGAATGCCGATCCCCACGGCCAGCAGGACCCCGCGCATCACGAGGTAGCCGCTCACAACGCCGGACCTGCTGTCGAGCGCGGTGCGCCATTCCAAGAGGTTGCCCCGGCTCGTCTCGACCAGAATTCCCTCCTCCCGCAGCGGGACAAGCACGGTCGAGATCTGCTTGAACCGGGCGGACAGCGCCTCGATTTCGCGCTGGGCGGCCGCGAGTTGTTCCGGATTGTCGGATCCGGAGGCAGCTCCGATCGCGTCGCTGCGGCGGATGGAATTCCGCATTTCGGCGCCGAGCGGAGTCCTGATCTGACGGATGTAGGCAAGGAGCGCATCCGTCTCGTTCACGGCCTGCGTCAGTTGCCTTCTGGTGCGAGCGAGAGTGTACAACTGTGTCGCAAGCCCGAACATGCCGGCGGACTCGGGACGAAAAACCGGCGCAGCACTCGCGGGTACGGCGGCGACGGCCGGGGCAGCCGTGGACCGTTGCTGCGGAGCCCGCATCGCTTCCGGGACGGAGTGCTCCAATTGGTCGACGCGATTCACGAGCGCGTCACTGGTGGATGCCGAGGCGCCCATGAAGGCAACCAGGCTCTGAACTGAGCCCTGGATCTGTTTCGCCAGATTCAACTCGGCAAGAGCTTGCTTGCGCTGTGCCAGAATGATCGGGCGCGAACGGGCAGTTGCTTTTTCAGCCGCGCGATCGAGGCCTTCGAGGCGCGCGTCGAGCTTGGCGATCCTCTCCGCCGCCCTGGCCGCGACGCGATCCATGTTGCGGCCCGGCGCACCTGGACGCGATCCGTTGGCTCGGGCGGCGGGCTGTTCGGGCTCGACGAAAGCTGCCTGGGCACGCGCAAAATCAAACGCGTGTTGCAGCACCTCGGCGGATGTCCGGCGCGCTGTATCCCGCAGAACGACATCGTTCGCCAGCGCTGACGACCGCTCGACGGCGTTGATGTTGCGGTACCACGAAATGGTCTGTTCGAGGTGCTTCAGGACATCCGCGGCTCGGACGCGAACCGGGGCCGGCGGCGGGTCGGCCGACATGGCCAGTCCGGCCAACACCGTGCAGCACGCCAGACAGACTTTCAACCGCTTTGTGACGTTCACTGGAGATCTCCCATGCCGCGTGAGCCGCGGGCAGACTCGGCCGATTCGAGGTGACACCGGCTTGGCCGCTCACCCCCGACCGGGTGAGATCCCTGAGTAACAGATTGTACCAACCGGCGGCCGAGCGGCAGGACTTTCGACAGCCCGGGCGCCCTTGTGCTGCGCGATCTGGACCCGCCACGAATCAACCGTGCCGCGACCGTGAGGGAGCGGTGACGACGGTCACGCCGCGAAATCTGAGAGCCGAATTCGAAGTGATTGCCGCGTTCTTGGGTAGCAATCCGACTTCGAACCTCAGGGGGAGACATGCCTCAGTACCGAAACAACCTGCCGCAACTCGGCCGCGGCTTATTTCTTGCCGATGGCGGCCTGGAAACAACTCTGGTCTTTCATGAGGGACTCGAACTCCCGGATTTTGCCGCCTTCGATCTGTTCAAGACACCTGCGAGTGAAGATGCCCTCCGCAAGTACTTTCGCACTTACGCCGGGATCGCGGGCCGGTTCGGGGCGGGGCTGATTCTGGAGAGCGCGACGTGGAGGGCTAGCGCAGACTGGGGTGCGAGGCTCGGGTACAGCCGCGAAGCGCTCGCGGACGTGAACCGCAGGTCGATTCGACTGCTGGAAGAGATCAGGCGTGAGGCGGAATCCAGCGGGACGCCCCTCGTGATCAGTGGATGCGTTGGCCCCCGCGAGGACGGATACGCGCCGGGAAACATGTCCAGGCAGGACGCTGAGGCGTATCACCGGGAGCAAATCGAAATTTTCGCGGAGACCGAGGCCGACATGGTCTGCGGCATCACGATCAACTACGCCGAAGAAGCGATCGGAATTGCGCGGGCGGCCGAGCACGCGGGGATGCCGGTGGTGATTTCATTTCCTGTCGAGACCAACGGCCGGCTTCCTACCGGTGAGACGCTGAGATCGGCCATCGAGCGGGTGGATGCCGCCACGTCGGCCTACGTCCTCTACTTCATGATCAACTGCGCGCACCCTACCCACTTCGAGCACGTGCTGGCGGAAGACGAACCGTGGACGGAACGAATCCGCGGCCTCCGCGCGAACGCCTCTCGTAAGAGCCACGCCGAATTGAACGAGTCGGCGGAACTCGATACCGGTGATCCCGCCGAACTCGCATCGCGGTACGCCGAGCTCAAACTGCGTCTGCCCAACCTGACTGTGATGGGCGGCTGCTGCGGCACCGATCACCGGCACGTCGAACAAATCGCGGGCGCCTGCGCACCGCTGTTTCGACGTGTGGCCGCGGCGTGAGGGCCGCAGCTCCCGATTCATTCCCCGTACGGCATCAGCGGCACTTTACCGAGCAGGCGGGAGTACACGGTCAGGGCGCCGCGATGATGAGCGGTGTGCTCGATCATGGACCATACGATATCGCTGATGGGTTGACCGCCCATGACCAGGCCGGGTGGCAGCGGGCGAGCGAGATCCTCCGGCGTTTGCGAGCGCATGAACTGGATCGCGTTCGTGTACGCCGCTTCGAGCCACTCGCGAGCGGTGGCCATCGAGGTCACGTCCTCGACGGCCTTAGCGTGCTTCTCGAAATCCAGGTCAAAACCTTCGGGTCGAGAGGCGCCTTGTATGAACCAATCGAGAGTTTGGGCCGCGTGCGCGACCTGGTGGGCAGCGGTCAACATGCCTTCGTGCGGGCGAAAATTAGAATCCGCCTCATCCAGGACTCTGGTTGAGCGTTCGAAGAATTCCTTGCTTGCCATGAGCTGGTTTGCATAGTCCGAGGGTTGCAGTGTAGGGCTCATGGCCATACTCTAGCAGAAGGCGAATAAAAGGGGAACACAAAACTTGGTTGGCCGTAAAGAGCCGCCTCCGGCCCGCGACAACTGCCTGTACGGCAACCGGCTCTGCGGAGGACGGCTGGACCTCTGCAGTTTGCGGTAATCTCGTGACGTGCATATCACGGGATCAGCGTTCATCCGCCCGCTTTCCGCCATCCTTCTCGCCACTGCTGTCGCGGGCGCGCCTGCATGCAGGACGGCGTCACCCTCCAGGACAGCAGCGCCATCGGTTGCGGCGGGTATCGATGTGGCAGGTATGGACACGTCCGTCGCTCCGGGTGACGACTTCAATGCGTATGCCAATGGTGGATGGATCAAAGCTACTGCCATTCCCGCTGACAAGCCGAGTTACGGTGTGTTCGCGATTCTGGCGGACCAGACCCGGAAGCGCACACTGACGCTGATTGAGGAATCGGCCAAGGCAGGGTCCGCCGGAAGCGTCGAAGCCCGGAAAATAGGGGACTTCTACTCGAGTTTCATGGATGAAGCGGCCATCGAATCGAAGGGAATCGCTCCGCTGAAGCCGGAGCTTGACGCCATCGCGGCCATCGCGAACCGCCACGACCTGGCCCGCGTGATCGGCGGCCGGCTCCGTGCCGATGTGGACCCGCTGAACGCCACGAACTTCGAGACTGAAAACCTTTTCGGAATCTGGGTAAGCCAGTCGCTCACGGACCCGTCACAAAGCGTGCCGTATCTGCTCCAGGGCGGCCTCGGGATGCCGGACCGCGATTACTATGTCTCCGCGAGTCCGCAAATGGCAGAGCTGCGGAAGCAGTATCAGGCGCATATTGCGGCGATGTTCAAGCTGGCGGGCTTCGAGGACGCGGCCGCCCGCGCCGCCCGCGTGTTTGGCCTGGAAACGAAAATGGCCGCGGCGCATGCCACGCGTGTCGAATCGCAGGACGTGCATCGCGTGGTCTCGTGGAAGCGCGAAGAACTGGCAACGAAGGCTCCCGGACTCGACTGGCCCACGCTGCTCGACGCCGCCGGGCTGAAGAACGCGCCCGTTTTCATGATCTGGCACTCGAAGGCGGTGCCCGGGCTCGCCGCCCTGACTGCGAAAGAGCCTCTCGACGCGTGGAAAGACTGGCTCACGTTCCATGCGATGGCACAGGCCGGCGCGTTCCTGCCGAAGCCATTCGTCGATGAGCGCTTCAACTTCTATGGCAAGGCGCTCAGCGGAGTTCCCGAACTGCGCGCGCGCTGGCAGCGGGGCGTAGACCTCACGAACGCAGCGCTCGGCGAGGCTGTCGGAAAACTGTATGTCGAGCGCTACTTCCCGCCAGAGACAAAGGCCAAAGCGCAGGCTATGGTGAGCGACCTCGTCAAGGCGTTCGGCAAAAGGATCGATGCACTCGCGTGGATGTCGCCGGAGACGAAGGCCAAAGCGAAACAGAAGGTAGCGACGCTGAGAGTCGGCGTCGGCTATCCCGACGGTTGGCGGGATTACTCCGCGCTCGAGATCGTCAAAGGGGACGCGCTCGGGAACGCGCGGCGCGCCGAGCTCTTCGAATACCGCCACCAGCTCGCGAAGCTCGGTCAACCGGTGCAACGTGACGAGTGGTGGATGACTCCGCAAACGGTGAACGCGGTCAATCTTCCCCTTCAGAACGCACTCAATTTCCCCGCGGCCATCCTGCAGCCGCCGTTTTTCGATGTGAATGCCGACGCGGCCCACAACTACGGCGCCATAGGCGCGGTCATCGGCCATGAGATCAGCCACAGCTTCGACGACCAGGGCAGCCAGTTCGACGCCGAAGGCCGGCTTGCCAACTGGTGGACCAAAGCAGATTTCGAGCACTTCAAGACCGCCGGCGAAGCGTTTATTGCGCAGTTCGACGCCTACCGCCCCTTCCCCGATCTCGCCGTCAACGGTCGCCAGACGCTCAGCGAGAACATCGCCGATGTTGCGGGCCTGTTGACTGCGCATGACGCGTACCGCCTCTCGCTCGGTGGCGAGGCGGACGTCTCCAAGGCTGGCCTCAGCGGCGATCAGCGGTTCTTCATCAGCTTCGGTCAAGCCTGGCGATCGAAGACCCGGGATGCGGCCTTGCGCCAACAGATCGCGACCGACGGCCACGCTCCCGCACAGTACCGCGCGGACTCAGTCCGGAACCTGGACGCCTGGTACGATGCGTTTTCGGTGCAGCCCGGCCAGAAGCTTTACCTTGCCCCGAAGGACCGCGTTCGGGTGTGGTGATGCGTGCTTGGTGGCGCTCGGCCGCGGCCCATCGCGCAGCACAGGCCGTACGAGCCGCGAGGAATGGGCGGCTCGCAGTCGCGGCTCGATGCGACGCTTCAGACCTCAATGGCGCGACCGGTCCGCGCCGATTCGTAGCAGGCGGTCAGCACCTTTTGGCTGCGCACGCCGGCGTCTGCGCCCACTGCGGGTTCCTCGCCATCAAGCACGGCGCGGCTGAAGGCCTCGATCTCGGCGCAGTACATGTTCAGCGGTTCCGGCGAGATGTCTATCCCGCCCGCAGAGTCGCGTGCCTGCCCGGCGTCGTATCCGCCTGCACTCTCTTTCAGGATCGCGGTCATCTTTCCCTTCGCAGCCTGTCCGATAGTGCCCTCGGCAAGAATGCTGCCCATTGAGCCGTGCAGCTCGAGCGCGTTCCTGCTGCCCTCGTCCGTGATGCAGAAGAAGGTGTCCACGGTGCCGAGCGCGCCGGAGGCGAATTCGAGCAGCGCCACCGCGCTGTCTTCGCTCTTGTACGCATGCACCGCGCTTCGGGTGAAGCAACTCACGCGTGCAACGGGGCCGAAGAACATCTCCAGCAGGTCGATGCAATGGCCGCCCATATCGATGAGAGAGCCTCCGCCACCCGTGGCCGGATCCTGCCGCCAGGCGCCGGGGATGGGCGGATACCAACAGGAAAGCTGTGCGCGTCCGTACACGAGCTTGCCGAGGCGGCCTTCCTCAATGAGCTTCTTCGCCGCCTGATGCTGCGAGTGGAACCTCATCATGAAAGCGGCGCCGAACAGCACACCGGCCTCGCGTGCCGCCGCAACCATTTGTTCCGCTTCGGCGATCGTCATGCCGAGCGGCTTCTCGCAGAAGATGTGCTTTCCCGCGCTCGCACAAGCCAACGCGTGTTCGTAGTGTGCTTTCGCCGGGGAAGCAATGTAAACGGCATCCACGTCCTGCTGCAGAAGATCCGCGATGCTCGCAGCAGTTGTGCCGCCGAACTCCGCCGCTACGGCACGGTTGGCATCAGCGTCCACATCGAACAACGCTGACAGCCGGGCGTTAGGCGCCGCTGCGATCCCGTCCGGAATAGTCCGGCGGCGTGCGATACCGCCTGATCCGATCACTCCCCACTTCACGATGTCAGGCATGGACAGTCCTCTTTGAGTAAGCCTTGATGACTTTCACCAGGGCGGCCGCGATTTCCCGGCAGTTCTCCTCGGTATAGGTCGGATAGGCGAAACAGGTAAAGGTGTGCTTCTCGTGCCAAAGGGCGTTCGGCACGTCCACGCGGGAGTAATCCGCGCTGCCCGGATTCGCATATTCCTTCGAACGGAACGGGAACCCGGAGCGCCCGAAGCCGTTGCCCTCCTGGAAGGCGCGCTCCGTGTGACACTGCGGCCAGAAGACTTTCCAGCAGGGCGCACCCTCGGCGCCGGCCGCGGCGACAAACTCCTGAATGCTGCAATCCATGTTGTCGATGTCCAGTGAGAAGGCCATGACATACCAGCCGTTGCGCCGCTCAGGCGTATCGACGGGCAGGAACTTCACTTCCGGCAGTTCTCTAAGCGCGCTGACAATGATGTGCGCGTTCCGCCGCCGCGCCGGAAGGTTCCAGTCGTCGATGCGATCGAGTTCGGCCAGGCCGATGGCCGATTGCATCTCAGTCATGCGGTAGTTCCAGCCAACGATGTTGTGGATGTACGGCAATTTCTGCTCGAGTTCGAGCAGGCTCAGGCGCTGTTTCACGTCGTAGCCGTGATCGCGGAAACTGCGGGCGCGCCATGCCACCTCTTCGTCGTCAGTGGTGACCATGCCGCCTTCGCCGCCCGTCGTGAATGTCTTGTTCTGGCAGAAGCTGCATCCGGCGACGTGACCCAGCGTCCCGGTCTTCTTGCCCTTGAACTCGCCGCCGTACGCTTCAGCGTTGTCCTCGACGACCAGGAGATCATGCTTTGTCGCCAGTGCCCTGATCTTGTCCATATCGCAGACGTTTCCGTAGAGGTGCACTGGCATGATCGCTTTGGTGCGCTCATTGATGAGCTGGGCTGCGCTCTCTACGCTGATGCAGTGGTCCTCCAGGTTCACGTCGGCAAAACGCGGGATCGCGCCCGCCTGCACCACCGAGAAGCTAGTGGCGATGAACGTGTAACTCGGCACGATCACTTCGTCGCCCGGCCCGATCCCGAGCGCGGCCAGCCCGACGTGGAGCGCCGCCGTTCCCGTGGCCACGCTGATCGCGTACTTCGAGCCTTGCCACTCGGCGAATCTCTTTTCGAACTCCATGCCGCGCTTGCCGGTCCAGTAGTTCACCTTTCCCGAGCGGAGCACCGCCTCCACGTCCTGGATCGCCTGCTCGCTGAACTGCGGCCAGCCGGGCAGCGCGATCTTGACGGCCTTCTCGCCCCCGTTGATCGCCAGCACTTCTCTCATCGTTTGAATCCTCTCTCTGTTCGTCGGTGATTGCCGGTGTCGCATTCAGTATTCAACGATCGTTGCGTCTGGCGCTGGCCCGCCCGCTGATCGCCGGCGGATACGGGTATACTGCACGCGGAGGGCGCGACTATGCAGGGTGTTACCCGGCGCGGGTTTCTCGGCGCATCGGCAGTGGCTTCGCAACGCGATTGGAGTGGCACGAACCCCCAGCGGTATCCCGAACCGGACGTTGTCGTACTCGACAAACGCTTCGGCCGGTACAAACTCGGCAACACGCCGATCAAACGTCTGCACACCGGCATGCTGTGGGCCGAGGGCCCGGCCTGGAACGGCGTCGGGCGATACCTGGTCTGGAGCGACATCCCGAACAATGTCCAGATGCGCTGGCTCGATGAAGACGGGCACGTCAGCATGATGCGCAGTCCGTCGGGCAACAGCAACGGAAACACATTCGACTTCGAGGGGCGGCAGCTTTCCTGCGAGCACGGCAACCGCCGCGTGGTCCGATACGAGCCGAACGGAGCCATCACGGTTCTCGCGGACCAGTGGCAGGGCAAGCGGCTCAACGCGCCGAACGACGTGGTGGTGCATCCCGACGGCTCCGTCTGGTTCACTGATCCGGGCTACGGCAGCATGGTCAACTACGAGGGCAACAAGGGGCCGCTGGAGATCAAGGAAGCCGTCTACCGCGTCGATGTGAAAGCCAACCGGATGGAACTCGTCACCGACGAAATTGAGAAGCCAAATGGCCTCTGCTTTTCGCCGGACTACAAGCAGTTGTACGTTGCCGATACCGGCGCGGCGCGCAACATCAAGGTTTGGGACGTGGCCGGTGGACGCGCGCTCCGGGGAGGCAAACAGTTTGTATCCATGGAGCTCTCGGGAAAGGGGCACGGCGGGGCGGACGGCATCCGGGCGGATGTGGACGGCAACATATGGGCCGGCGCGGGTTGGGTTGGCGCGGGCTATGACGGCGTACACGTCTTCGCGCCTTCGGGCGAACGAATCGGCATGATCCTGTTGCCGGAGATCTGCTCGAACCTCTGCTTCGGAGGCGCCAAGAGAAACCGCCTGTTCATGACGGCGAGCCAGTCCCTGTACGCGGTGTACGTGGAGACGCAGGGAGCGCACCTTACCTGAGGGCTGGCGCTGACCGAAATCGGACACCAGGGTCCCGAAAGCGCGCCGGATCGGCTTCATGGGCTCCGGCGTTTTCAACAACTTAGACTGGTCCCGCGCGTGCATAGTCTCGGGCATGGTCTTCTGGCAAGATGTCCGGCACACCGTCCGCAGCCTGCTCCGAACGCCCGGCTTTACAGCGGTTTGTCTCCTCGTACTCGCGCTGGGAATCGGCGCCAACACCGCCATCTTCAGCGTCGTGAACGCGGTACTGCTCCGGCCCCTTCCGTTCCCGGATTCTGAGCGATTGGTCGAGATCAGCGAGACCAGTTCCAACCACGGGTGGTCCGTCAGCTATCCCGACTATCTCGACTGGCGCCGCCAGGCCGGCGTGTTCACGAACATGGCGATTACCAGCACCTGGCCTGCGACACTGGCGGGAGACGGTGAGCCGGAGAAGGTCCAGCTTTCTTACGTATCGGGGAATTTCCTCCGGACGCTCCAGGCGAAGCCCGTCCTCGGCCGCGACTTCCTGCCCGAAGACGATCGCAAGGGCGGCGCCCCGGTCGTCATCCTCAGTCACCAGTTCTGGCGCACGCGCCTCGGTGGCGAGCCGGGCGCGATCGGCAAGACGCTCACGCTTGACCGCAAAGCGTACACCGTCATCGGCGTTCTGCCGCCGGCATTTCGCTATCACCGCCCAGCCGACGTCTACGCCCCGTTCGCCCAGTGCGTCCAGACCTACAACATGGAGGTGCGCGGTAATCACAACAACTCGTGGGTCATCGCGCGTCGGAAGCCGGGGGCCACCCTCGAGCAGGCTCAGGCGCAGATGGACACCATCGCCGGCCGGCTTGCAGCCGCGTATCCCGGAACCAATACAGGCATAGGCGCACTCGTCCAGCCGCTGCGCGCCGTCATGACGGGCGAGTCGCGCGGGTCCATGCTGGTCCTGCTTGGCGCGGTCGCGTTCGTGCTGCTCATCGCGTGCGCGAATGTAGCGAATCTCCTGCTGGCGCGCTCGGCCGCGCGGCGGAAGGAACTGGCGATCCGGGTGACGCTCGGCGCGACGCGCGGGCGGCTCGTCGTTCAGTTGCTCATCGAGAGCATCGTGCTCGCGATAGCCGGCGGAGCGCTCGGATTACTGCTGGCTGAAACCAGCTTCCAATCGCTCGTGCGGCTGCTGCCTCGCGGGTTCGAGTCCGCGGACATCCGCATCGATGCGGCGGTGCTCGGTTTCTCTCTGGTTGTCGCCCTGGTGACCGGCATCATCTTCGGCCTGGCGCCCGCAATGCAGATCAGCCGGGTGGCGATCTCGGAGGGCCTCAAGGAGGGCGGGCGTCAAACGGCCGGAACGGTCAGGACGCGAATGCGCGGCGCGCTCGTGGTGGCTGAGGTTGCGATGGCCATGGTTCTCCTCGCGGGTGCCGGGCTTCTCATGAAAAGCTTCTATCGCCTGCTTCGGATCGACACGGGCTTTAACGCCGGGCACGTCCTGGCAGTCGAGTTGTCATGGCCTGCGAATCCCTTCGCCTCGGCTCCGCAACTCATGGCGTTCCAGAATAGTCTGGTGGAGCGCGTTCGGACGCTCCCGGGAGTACGGTCGGCCGGTGGCATTTGGCCTGCGCCATTTTCCGGCGCCGGCGCCGTCGCCAGCTTCTACCTCGAAGGCAAGCCTGTGCCGCAGCGCGGCCATTTCCTCGAAGCCAGCCAGCACGTTGCCACCCCGGACTACTTTCGGGCCATGGGCATCCCGCTCCTCAAAGGACGCCTCGTCACGGAAGCAGATGGAACGCTGCCGGCCGTTTCGGGACCGGCAGAAATCATGAAATGGTTCGAGACCGCCCAGATGACCGTGGTCATAAACGCCGCAATGGCGCGACGCTACTGGCCCGATGAGGACCCCGTCGGAAAACGGTTCCAGTGGGGCACCCCCGAACGGCGCGGGCCGCTCGTTACGGTTGCCGGCGTGGTTGGCGATTCGCGCGACGCGGCGCTGGACAGCCCGGCTGAGCCGCGCTTCTACCTCTCCGCATACCAGATGCCGCGCCCCCTTTCGCTGATGGTTCGAACCGATGGCGATCCGTTGACGCTGGCCGCCGCCATCCGGGGAGCGGTGAAAGCGGTTGATCCGGGCGTGCCGGTGACGAGGATTCGCACCATGGAGCAAGTGGTTGCGAGTTCGGTCTCCGGGCGGCTCACCAATATGCTGCTGCTCGGCGCCTTCGCGTTGCTGGCCGTCACGCTGGCAGCCATCGGCATCTACGGCGTGATCGCCTATACGGTCAGCCAGCGCACCCACGAGTTCGGCATCAGGATGGCGTTGGGGGCTGCGCGGGCGAATGTGCTCTCGATGGTGGTACGCCATGCTGCGCTGCTCGCCTTCACCGGCGTGGGCATCGGCATCGCCGGCGCGCTGGCCCTCACGCGGCTGCTCCGTGGCATGCTCTTCGGCATTGACCCCGCTGACCCGGCGACCTTCGTAACCGTGTCACTGCTGTTGATCGGGGTGGCGCTCCTGGCCAGCTATCTGCCTGCCCGGCGCGCAACGCGGGTCGATCCCGCGGTCGCGCTACGGGGGGAGTAGCGTCGAAATTCGGAATACGCAGCCTCCCCCGTTCTCCGAAAAAAGGCTCGTCCCGGTCCTTCCTACTAAAGTTCGAAGCATTTCGGCGAACGTCTTCGCGAGTGCCACGTCTAAGGC
>DATMXS010000370.1:0-7994 GCA_035561355.1 Bryobacteraceae bacterium | reverse complement strand
CGCTCAACAGCCAGGTGGACGGTAGTGCCCGGCGCAACCTGCTCTACTCGGACCCGCTGACGCGCGACTGGAACCGCGTCGATGCATGGGGGTACTCCGGTCAGGCCTCGATGCACCGGTCCAATCGGCTGCTCGCGAGTTTCGGCGGCGACGTCTACGACGAACGCGTGGCTTCCGAGCGTACGGTGACCGAGGCGAGCGGACGGGTGGCACGCCCGCGCACGCTGTACCCGGACCGGTCGCGATACCAGAATGTAGGCGTCTTCGGACAGACGAGCCTGCATCTGACCAGCCGCCTGCGGGCCAGCAGCGGGGTTCGGTTCACCGGTGTCCGTTTCGCCACTCGGAAAGACGAGGCGTTCGGCATCCCGGAGTCGTCCCAGTGGTTCCGCGATTTCACCTTTCAATCGTCGCTGGCCTGGCAAGTCGCGAGCGCGTTCGGGATCCACGGCATTGTGAGCCGGGGCTTCCGCGCCCCGAACCTGAACGACCTCGGCGCGCTTGGACTTAATGACCTCGGGTATGAGATTCCCGCGTCCGCCGCCATACCTGCGGGAGCGTTGCTCAGCTCGGATGCGGGTGAAGGCGCCTTGTCCAAGGGCAAACCGTTGGGCTCACTTTCTGCCGAGAAGCTCATGAATTACGAGTTTGGCATGAGGGTCAATTCCCGCCGGGGGTATGCGCGGGTGCAGTTGTTCGATGCCGAGCTTGCCGATCCGATTGTTCGCCGCACGCTGCTGTTCCCTTTGACTTCGATTCCTGGGGAACTCGCCGGACTGCCGGTAACGCCGCTGAGTCCGACAGGCGGTCAGCAGGGCCAGGGCGTCGTGACTGTGGCGACGGAAGTGGATCCCCGCGCGGTCAAGGCGTTCGTGAACGACGGGCGTTCACGTTACTACGGAGTCGAGGGGCTGGGTCACTACATCATCAAGCAACGGCTATCGGTGAACGCCAATTACACGTACATACTGGGGCGGGAATTGAATCCGAACCGCAACATCCGGCGTCTGCCGCCCCAGATGGGAGCGGTATCCCTGCGCTACATCCCCGCTGGCCGGCGGCCCTGGCTTGAGCTCGCCGTGTACGCTTCAGGGGCGCAGGACCGGCTCAGTGGCGGTGACCGCGACGATGAGCGCATTGGGGCGTCTTTCCGCCGGAGCGATATCGCGTCGTTCTTTCGCGGTAGCCGTGTCGGTTCATACGTCGATCCCGCGACGGGCGTCTTCCGCCCGACCGGCGAAACCCTGCTCGAAATTCAGAACCGCGTGCTTCCCATCGGGTCCACGATGAATGGCGTTCAAATCGCGGATAACAACTCGCGAGCGCCGTTCTATCTGTCCACCGCGGGATGGGCTACGGTCAGCATTCGCTCGGGATTCCCGCTCAGTGAGCGCTGGCGCCTGAATGCCGCCTTGGAGAACCTGCTGGACCGCAATTACCGGGTCCACGGTTCCGGCATCGACTCCCCCGGAATCAGCGCCTGGGTTGGAATGGGATACCGGTTCTAGTGAGTCCGTTTCTCAAGCGACGGGGTGCGGCCGGGCATGCCGCGGCCGCTACGGCTTGAGGCCCTCACGCTCCTGAAGGGCTTTGTTGATCGCCACAGCCGCCTTCGCCCCCTCGGCTGCCGCGACGATCACGAACTGGACGTCCTTCGAGGCGTCTCCGGCGACGTACAGTCCCGGCACGTTCGTCGCCTCACGGATGTTGGTGCGTACCGTGCCTTTGTCGTTGAACTCGCAGCCGAGTTTCTCGGCCAGCCCCGAGCGCTGCCGCTGCCCGGTCGAGAAGAACAGGGCCTCCCTCTCCAGCGTGCTGCCCGTTTGAAAGACGATGAATTGCAGGCGTCCGCCGGAGCCCTCCAGCCTCGCGATCTTCTCCGCCCGGATCGGGATTCCTTCGCGCGCCAGTTTGCTGGCCTCCTCGCGGCCGAGCCGGCCCGGACCATCGGTACAGAGCACCACGTCGGCGCTCCATGTCTTCAGTGCCAGCGCCAATCCGGTCGCCGATTTCCCCCCCTTTCCGTAAACGGCGATGGGACGGTCGCGCTCCTCCCAGCCATCGCAATACGGACAGTGATGTACGCTTGTGCCGTAGAAGTCCTGAATGCCTTCGATCTCCGGAATATGATCGACGACACCTGTAGCAATCAGGAGCATGGTTGACCGCACGCGTTCGCCACCCGCGAGCAGCGTTTCAAAGGCGCCGCCGTCGAGACGCGAGGCGTCCAGTGCCTCGCAATGGCGGAATTCCACTCCGTACGGCGTCAATTCCTGCCGACCGAGGCGCAGGAGTTCGAGCGGCTGAATGCAGTCCCGTGTCAGGTACCCGTGCGCTTCCGCCGCGCGCCGGTTCCGCGGCTTGCCAGCGTCTACTACCAGGACCTTGCGCCGACAGCGGCCCAGCATCAGCGCTGCACTCAAGCCAGCCGGCCCGCCCCCCACCACCACGACGTCCCAGTCCATTGATCCCATCGTGGCATAAGGACCAACCTATTCAGGCGACCAGAAGGGCTCACCTGCGGGAATGAACTCCACAGGGGCGTCCTTCACGAACCCTTTGAGCCAGCTCGCGCAGTTCTCCATCCCGCCTTCTTCGGAGATGACGTGCCCGAGTAGGATCAACGCCTTCGGCTTCCCTGCCCTGGCGCTGTCGCGGACGTACTCGACGGTCTCCCATTCCCTGGTTTCGCCGGCAACCAGCACTTCCACGGGGGTCCCGCTCAGTGCCTTCATCTGGCCGATCGTAGACGGAGCGCCGGCACTGAACGCCGCTTTGGTCACCTTCATCGCCGGATCGCCGACCACGCGAATCGACCGCGCGTGGAATTTCGCCTTCAAATCCGCTGCGAGCTTCCCCACTGTCGTCGGCGGCAACTCGAAATACGGCACGGGGCCTGCGGTGTCCTTCTCGAACTTCTCCCACCCGAGCTTCGCAATCATGCCCTGGTCGATCCCGTCCGGCTTGTGCATGTGCCAGTGATCGTGAAAGCGCCACACAACGAGGCCGTGTTTATCGATGAACTCGCGCTTCGCGGCGAGGATGGCATCCCCTTCCATGGCTTTCGCCTGGTCCTGGTGCTCGTAGAAGGTGGGTTCATGAGTGATGATCAAGTTCTTGCCTGACGCCGCCGCGCGCTGCAACACGTCAAAGGTGGCCATGAGAGTGACGGCGATACCCTTCACCTTCGTATCCGGATTCCCGGCCTTGAACGTGTCGATCGTTTCCGCGCGCCATTCGCAGTTGACATTCTTCTTGATGCGCTCGATCACCTCGCGCGCCGTTGGCTGTCCCGTGCAAACCGCGGCAAAAGGAATCAGGCAAAGCAAACTCGCCGACATCCGCATGATGCTCTCCTCCGTGCGCGTAGAGCTTAGCACGAAGCCGGGCGCCCGGGGACTGCCCTGCCACGCGATATAATCCCCTCTTCCGTTCGTTTACCATGCCTGTCGCACACGGCCCCGAATCGTATAGTTTTCTCGACGATGCGCTCGAAGCCGTTCGCGGCGGCGCGGCACTCATCACGGCGAATCGCCGCCTCTCGCGAACCCTGCGGGAGCGCTACAACGCTGCCCGCATCGCAGCGGGTGAGCGCGTTTGGGAAGCCCCGCAAATCGTGCCGATCGGGCCCTGGCTCTCCACTTTGTGGGAACAGCGTGTCTACCGAACTGCCGGAGTGCCCCTGGTTCTCACGGAGGAGCAGGAACAGTCCATCTGGGAAGCGGTGGTGCGCGCGACGCCGGAATCAGAGAGTGTCCTTTCCGTCTCCGCTACCGCAACCGCTGCCGCGTCGTCCTGGGGTTTAATGCACGCGTGGCGGCTGGATCGCCGCGAGATCCAGATTGCCGCAAGCGAGGACACTCGCGCGTTCCTGAGTTGGTGCGAGGCATTTGAAGCGCGGTGCGGCGCGGGAAATTGGGTTGATTCGGCCCGCCTGTCCGATTGCCTCGCGAGCGCTTTGCGCGACGGTGAACTGCCCGCGCGAATCTTGCTCGCCGGCTTCGACGAGATCACGCCGCAGCAACTCGTTTTCGTTGACGCGTGCCGGAATGCGGGGACGTCAGTCGCCATGGTGGAAGCGGCTCAGGCCGCTCCGGGCGGCGCGCGCCGCGTCGCCTGCCTCGACCGGAGGCATGAAGTCGCCGTAGCGGCCCGCTGGGCGCGCTCCCTTGTGGAGCTGGGCGAGAGTTCCATCGCGGTGGTTGTACCGGACCTCGAGGCGCGCCGAAGGGAAGTCGAGCGCACCTTTTCGGACATCCTCCACCCCGCAGCAATCCTGCCGGGTTCGAAGCCTCGCCGCCGCGCATTCAACCTTTCGGCCGGCCGCGCGCTCGTCGAATATCCCCTGATCCGAGCTGCCTTGCTGGCTCTGCGCCTGCAGCCCGCAGCCAACCCGATCGGCCCGCTCGGCGCGTTCCTCCGCTCCGCCTATATTCGGGGCGCGTCCTCCGAGCGCAGCCTGCGCGCTGCCCTCGATGCGGCGTTGCGCAGGTTGGGCGTCGCGCAGGTCTCGATCGCGACAGTGGCGGAAAACGCCCGCCGGCCCGGTCCCGAGTGCCCATCTCTGAGGCGCTCTCTCGCGGAGTGGTCCCGCGTCCGCGAAAGCGTGCCGGAATACGAGAGTCCAGGCGGTTGGGCGCGTGACTTTTCGCGGCTGCTCGATGCGCTGGGCTGGCCCGGCGACGGCCCGCTTTCGAGCGACGACTTCCAGGCCACCGGCGCCTGGTCCGGTCTGCTCACCGAACTCGCGCGCCTCGATGCCCTCGGAGGGGAACTCAGCTACAGCGCCGCCGTCTCGCGCCTTGAACGCATGGCCTCGGAAGCGATGTTCCAGCCCGAGTCTGCGCCTGCTCCGATTCAGGTGCTGGGCGCGCTCGAGGCCGCCGGCGCGCGCTTCGATCACCTGTGGATCACCGGCATGGATGACGAATCCTGGCCCGCAGCCGCGCATCCCGACCCCTTCCTGCCTGCCGCGGTCCAGAAGGCGCACAACATTCCCCACTCGTCTCCCCAGCGCGAACTGGAGTTCGCGCGCCGCCGCACCGCCGCGCTACTCGCCGCCGCACCGTCGATCATCGTCAGCCACGCGACGCGCGACGGCGATCGCGAACTCGGCCCCAGCCCACTCATCCGCGACATCGACGCCGGTTCGCTCGAATCGCTTTCGCTGCCTTCATACGCGTCACTTGTGGAGGTCGCTCTGTTCGCGCCGGATCTGACGAACTTTGAAGATCAGAACGGTCCGGCGCTCACGGAAAACGAGCAGCTTCGCGGCGGGTCCAAGCTGTTCAAACTCCAGGCCGAGTGCCCTTTCCGCGCTTTTGCGGAATTGCGGCTCGGCGCAGCGCCACTCGAAACTCCGGAGGACGGGCTTGGCTACCGCGAGCGCGGCAACCTGGTGCACGCCGCCCTGGAGCACATCTGGCGCCGGCTCGGCAATCAAGCGGAGCTTCTGGCTGCTTCGCCGGCCGAGGTCACAGGCATCATCGGCGACGGTATCACGCACGCGTTCGCGGACCTCGCCACAAAACGCGGCGCGCCGCTTCTGCCGCGATTCGCGGAACTCGAACTGCGCCGTCTCGAGAGCCTGCTGCGCGAGTGGCTCGAAATCGAGAAGCAGCGGCCGCCGTTTGAAGCCTTCGAGATCGAGTTCAAACAGGAAGTCGAAATCAACGGGCTGATCGCGAGGGTTCGCATCGATCGTATCGACCGCCTCGCCGACGGCCGCGATGTCGTGATCGATTACAAGACCGGCGAGGCCAAGCTCGCAAGCTGGGAGGGTGACCGACCCTCCGAACCGCAGGTTCCGCTCTACGCGGTTACCCACGAGGGGACTCTCGCGGCGGCTGCGCTCGCCTCGCTCAAGACCGGCCAGCTCGGCTTCAGGGCTGTCTCCGCGGATCCGCCGGCGCTTCCTGGCGCCAAGCCGGTCGATATGGACGAGCAGAAGGCCGGCTGGCGCGCCGTGCTCGACCGCCTCGCTGCCGCGTTCAAGGAGGGTTACGCACCCGTGGATCCCAAGAAGCCGCAGGTTTGCGAGAACTGCCCCCTCGCGTCCCTGTGCAGGATCCATGAAGCCCGGCTCGGGACTTCCGCGCTGAGCGGGGAGGTTGACTAATGCCGGTTCAAGACTCCGCGCAGCGCGAGCGTGCGCTGTCTCCCGCCGGATCGTTCATCGTGCAGGCGCCCGCAGGATCGGGCAAAACCGAGTTGTTGATCCAGCGCTGTCTTGTGCTGCTTGCCCGCGTTGAGCGGCCGGAATCGGTGGTCGCCATCACCTTTACGATCAAGGCAGCCGCCGAGATGCGCCGCCGGCTCCTGGCCGCCCTGGAAACGGCGGACCTGCCAGAGCCGGAAGCCGAACACAAGCGCCGCACCTGGCAACTCGCCCGCGCCGTCCGTGTCCGCGACGCCGCCCTGCAATGGGACCTAATTGGCAATCCACACCGCCTCGAGATTCGCACCATCGATTCGCTCTGCGCCGCGATTGTCCGGCGCATGCCCTGGGTATCCCGGCTCGGCGCGCCGCCCGCCATTCTCGAGGATGCCCGCGAACTGTACGCCGAAGCGGCCCGCCAGACTGTCGCGCTGGTCGAGGAGGATGCCTGCACCAGCACGCTCGGCTGCCTCCTGCTCCACCTGGACAACAACGTCTCCGTCCTCCAGGACCTCATCGCCGGCATGCTCGCGCGGCGTGATCAGTGGCTCCGGCACATCGGCGCCGGAGTCGATCGGGACGAGGCGCGCGCCGCGCTCGAACGCGCTATTGAAAACGCCGTGCTCGAAGCCTTGGAGGCTGCCTTCGATCTCGCGCCCGCGTGCGTCGTCGATTCCGTCCCCAGCCTCGCGGCGTTTGCGGCGAGTAACCTCGATTCGTCCTGCGGCAGCGCGATCCTCGCCTGCGAAAACATGGACGAGTTCCCGCCTCCCACGCTGGACGCACTTCCGCAATGGCTCGGCATTGCCGAATTGCTGCTGACGAAAAGCAGCGATGCCAAGCCTCGAAAGAAAGTGGACAAGAGGACGGGCTTCCCGCCCGGCTCGAATCCCCGCAAGGGCGACATCGAGGCCGTCCTCGAGGCGCTCCAGTACGAGAGCGAGTTCTGTGAGGCGCTTCACGCGCTGCGCTCGCTGCCCCGCGTGACCTACACGGACGATCAATGGGCCGTTATGGACGCCCTGCTCACCGTCCTGCCGATGGCCGTCGCACAACTCGGGCTCGTCTTTCAATTGCGGGGGCAGATCGATTTCAGCCAGGTGATGCTCTCCGCCCTGGATGCGCTCGGCCCGGAGGATCAGCCGACGGACCTGGCGCTCGCATTCGACTATCGCATCGAGCACCTGCTTGTCGATGAGTTTCAGGACACGTCGGTCACGCAGTGGCAACTGCTGGAACGCCTCACCGCCGGCTGGACTCGCGGCGATGGGCGCACACTGTTCCTCGTCGGCGACCCGATGCAGTCCATCTATCGGTTCCGGGAGGCCGAGGTCGGGCTCTTCATTCGCGCGGGACTCGAGGGCATCGGCGGCGTGCGACTCGAACCGCTTCAACTGAGCGTCAATTTCCGGTCCGAGAGCGGCATCGTCGATTGGATCAACGACGCGTTTCCCGGCATTTTTCCGCGCACCAGCGATGCGCCGAGCGGCGCGGTCAGCTTCAGCCGGTCCGACCCACACCGCCCCGCCGGGCTCGCGCCTGCCGTTCGGATGCACCCCTTCATCGGCAAGACGGATGACGAGGAAGCGGCCCGCGTGGTGGAGATCGTGCGCGCCTGCACAGGCAAGACCGCTATTCTCGTCCGCGCACGCACACACCTGCCGTCAATTCTGTGGGCACTGCGTGAAGCCCGCATTCCGTACCGCGCTGTCGAGATCGATTGCCTTCGGGACCTGCCCGTCATTCAGGACCTGCTGGCCCTGACCTGCGCACTGCTCCACCCGGCCGACCGCATTGCCTGGCTCTCCGTTCTGCGCGCGCCCTGGTGCGGCCTCAC
>DATMXS010000369.1:0-8529 GCA_035561355.1 Bryobacteraceae bacterium | reverse complement strand
GTCACACGTACGGCGACCAGGGTGATGCCAAGATCGACGCGGACCTGACCGAGCGCCACCGCCTGTACGGAAGGTACTCGCAGAGCAGGCAGTCGAGCCCTTCATTCAGTTCGTTCCCACTGACGTTCCCGTCGTTTTTCGAAGCACCCGCAAGGAACGGAGTTGTGAACTGGACGCAGACCTGGAGCCCGTCATTCGTTAACGAAATTCGCGCCGGCGCGAACTACGTGAAGGTCAACAACGGCGGCCAGGACCGGGGCACCGGCAACATCGCCGAGCAACTCGGGATTCAAAACGGCAATGAGCGCGGGCCGGGGCTCTTCGCGATGAACATATCGGGCGGCGCGGCAGGCGGCTTCGGGGAAGCGAACATCGGGACGCAGCAGTTGTTCGCGAATACTTCGCTGCAGGTGGCGGACGCGGCCGTGATCACCCGCGGACGCCACGTGTTTCACGCAGGCGGCCAGGTAATCCGCACCAGAATCAACACATTCTACGCGGGCAATAACGGCCGCACGGGTCTTATGGACTTCACCGGCAGGTTCACGGCCGGGCCGGACGCGCGGGCGGTCGCGGGCGCGGGCGCCGGCGCCGGCGAAGCCGACTTCTTTCTGGGTCTGCCGGACCGGCTCGGACGCGGCGTAAACACCGGAACCTGGGGCCAGCGCTCAACGCTTTTCGCGGCATACCTCCAGGACGAATGGCGCATTACCAATGCATTGAACGTCAACCTCGGCTTGCGCTACGAGACGCACACGCCCTGGGTAGAGGTAAAAGATCGCCAGGCCAACTTCGCTCCGTTCTCCGGCGAGATCCAGATCGCGGACCAGGACACGATCTACAACAATGACCGGGCGCTGTATAATTCGTACAATTTCGGCTACAACTTCCAGCCGCGGGTTGGCTTCGCCTGGACGGTCAACGGACAAATGGTGATCCGCGGCGCCTTTACGACGTCCACCTACCTGGAGGGCACCGGGACGAACCTGCGGCTGCCGCTGAACCCACCGTTCAACCAGGAGTTCGAGACGAGGTATGACACGCTAACCTTACCGGCGTCGAGAATCTCCCAGGGCCTTACGGTGCTTTCCAGCGCCACCGACCCGTTCGCCGGCGCCAACATCCGGCTTTGGGATCCCTACATCAAGCCCGCTCTCTCACAGCAGTGGAACTTCACGGTCCAGCAACGGTTGGGGGATGTGACGACTGTCCAGGCCGGCTATGTCGGGCAGAAAGGGACCCACCTGATGGTGCCCATGCCGTACTTCCAGCGCCAATTGCTGGCGGACGGCACTACGGCGCCGAGCCCGTACCTGTCCGGGAACCCTGCACTGACCGGCATCACACAGATCTCCGGCACTGAGTCCAACGGAACCATGCGGTATGACGGACTCCAAGCGGTCTTCCAGCGGCGACTCTCCTCCGGCTTGCAGGCGCAAGTTTCGTACGCATATTCCAAGTGCATGACGAACAACATCGGGTATTACGGTTCGGGGGGCCAGTCAGCGCCCGCATCGGCATATTGGCAGAACCTGTACAACTCAAAGGCCGAATGGGGGCCGTGCTTCTTCGACGTCACGCACAACCTGACGAGCTACGCCGTGTGGGACATACCGTTCGGGCGTGGCCGGGCATTCGGCCGGGACCTCCACCCCGTGCTGAACGCCGTGGCCGGCAATTGGAACGTGAGCGGGATTCTGTCGCTTCGGGGCGGTTTCCCACTGACGATTTCGGGCGGCGATGCGTCAGGAACCAAGTCGCGCGGCCCCAGGGCGAACTGCATCGCGCCTGGCCACGAATTCGGCACCCGGGGCTCTGCCGCCGGAGGCTACCAATGGTTCGACCCGAGCCCGTACGCACCCGCCGCGCCCGGAACGTTCGGCACATGTGGCGTCGGCACGGTGCGAGGCCCCGGGCTTCGAACGTTTGACATGAGTCTTCAGAAACAGTTTCCGATTTCCGAACGGACATCTGTCGAATTCCGCTCGGAGTTTATCAACCTGACCAATACGCCGATCCTGAATGCGCCGAATTCGTCCCTGGGGGGCGACCTGGGCCGTATCACGAGCTCTCAAGGAGCCCGCAATATCCAGTTCGCGTTAAAGCTGTATTTTTAAAGCCCGGATGCGCATTCGGGCCATCAGGAGCCGCAGACCATCATCCCTCTGCGGCTCCTCTCCTCTTACGGCGGCTAACTTGCGCCTAACTCAGCGGCCGTAAGCACCCTGGTATCCGGCCAGATAGCCGGAACGGTACTGCCGCTTGTACGCGTCCTTATTGCCCCAAGCGGAGTTGTAGCCGTTGTCACCGTCCTTGTAGCTGCCCCTCTCGGTCGGCCGGTAGCTGTGCCCCTTCATGCGGTCTTCCTGGCCATCGCGCCTGCCGTCCTGGAGTCCCAGGCTGTAAGCCTGATTGTTCGTCTGCCGATTGCCGTAGCTTCCATAACTGCCGTCGCGTCCGTAGCTCCCGTTCCCGCGTCGGCCATTGTCACCGTAGTACGGATCGCGCCCGTAACGGCCGTTATCCCGCGCACCGCGGCGGCCGTCGTTGTACCCGGCCTCATAACCGTCGCGGTACGCGTCCCGATAGCTTGAGTCGCCACGGTTCCGGTCCGAACCACGGTAGTCCGCTCGCCGGTTGTTCTGTCGGTCGATTCGCCCGCGCTCGAAACCGGCACGATAGGCCTCGTCTGCGTTCCGGCGCTGGCCGTACGCAGGCGGGCGCCGGTCGTCCCTGTCTCCCCTCTGCCACTGACCCTCAGCCCCGTACGCAGATCCCGACAGGCTGACAGCCATCATTGACGTGAATGCAAGTGCCGCTAAATATCGCATCACATTCTCCTCTACTGCTTGTGACGCGAGGAGCGGCGGCGCGCGGTACGAGTTGACAAAACCTTACAAACGGGATGAGCTGCCCGGTCGCGCGGGGCCTGGCGAACACAGATGGACCGTTCCGCGCGCACAGTTTGCGCCGGGTTTCTGCTGCGCCGTCAGCTCATGAGTGCCGACCAGGCCGCCTTGCCGAAAACATAGAGCGCCCACGGCGCAAGGATCGAAATGAGTGCGGTGGACCGCGAGGCCTTCGGGTCCGTGGCTCGCAGGCCGATCACGATCAACGCGATGATCCAAAACGAAAACAGGTCGATGCTGCTGCCGATACCGACGACCCATTTCGGAAGAGACTCGGGCAGGTAAAAGCCGACATTCAGGGCCAGCGGGTTCTGCATGTCAAAATCCGCAGGCGCCTTGAGGTGCAGGACCACCGACGAAATCGCCATCGAGATGATGTGCGGCAATTGGGCGTATGAGACGACCCCGAACAGCTGGCCGAATCGCGCCTGGCCGCCGAGAAAGACCGTGAACAGCAGCATCACCACGCCGGCGACTACCAAGCTGGAGATCGGCGTGCCAACGGCAGCGGCCGCGTAGGCGAAGATACCCACGAACTTCGACTGCTGAGCTATGACGCGTTCGCGGTCCACGGCGGGCATGTTCTGGAACTGCTCGGAAGCAGCCGCGCCGGTACGGACCACCTGCTCCCACCCGATGCGCTGCGACACGAGATACATGTATGTCATCGCGCACATGACCACCAGGAGAATGGGCACCCAACAGATCGGTCGCCGTGCGACATCGGCGAACCCGGCTCCGGGTTCCCAGAAGAGGATCGTGAGCACTCGCCGGATCTCCCCCATGCGGGGCCGCTCGGCTTGCATTGCGACAGCTTGTGCTTCGGGCATATTGGAGGGAATTATACGCCGACCAAGGGCGGAAGGGTGACGGAATCGGATAGCGACAGGCGAACTCGCAGTGGTCAGCGCGGATGAAGCGGACTTAAGTTATGCTTCCGGGGAGCAGAAGACCGTTGAAGGTATGATTGTCCGAGAGTAGACCGCTTCACAACCATGCGACTTTCTATCATCCTCATTTTGTGCGCTGCAGCCGCTGCCAATGCGGCCGATAAACTCGTGGGTGGTCCTTACGTTGTCATTCCCGCTCCACGTTCGGCCACCATCGGCTGGGTGGTGGAAACCGACGGAGCGACGGTGACCGGGCCGTCGGGTGAACCGCGCCGCTTGCCCGTGCTGCGGAGCGAGAAGGTTACCTTGACCGGGCTGAAGCCGGGTGAGCTGATGCGCTACGAGATTCCCGCTTCTGCCGGGCTCGCGGAGGCGGACCGGAAAGGCCAGTTTATGGTACCGCCCGTCGGCGAAGCTTCGTTCCAATTCGTTGTGTTCGGCGATACACGCACCCGTCACGACCTGCACCGGCGAGTGATCAATGCGATCGCCGAAACCAAGCCCGCCTTCGTCTTGCACACGGGCGATCTGGTTTCCGACGGCTACGACACGGCCCAGTGGCCGCTTTTTTTCTCGATCGAGAAGGAACTGCTGCGTAACACCGTGTTCTTTCCCGTGCTCGGGAATCACGAACGCGATAACGCACGGTTTTACGAGTTTTTTGACGTAAAGAAGCCGTATTACTCATTCAACTGGGGCTCGGCGCATTTTGTGGTCATCGACAGCGACCTTACGAACCTCGCTACGAGCAGCGCTGAGCGGGAGCAGTTCTGGGCCGAACAGACGCGGTGGCTCGAAGAGGATCTGCAGCGGAGCGCCAAAGCCGACTTCCGGATTGTGGTGATGCACCACCCGCCGTACACGGTGAATCAGAAGGGCAGTCACATGAGCAGGGAGACGCCGACGCTGGTGCCTTTGTTTGAAAAGTACAACGTGCAGGCGGTCTTCGGCGGCCACGACCACAACTACCAGCGGCATGTGAAGAACGGTATTCAGTACGTCGTGACCGGTGGCGGCGGGGCTCCGCTGGCGCCCGCCGACCCTCCGCTGCCCGGACTGACGGTGAAGGTGGAGAGTATCGAACATTTCGTGACAGTGCGGGTGGAGGGCAAAAAGGCGCGCATGGAAGCCGTCGCGCTCGACGGCCGTGTCATCGAAGCGATCGACCTGAACCCGTAGCCGCTGGCGGGCCGATGCGGTACTGATACCGCAACGCCACTAATGGGTCCACTCGCGTCGCTCTGCGCGCGGGAATCCAGCACGCCAGGACGGCAGTTACAGCGAGCACCAGCGCGACTGAGACAAAGGTCATCGGGTCGTACGGTTTGACACCGAACAGCAGGGCGGTCAGCACCCGCGAGAGGCCGAAAGCGCCGGCCAGGCCGATGATAATCCCGAGGCCCGCCAGCTTCATACCCTGCTTCACGACCATGCGCAGCACGTCTCCGCCCTGTGCTCCGAGGGGCATGCGAATCCCAATTTCCTGCGCGCGCTGCTCCACCGAGCATCAACCGCACCATGCGATCCGGCTGGCTGTAGGGCAGCGGGTGCAGCAGTATTCCGTTCACGACGGAGAAGATGGCCGTGTTGGCCCCAATGCCCCAGGGCAGCGCCGATATGGAAACGACCATGAAACCCGAACTTTGCGCGAGTACCCACGCCGCTTGCCGAACATCCTTCCACAAGCCCATGGACACACCTCCTCAGCGGCTGGGCGCAGGTGCTGACATTCGCTCATGCGAAGTAAACGTGGCAAGACGCAATGCGTTCGCGGGCATCCGCAGGAAGCCGGTTGCCTAAACCTCCGGACAGCCTCGAACTGAACCCGCTTCTACTCCGCCCGTAGCGTTGCCGCGGGGTCCACCCGGGTCGCGCGGCGGGCCGGAAACCAGCAGGCCAGCAGGGCGATGGCCACCAACAACGCGGACACCGGCATGATTGTGCCCGGTGCGCCGGCTTTGAGCCACCAGAGCTTCGAAAGCAGGACTTTCAACAGGAGCAGCGAGAGCAGCGCTCCGGGCACGATGCCCGCCAACGCCAGCCACAGTCCCTCGCGGAGAATGTCGCTTACTACACGCGAGCGCCCCGCTCCGAGCGCCATGCGGATGCCGATTTCGCGGGCGCGGATCGCCACGGACCGCGAGGTCACTCCGTAGATTCCGGCCGCAGCGAGCGACACTGCGATCACGGCGAAGCTGCCGATCAACGACAGGATGAATCCGAAGACGCCGCAGGCATCGGCGTGCAATCCCTCAAAGGTACGGACAGGGTCAAGCGGCTGGTCGGGATCGAGCTTGTGGATAGCGCTGATAGCGGGACGCGCCAGGCCCAGCGGATCGCCTTCCGAGTGCAGAATCAGCATCGCGGCGTGGGGCGGGTCTTGCACGAGCGGGACCGCGACCTCATAGGCAGAGCGGCCAACCATACCCTGGTTCATGACATCCGCCATAATGCCCACCACCGTCCGCCACTTGCCGTTGATCTCGATTTGCCGCCCGAGCGGCTCTTGGCCGGGCTTCCATGCGCGCCGGGCCATAGTTTCATTGACCACTGCGACGGGCTCGCCGGCAGCCGTGTCCGTTTCGGAGAGGAAGCGGCCGTTCCTGAGCGGGATCGCGAGCACACGCAGGTAATTCGGGCTCACGACACGATACGCCGCATTCGCTTCGGCCGGCGCGCCAGATTCGAGCCGGAAGCGCAGCATGGGAGCGGTCTGGCCGATGGGATTAGTGCTTGTCAGCGCTGCCGTCTGCACGCGAGGCAGCGCGCTTGCTGAAGCGAGCACGTCGCGGAAGAACGCGGCGCGTTTCGTGACGTCCGTGTATCGCTGATCGGAGAGCGCGAGACCGATGCCCAGCCGGCGGTCCAGCGGGAACCCCCAATCGAACTGCCAGAACTGCGACATGCTCGTCACCACCAGGCCGGCTGTGATCAGCAGTACGAGCGAGAGCGCCACCTGGCAGGTCACCAGGAGGTTGGCGGCCCGGCGTTTCTTTCCCGCGGCCGAGTAACCTGCGCCAGCTTCCTTAAGGGTCTCATTCACGCGCGAACGCGAACCCCGCACGGCCGGGATGATCCCGAACGTAATGCCGGTAGCGCCGGCGATGCCAAACGCGAAGAGCACGACGCCACCGTCGATCTCGAAGCGCGAGACCCCGACCTCTGCAAAAATGCCCGCGGAAGATTTGGCCAAAGCCAGCACCGACCACCACGCGACTACAATTCCGGCCAAACCGCCCGCGGCGGCCAGCACGAGGTTTTCCATCAGGAGCTGGCGGGCGATGCGCAACCTGCCTGCGCCCATCGCAAGCCGCAGCGCGATCTCCTTGCGACGTTCGGCGCCGCGAGCAAGCAGCAGGTTCGCCACGTTCGCGCACGCGATCAGCAGCAGCAGCGCCACCAGGCTCTCGAGCACTCTCGCGATCGGGGCCCGAGCCGCAAGACCGAGCTGATCTTCGATGCGTTCCACGCGAACTCGCCAGTCCTGGTTAGCCTCGGGGTACTGTTGCGCCAGCCGGCGCCCGATCGTATCCATGTCGTTCTGCGCGCGCTCCAGCGGAATGCCGGGCCTCAGCCGCGCCAGGACGCTGTATGCGAACGCTGCGCGGTCCGAGGTCCCCCGCGGATCTGGAATCAGCGGGAGCCAGAGCCGCGAGCCGCCTTCCACCAGCGAAGCCCGAAACCGGGGCGGCATCACGCCGACGATCATCGTCCGCTGACCGTCGATCCGCACGATGCGGCCTAACGCGTCGGTACGGCCGCCGAACGCCTTGATCCAGTAGCGGTGGCTGAGGACGGCCGTGCGCGGCGCCCCCGGCCGGAAGTCTTCCTTCGTGAGTGTGCGGCCGCGAACTGGCTGCATCGCCAGGATGGCGAAAAATTCCGCTGAGACGCACTCGCCGCGGACACGCTCGGGCTGGCCGTCGAGGTTGACGATCACGGCTTCGCGCCGGATCGCCGCCACACCGCTAAATACCCGGTTCTGTGCTGCCCAATCGGTGAAGTTCGCATAGCGCGCCGGCCCGAGCATGATGCCGGAAGGCTGCTTCAGGTTGACTTCGCCCAGCCCTATGAGCTGTTCGGAGTGCGAGTAAGGCAACGGCCGCAGCATGAGCGTGTAGAGAATGCTGAACACGGCGGTAGTGGCGCCTATGCCGAGAGCGAGTACGAACACCACGGTCGCGGTGAAGCCGGGGTTGCGCCGCATCATTCGCAGGGCGTAACGCAGGTCTTTGAGCGTGCTCTCGATCAGCGGCAAGCCGCGGTTCGCACGCCAGCTTTCCTTGACGGATTCGACCCCTCCGATGGAGATGCGGGCAGCGCGGAGGGCGTCATCGGGAGCCATCCCACGGCGGATGTTCTCCTCCGCCTGCATCTGCAGGTGAAACTCGAGTTCTTCAGCGATGCGTTGATCCGAGTCTCTTCTCGCGAATACGCCAAGAAGACGGCGCGAAAACGCGCGGGCGGCGCTCATGGCCTGCTCCTACGTCGCGGGCTGAAAGATGCGGGCGATGATGCCCGCCATCCTCTCCCAGTTCTCTGCTTCCAGTGCCAGTTGCTTCCGTCCGGACGCGGTGATGCTGTAATAGCGTGCCCTGCGGTTGTTCTCCGAACGGCCCCACTCGGAGCGAACGTAACCGTGCTGTTCGAGCTTGAGCAGCGCGGGGTACAGCGTTCCCTGATTGACTTGAAGGACGTTGTCGGACACCTGGCCGAGCCGTTGCGCGATC
>DATMXS010000368.1:0-5873 GCA_035561355.1 Bryobacteraceae bacterium | reverse complement strand
GGTCTGTAACGAGCAGGGCGGAGGCAGGAGCGCGAGACATACCTCCATCAGTATGCGCCTACTCGGCCCAACGGTAAAGTTATTTCTGAGACACTACACTAGCGCTTTTTCAGCGTTATGGCGAGGCCGTTGCCTTCCATGAAGAGCACCGTCTCGAGGGCGGGATTGGCGTTCACCTTCTCGAGGTAATCGGCGATCATGTCGACGTTGTGGGCCAGGATGAGCCCGCCCGGGCGCACCAGCGGAAGCAGTTTGTTGAGGTAGTCGATGTAGCCTTCTTTGTCGGCGTCGATGAAGACCACATCGATCGAATCCTTCACTGACGTGACGTTCTTGTGCGCATCGCCTTCGACAATGGTGACGAACCGGTCCACGCCGGCCTCCTTGAAGTTGTCGCGCGCGGTCGCGGCCCGGCCGGGATCCATCTCGAACGTCGTCAACTTGCCGCCGTTCTTATGGAGGGCGAGAGAGAACCACAGCCCTGAAAGCCCGGTTGATGTGCCGATCTCCACCACCGACTTCGCTCCCGTAGTCTCGGCTAGGAGGCGCAGCATCCTTCCGTCGATGGGCGGCACGTTTTGGTAAGTCTCGCCTTTCTTTACGGCGTCTTGAAGCACCGACAAGATTCGCTTCTCGGCCTCCGTATTCGCCAGCGGCAGCCCCTCCGCCGTTGAACGGCGCCGTTGGCCCCAAGCGACCAGCGCCACAGCCGCGGCAGTTCCCAGCGCAATCCAGACCCTCATGTAGTGTTCTCCTCCCCAGCTTCGGATTCAGCGTCTATTCTTAGATACCCACAAAACGCGTCCCGTCGCCGGGGAGGCGCTAAATACGCGTAAAAGGCTCTTAACAACCGCTTTACAATCGCGGCGAGGGAGTGAAAACGATATATGCTCGAAGTCTGATAGGGCTGAACGCATGACTGGGTCTCCCGAGATAAGAGGCACGCGCGAGCCGAATTCGAAACCGTCACCCGGCTCGCGGCAGCCTCGCTTAAAGCGTGCCGGAGGCGCTCGACTGGGTTCGTTTCGCTCCGCTCTGCCTGCGCCCGTGGTTGCCGGCCTCGCGATCACGCTCCTCATCCTCGCCTTCCTCCAGTACCACTGGATAGGGCAGGTGAGCGCCGCGGACCGCGAGCGTATGGAGCTGAGCCTGAACACATCGGCCGCCCAGTTCATTCAGGATTTCCGCCGTGAGATCCAGCGGCCCGCCCAAGCGTTCCGTCCCGAACCAGTCATCGCCGCGAACCGTGATTGGGACCGTTACATCGAGCGATACGAAGCCTGGTTGCGCACCACGCCTGAACACGATCTCCTAAACAGCGTGTTCCTTGTCGAGTTTCAGGGCCGGGAGACACGCCTTCTCGAGTTGGATGCCGCGGCGCGCAAGTGGCGCGAAGCCGCGTGGCCAGCCGCCTTGGAGCCGCTTCGCACCGATCTGGAGGAGAGCCGGACCGCCCCGCAGCGCGGCCGCCGCGGTTGGACCGTATACGAGCAGATTCCCGCTATGGCGCACCTGCACGTACAGTTCGTCTCCGGCGCTACTGACGGTACTCCGCCCGAGGTCCGCGTCACCGGGGCGCTCGTCCTCACGCTCAGTCCTGCGTACCTTTGGGACAAGCTGCTGCCGGATCTTGCGCAGAGGCATTTTGGCGCCGGCTCGTTCGACGTCTCGGTGGTTGATCGCGGAGCCGGCCAAGTCCTTTTTCGCTCGGATCCGGCCATCACGCCGGCGAGTGCCGCCGACATCCGAATCAAGCTGCTGGGGCCGCCACCCGAGGGCTTTCCAGGCGTCGCGCCTCGCCCGCCGGGCGCACGCGACACCCGGCAGGAAGGCCCGGGCAGGATCTCGCCGGCCTCGGGAGAAGGCCAGTGGGAGTTGGACGTGCGCCATCGCCGCGGCTCGCTCGACGACGTGGTTACCGGCCTGCGCCGCCGCAATCTGGCGGTGAGCTTCGGCATCCTGCTTCTGCTCGCAGCCGCTATGACTCTGATGGTCGTATCGACAAGGCGCGCCCAACGGCTGGCGAAGTTGCAGATTGATTTCGTCGCGGGAGTGTCCCACGAACTCAGGACGCCGGTCGCGGTCATCTGCTCGGCGGGGGATAACCTGGCGGATGGCATTGTCGATCCCAATCCTCGCGTGAAACAGTACGGCGCGCTGGTGCGGGGGCAGGGACACCGCCTGCGCGAGATGGTGGAGCAGATTCTCGCTTTTGCAGCGGGCGAAGGCGGCAGGCGGTACGAGCTGCGCGCCGTTGATGTTGAAGAGGTGATCGAGAGCACGCTATCGGATTCCCGTTCGCTGGTGGAGGAATCGGGTGCAGTGGTCGAGCGGCACATTGAGCCGGGCCTGCCGCACGTCGTCGCGGACCATGCTGCGCTGAAGCAGTGCCTCCATAACCTCATCACCAACGGACTGAAGTATGGCGGCGACGGCCGCTGGCTCGGCATCACAGCGCGCTCGCATGCGGGCGAGGTCCACATTACCGTCGCCGACAAGGGCATCGGCATCGGCCCCGATGACCTCGCGCATATCTTCGATCCGTTCTACCGCGGCGAAGCAGCGATCGCAGCCCAGATTCACGGCACAGGGCTCGGTCTGAGCCTCGCGCGTGATCTCATCGAAGGCATGGGGGGGAGCATCGAAGCCGCCAGCGCGCCCGGCAAGGGAAGCGAGTTTACGCTCCGGCTCAAGGCCGCGCCGCAATCAGCATGAGTAAACAAATTCTATTGGTGGAGGACGAGCCCGGGCTTCGCCTCACCCTGAGTGATCGTCTGACGGATGAGGGGTACGCGGTCGCGACCGCCGCCGATGGCGAGGAAGCCCTGCGCGTGGCCACGGCGGGTTCTTTCGACCTGATCATTCTCGACCTTATGCTGCCCCGTAAGAGCGGACTCGACGTCTGCCGGGACCTGCGGCAGGGCGGCAATTCCACACCGATCCTGATGCTGACCGCGCGCGGCCAGACCGTCGATAAAGTCATCGGCCTGAAGCTCGGCGCGGATGACTACCTCACCAAACCCTTTGAGATGCCCGAGTTGCTCGCGCGCATCGAGGCCCTCCTTCGTCGCGCATCGCAATCACCGGCCCCGGCCGCGATACAGCGATTCGGCGAGGTCGAGGTGGACTTGAAACGCACGCAGGTGATGCGCGACGGCAAGCCCGTGTCGCTCTCCGCGAAAGAATTTCAGTTGCTCCGGTACCTGGTGGAACACCCCGGCGAGACGCTTTCGCGCGAGCGCCTGCTCTCTGATGTTTGGGGGTACGAGGGGTCCGTTTCAACCCGCACGGTGGACGTACACGTCGCCTGGCTCCGGCAGAAGTTGGAGCCGGATCCCAAGCAGCCGAGGCATATTCTCACCGTGCACGGCCTCGGCTACAAGTTCGCCGAGTGATCCGGTCACACCGGGCCAGGCATGTCCGGCCGCTAGTGGGCAGCCTTACGCAGTCCGGACTGCTTGATGATGCGTTCCACGTAGGCCATCGTCTCTCGATAGGGGGGTACGCCCTTGTATCGCTCCACCGCCCCTGGCCCCGCATTGTAGGCGGCCAGCGCCTTGCGGACCTGGTAGTCATCCGCGGCATACTTGCGCAGCAGGTCGGCCAGATAACGCGTTCCGGCCTCTACGTTCTGCGCAGGATCCGCCGGGTCGGCGCCGAGGAGCTTGGCCGTGTCCGGCATCAACTGCATAATGCCGATGGCGCCTTTTGGGGAGACGGCGTTCTGCTGGTACGCCGATTCCGCCCGGGCCAGGGAGTGCAGCAGTTTGGCCGGCAGTCCGTGGCGCTTCGCCGCGTCCTCCACCAGTTGCTTCGGATCCACAACAGTGCTTGTCTCGGCCTTCGCCTCGCCTTTGGGAGGTGTCGGGACGGCCGCTTCAGGGTGGAACTCGGAGACGGCCGAACGGGGCATCTCGGTCACGCCGCCATTCGAATACAATCGCACCGTATCCCCAATCATTTCATGGCGATCCACGCGCAGGCTGAAGCCGTTTGAGAGGACTACGCGCTCTCCCGCAGCCATCGCTGCGGCACAGCATACTCCCACGGCAATCAGGCGGAACACAGCCATCTGTCACTCTTGACGAACAAATCGGTCCGGACGTGCACTCACTCCACCCGCACCTCGCGGCGGCTGATGGTCGGTTTGGTGTCACGAACCTGCTGGGAAGCGGCAACCGCCCGCAGCGTGTACCGGCCCGGCTTGGCCGGCGTGGCGAGCGGGATGTCGTAGGACATCTGGCCGTTGGGGGCGAGCGTGAATTCGCGCTCGGCGCGCGCGGCTTCCTCGCCGGCCTCAGACACCCACGTCAAAGTCAGCTTGCCGTTGACGTCGTGCTGGTAATCGTTGACGAGCATAACCGCGTACTGTCCGCGCGCCGAGGTTTTGACTGTGTCCTGCCAGAAATTGACGTAGACGCCCAGCGGTTTAAACGATTCGCCGACCCACTCGGCGAAGTGAGGTTCGAGTTCGAGTCTCTCGACGTCGCGGAAATGATCAGACGTGTACACGCCGGGGTAACTCGACATCAGGTAGACGAAGTGCAGCACGCCGGCGAAGTTGCGGTGCGCGCGCCAGAACTCGGTGAGCCCGGCGAGAAGGTAGGCGTTCTTCTTGAAGCGCTGCTCGGGAGTGGCGTTCGCTCCCACGAGTCGCTCGTAGATTTTGTCCGTGAGAACGGTGGGCGTTCCGTCACGGTTCAGCCACAGCCAGCCGTACTCGTTGATGAACGCGGCATGGCCGGTGGGGTGGGGCGAGTTCGTGCTCTTCGCGCCGGTCATGTTCTCGAGGTCGGTCATCAAGAACTTGCCGCCTGATTGCACGCGCGAGAACAGGTAAGGGTGATCTTCAACAGGGTCGTCCGGTCCGGACGGCAGGTTGTATCCGTTCTCCCAGGGACGGTTCGATAGATCGAGTTTGCGCACTTCGGGAATGATCTTCTCGGCGAGCACCGCGGCGTCGGTTTCGTTGGAGGCGTCCCAGAGGGCCATGCTGGGGTGGTTCCAGTGGTCGCGCATGAACTCGCGATATTCGGTGAAGAGCTGAGGGACGCTCCATTCGTTCCACCGCTCGGCATGACCGGCCCAACTCTCTTTGCCGGTCCAGATGAAGTATTCGTTCTGAATGAGCAGTCCGGCTTCATCGGCGACCTCGAACCAGAATTCGGGCGCCGGGCCAATGCAGAAGCGGAACGAGTTCCAGTGCATCTGTTTCTTGGGGATCTCGGCGAGGAGTTTGCGGACCCAGGCTTCGTCCCAAGGGAGGTGGCCGCATTTTGGGTCCTCGAAGAAGCGGTGAAGGGTGATGTTGGACCCTCGCAGAAAATACGGTTTGCCATTGAGCCACGCGCGGCGGGTGGGCGTGTCGTAACGGAACTCGCGTACCCCGAAACGGGTCTCGGCGCTGTCGCCGCCGCTCGTGGTCTTGAGGACATAGAGGAACGGGTCCTCGGGCGACCATAGGCGCGCACCAGGCAGGGGGATGTCCTCGGTCAGGGTCTCGGTGCCACCGGGGCTCAACATCACCTTGCGGGGCGTGGTGCGGGTGACCGGCTTGCCGCCGCGCCACTCTGTGACGGAGTGACCGATTTGCGCATTCGCCGCGGACTTGCCGTAATTGCGCAGAACGGTCTGAATTGTAATGCGCGGCGGATTGATGCGGGGCGCGACCTGGATGGTCTCGATGACCGGGTTATCAGAGAGATACAGCGCGACCTTGTCGTAGATCCCGGGGGTCCATTTGAGCTTCTCGAAATCCGTGCCGGTCGGAATGGATGCGGGCAGCGCTGCCGGATGCGCGCCGATGCGGATGACAACCTCGTTGTCGGTGTTCCAGCGGATGGCGGACGTGATGTCGAAGTATCCCGCAGTGA